>JAGXQV010000021.1 GCA_018336195.1 Sulfuricella sp. | reverse complement strand
CTGAAGTTGAGCGTTCTGCCGCTGGTGTCGGTGAGGCGGCTGATGAGGGCGCCGTTGTATTCGATGCGGGTGACCCGGCCGGCGCTGTCGGTGACGCTTTGGGCGATGCCGACGGCGCCGATAGTGCCGCTGTTGCGCTGGACGGTGAGGCGGTTGCCCCACGGGTCGATCTGGGCGGTGAGGACTTGGTTGCCGCGCCCGAAGACGGTGAATTCGTAGCGGCTGCCGTCGCGGAAGCGGATGACGCTGGTACTGCCGGTGCCAGTGCCGTTGCTCGTGCCTTCGGCGCCTTCCACGCCGGGTAGGCCGGGGTTGGGGCGGTAGACGTTGTCGAGGCCTTTGGCGAGGATCCAGCGGTGTCCCTGCGGGCTCATCAGGACCATGGCGGCAGCACTGAGGCTCAACTGCCATTCGGTGTTGAGGTAGGTGCCCCGCCCGAACGGGCCGATCCGGTCGGTCAGGGAGTTGTAGCGGCAGCCGAGGTTGGCCGGCAGGAGGGCGTTCACGCCCAGGACGTGGCCGCGCATTACCAGCGAGGCGCCGGTGCCGTAGATGACCGGGTTCTCGCTGCACGGATCGGGTTCCGGCTGCTGCTCGGGCGCGGGCTTGGCCGGCTGCTCGGGCGGGGGCGCGTCGGCGGGCGGGACTCTGGTCGGGTCACCGGGTGGGCTGCTGGTCGGGCTGCTGGGCGCGTTGTCGCCGCCGCCGGGCGGGCTGTTGCCGCTCGGGCCGCCACCGCTGCCCGTGCCGCTCGGGTCGCTGCCGTCATCGCTGCCGGGCGGGCCGGACGGCGGGGGGTTGGGCGGCGGGCCGCTCGGGTTGGGCGGCGGCGGCGGGCTGGCGGTGGTGGCGCCGCAGCAGAATTTGGGGATGCCGACGCCGGGGTCGGAGACGATGGACTTGCCGTCGTCCGAGACGGTGCCCTGCCCCATGATCCGCCATTGGTTGGAGTTGGCGTCGGGGGTGATCGATTCGTCGTAGTACCACAGGTCGGCTTTCTCGCCGGGGAGCGCGCCCATGTCGTTCATCATGGTGACGGGGATCGGTTGGCTGGGTGTGGCGCCGCCTTCGCGGAAGAAGTAGTAGAGGTAGACGGTCTTGGCGTTGACGCCGGGCGGCAGCGGTTTGATCGGGAGTTTGTCGGCGGCGACGGTGCGGACGCTGACTTTGTCGATGGGTTGGCCGTTCCACCCCATGAGGACGGCGCCTTGCGGGATGTTGAGGGCGTAGTCGGGCAGGTCGGGGTTGGTGACGCTGACGGCTTGGCCGGGGACGATGACGGTCGATTTGGTGACGTCGACGGCTTGGATGTAGGAGGTGAGCGCGCGGTTGTCCTGGCCGGCATTGATCATGACCGGCATGGCGATCGCGGAGGGGTATTGGGTGGTGGCGCTGTTGTTGGTGTGGCCGTCGATCAGCAGTACCTGGTCGCCGGCTGTGCCGGGGTTGACGATGCGGTAGTTGCCGCTGGCGTCGGTGGTGGTTTCCTGGCCGTTCAGGCGGATCCGTGCGCCGACGAAGGGGCTGTCGTCGTCGGCGTGGAGGACGAGGCCGCTGACGCTGGTGGCGTCGACGGGGAGGACGGTGAGTTTGACGGTTTTGCTGCGGCTGGCGCTGCCTTGGTCGAGCGGGCCGCTGCCGGTGAGGGTGACGTTGTAGTCGCCGGGGGCGACCGCAGGGCCGGCGCTGAAGGTGACGGTGGCCGGGGTGTAGTTGGTGAGCCGGGGCGGGTTGGCTTGCCAGGCGATGCCGGCGGGCAGGCCGGTGACGCTCAAGGTGACGGCTTGGCCGTAGTCGGCGAGTCCGTTGCTGGCGAGTTTGACCCGTACGCCGGCGGCGCCGCCGCGCGGGAGTTGGGCGGCGGCGGGGTCGAGCTGGAGGTCGAAGTCTTGTTGCGATTTGACGGTATAGGGGATGGGGCTCACGCCCGTGCCTTTGGCGGTGGTGACGCTGACCGGGCCGCTGCTGGCCTTGACCGGGACGATGACTTTGAGTTCGGTGGCGCTGGCGGCGGCGACGGTGGCGCGTTCGCCGTTGAAGCGCACGTCGTTGCCGCTGGGGGTGGCGGAGAATTGGCTGCCCTGGAGGGTGACGGCGCTGCCGACCGGGCCGCTGGCGGGGTTGAGGCCGACGATCTGGGGGGCGGCGCTCAGGAGGGTGAGGTTGAGGGTGTTGGATTTCTGGCCGTCGGGGTTGACGACTTGGATGAGTTGGCTGCCGGGGGCGGCGGCGAGGCTGCCGGGCAGGGTGGCGCTGAGGTGGCCGGCGTCCTGGTAGACGCTGGGCAGGGTTTGGCCGCCGGCGAGTATTTGGGCGCCGTTGACGAAGCCGCTTCCGCTGAGGCTCAAGAGCTTGGCCTGGCCGTCGGCGATGACGCTCGGCGGGGCGATGGCGGTGAGGCTCAGGGCGGGGGCGATGGTGAGGGCGAGGCTGCCGGGGTAGCGGCCGGGGGCGCTGGCTTTGAGGGTGGCGGGGCCGGCGGCGGTGGCGGTGACGGTAAAGGTGGCGCTGAGGCCGCCGGCGGGAATCTGGATGCTCGCCGGGGCGGTGATGCCGCCCGTGATGGCGAGGCTGACGGTGAGCCCCCCTGCTCCGGCGGGATCGGGCGAGGTGACGGTGACGGTCTGCGTTTTGCCGACGGCGAGGGTGGCGGCGGGGGCGCTTAAGACGAGGGTGCCGGCGCCTTTGACGGTGAGTTGGGTGGTCTGGGCGACGCGGGCGGGTTGGCCTTGGACGTCGGTGTAGGCGACGACGGCGCTGAGGGTGGTGGTGCCGGCGGCGAGGGTGGCGACGCTGCCGTCGGGGCCGATGGTGGCGACGTTGGGGTCGCTGCTGCTGAAGGTGGCTTGGCCGGTGAGGTCGAGGCTTGTGCCATCGCTGTAGATGCCGGTGACGCTTAGGCTGAAGCTGTCGTTGGACCAGGAGTTGGGGCTGTCGGGTACCAGGGTGAGGCCGATGGGTTCGGCGGGGCCGACGCTGACGGTGGCGCTGGCGGTGGTGCCGTTGAGGCTGGCGCCGATCCGGCTTTGCCCTTCGGCGAGGCTGCTGACGGGCAGGTCGGCGCCGAGTGCGCCGGCGGGGACGACGATGCCGGGCGGGACGGTGGCGACCGTGGGGGTGTCGCTGGTGAGGGCGACGCTGGCCGGGGTGTTGGGGGCGCGGTTTAAGCTGATTCGCAATACGCCGGGCCGCCCTTTGGGCAGTTTGAGCAGGGCGGGGTCGAGGCCGGCGACGCCGGGCGGCGGCGGCTGGATTTCGATGGCGGCGCTTTGGCTGCTGCCGTTGAGGGTGGCGCTGAGCTGGGCGTTTCCGGCCTGGAGGGCGGCGACGGGCAGGCTGGCCTGGGTTTGTCCGGCGGGGACGGTGAGGCTTGCCGGGGTGTCGATGATCGTCGGGGCGCTGTTGGCGATAGCGATGACGGTGTCGTTTTCTTGAACGATGTCGAGGCCGACTCCCAGGCTGCCGGTGGCGCCTTGTTGCAGGCTTAGGGGGTTGGGGGTGAGCGGGAGGAGGTGCGCCGCTTGCGGGCTGATGTGGATGCGGGCGGTCTTTTGTTCGCCGTTCAGGGCGGCGCTGAGGATGACGTCGCCGCTGTTTGTGCCGGTGGCGCTGAAGGTGGCTTGGGTTTGTCCGGCGGGGACGGTGACGCTGGCGGGGATTTGCAGGAGTGTGGCTTGGTCGACGCTTAAGGCGATGTCGGTGTTGTCGGGTTGGATGGCGTTGAGCTTGACGGTGAATGGGCCGTCGGCGCCGCTGGCTAAGGTGGCGGTCGCCGGTTCGAGGGCGGCGATCCGCGCTGGGACGGGGATGACTTGGATGAGGCTGGCGGCGCTGCCGCCGTTGAGGGCGGCGCTGATGCTGGTTTGGCCGAAGCCCACGGCGGTGAGGGCGATCGGGGTGCTGCTTTGGCCGGCGGGGATGGTGACGCTGGCGGGGTGCGTGACGATGCCGGTGGGGCTGGCGCTCAAGGGGATGAGGGTGTCTTTGGCGACGGCGGCGCTTAAGGTGAGGGTGAGGGTGGCGTTGCTGCCGAGGGTGAGGAGTTGGGTTGCGGGAACCAGGGCGACGACGCTGGGTTGGGTGGCGGCGACGGTGATTTGGCTGGTGGCGCTGCTGCCGTCGAGGCGGGCGGTGAGCGAGGTGGTGCCGCTGCGGGTGCCGGCGGTGACGGGGATGCTGACGCGGGTCTGGCCGGGGGGGACGCTGACGGTTTCGGGGGCGCTGATGAGGGGGGCGTCGCGGCCGCGGCCTTTGTCGTGGTCGTCGCGTTCGTTGTCGCGGGCTTCGCCGATGCGCAGGGTGATTTCGGTTTTATGGGCTTGCGGGGCGCTGAGGGTGGCGGTGAGTTGACCTTGGGCGCCGGGGGCGAGGCTGAGGCTGCCGGGCAATAGGCTGGCGAGGCTGGCCGGGCGTGCGGGTTTGACTCGGACGGCGGCGTCGGCTCGGCGGCCGTTGAGGCTGGCGGTGATCCGCGCTTCGCCGGGGCTTTTGGCGCTGACGGGGATGTCGATTCGGCTTTGGCCGGGGCGGTAGGCTTGGCTGGCGGGGACGCCGGCAATGCGTTCGTTGCTGCTGCTGAGGTTGAGTACGCCGCCGCTGACTGGGGTGGGGGCGAGTCGGGCGGTGAGGGTGCCGCTGGTTCCCGCTCCGAGTTTGAGCGGGTCGGGGCTGAGTTCGGTGGGCCGGGGCAGTACCGGGGTGCAATTGATGCCGAGGCTGAATTGGGCGGGGCTTCCTTTGTTGTCGGTCTTGTCTCGTTCGGCGGCGGGGACTTCGATGCGGAGTCGGTTGGTGTCGCTTAGTTCGACTTTGGTGCGGTAGGAGACGGCGCCGCTGAATTGCTTTTTACTGAGTAGGGTGCGGTCGTTGAGGGTGATGGTGGCGTCCCCTACCCTGCCCTTGCCGTCGGCTCGTCCGTTGTCGATTTGCAGGTAGCAGGGGGGGGTGACGCCGGCCGGGAGTTTGAAGCTGTCGGTGACGCTGCTGCCGGCTGCGTAGGTCTTGGGGCCGTAGATGGTTTGCTGGTCTTGGGTGGCGGGGGCTTGGGTGCGGTCGGTTTGGTCGGCGGGGGCTTCAAGCGGGACAACCGTCGCTAATAGCAGGAGCAGCGGTAGCAGGTGCCGGCGTAGGGGGCGGGTCTCGCCGATTTGGGGAGGGTTGGCGGTTGGGAGGGGGGCGCACATTGTCGTTGGCTGGATGGGGGTGGTTTAATTATCCGGCTTCGTTAGGTGGTCTACGTTTGCTACGCGATGTCTTTCGTGAGGGCACGAAGGGCATGCACGCCCTACCCAGCTGCGCGGGCTGACCGCGCACGTTGTCCAAATATCCTGAATACCACAAGGAAAACCGTTATCACTAATGGGGTGCCAGGAACTTGTAGGTTGCCGTTAGCCAACAAAAATCCGGAGGCAAATAAAATACTCAGTGCAAATGTTGGCATGACTACAAAGATCAAAATAGGCGTGTTTCTAACACGCCTTAACAAGGGGCACATCACCGTACCAATGATAACGAGAACCGCGAAATATCCTCCAGGGTGTACCGTTTGAATGAAGCTTCCACGCATCACCGTCGATATGGTACTCGCGTCAATTACAGTGCTGGAAACTGGATGCCGCATTGAAAAGGATTGCGCAACGTCAAATGCGGCAAAATTAGTAGAAACGCTCCCAATTAGGATTACTTTGGAAGCGTTGGGGCGCACATCGCCACTTAATACTCTATCTGCATCATAGACCGGGATGTCATTTTCTATTCCGAATTTGGTCAATATCTGGCGAATTGAAAGACTCCGGTATGTTGGATGCCATGTCAACGAATCAGTTAGGTGATCCTCATTAAGAATTTTATTCTTAACCAAGGCTTGCATGACCGCAAAACCAAAAGTGTATTGATTAGCGCCATCCAAATTCTTGTCTGGAATCCCAGTAATTCCGAGGCGCCCCTTAGAATACATATCTGGAAATCGCGCATCCCCCAAAGCCGGCTCGGCACGTTGTAGGTCTGAAAATAGATCGCATGAATTACTACAAACTGCAAAGACAATGTTCTTATTGACCTTTGCCAATTCAGCTATTTCTCGATCTGCTGAAAGGTCCTTATTTGTATCTAGTACCATATTGACGCCAATCACGATGCTGGTCTTCTCCAACAACTTAAGCAGCGCGGCCAATTTTCTACGTTCTAGAGTACTATTGCCGGATGGGTCAAGCGGTCCAACATCGATGATCGCCACGCCCGGGCTCATTTCTCCTTTTGGCATGGCGTGCACATATGTTGTTTCATCAATTCTCGCCAATTCCTCAATACCAACATAGGCAGTTAGCGCAATAGATGCTGTCAAAAAAGCCATGCAAAATTCTTTAAGAAGATCGTGCGCCATTATTTTTAAAATCCCCCCTTCGTTATCCCCTGATACATTGCCCATTACTTTTACGTGTTTTGGTTTCTTTTCCAAACAAGTCTTCCAGGTAGCGGTCCAAAGTTGTAGGTTCAACTGGTTCGACGTCCTTTCTCTCATTTTTCGGCCACATACGAGGAACATCCATGTTTACCTCAGGAGTTGGCTCCTTGGGAAGAGTCCTTGAAACCCATGCCCCATCCTCAGAATAACTATTTGTTTCACCGGTACTTTTATTATACGTCTTGAAGCCTCCTGCTCCCGTAATCTGCAACGAATCAAGGCCTGCCGGATCAACAAACCCAACCGGATTCCCCCCCACATACCCATAAACATTAATCCCCCCCGCCAACCCAATCGGATCCTCCGAAATAAACCGCTTCAGCAACGGGTCGTAGTACCTCGCCCGGTAGTAATACAACCCCGTCCCGTCGTTTTCCCGCCCGGTGTATTGCAGCGGACTGCCTTCGTCCGGGCCGATGGCCTGCGCTTCTCCGTAGGGGCTGTAAGCATAGCGCGTGGCGGTGCTGCCGTCTTCCGCGCTCTGCGCGATCACGCTTCCCAGGGCGTCTTGCAGTAAGGTTTTTTGGCCTGCTGCGGTATACCTTGCGAGGATTTCGTCGATCTGCGTGCCGGGGTGGTAGGCGGCGGCGACGCTACTGCCCACCAGTTCGGCGATGGCTTGGCTGCCGTCGTACAGATACCCCACGCTCTGGCCGTTGACGGTCTTTTCGATCCGCCGCCCGATTGCGTCGTAGCGGTAGCTGGCCTGGAGGTTTTGGCTGGTGAGGCTTTTGAGCCGCCCTCGGGCGTCCCAGGTGTAGGTGGTGACGTCACTCGGGTCGCTGGCGTGGGCTTTTTTCGTGAGGTTGCCGTTGGCGTCGTAGCTCAGGGTGTAAGTCGCTTCCTGGGCGGTGCCGGGTTTGAAGGTGATTTGGGTGAGCCGGTTGCCGCTGTCGTAGCTTGCGCTGAACGGGGTTTCTTGTAGTGCATCGATACCTTGTTCCTTGACGGTGATGTTGCCGTTGGCGTCATGGCTGTAGTTGATCTCTTCAAGCACGCTGCCGTCGGCTTTCTGGTAACCGATTCGGGTTAGCCGGTTGGCGCTGTCATAGGTGTAGCTTTGCTGGGTGCCGTTGGGCAGGGTCTTTTGGGTGAGGCGGCCTGCTGCGTCATAGCTGTAGCTGGCGTCCTTGCCGCGGAAGGTGGTTTTGACGAGGCGGTTGAGGACGTCGTAGCTGTAATCGACGCTGTCGGTGCCGTTGACGGTCATTCGGGTGCGCCGTCCGAACAGGTCGTATTGGTAGTCGAGGGTGCCTTGGTCGCTGATGATTCTTGTCGGGGAATTCAGGATGCCGTATTGCAGGAGGATGTCGCCGCTTTGGCTGTCGGCGATGCGGGTGAGCCGTCCGACCGGGTCGTA
>JAGXQV010000020.1 GCA_018336195.1 Sulfuricella sp. | reverse complement strand
GCTGACGCGGCAATTCCACTACCAGCGCGCCCGCCTCTCGCGTGGCCAGTTCTTCGAGAAAGCCTTCCACCGAAGAAATATCGGCAAAGCGGTGCAGCCGCTCGCTGTTGGTACGCAGTTCGCCCGCAGTTTGCGGCCCGCGCAACATGAGCGTGGCCAGCAGCGCGGTGGATTGCGTGGGAATGTGCAGTACGCGTTCCATGTTGTGCGCAAAACGCGCCGTCCGTCCGCCGCTCGACTCGATGATCAGCGTCAGGTGTCTCAGAGAATCCAGCGCGGCCTGCACCTCGGACTCCGATGCTTCAAGAATCGGTGCCCGGCTGGTTTTCTGGTTACAGCCCGCCATCAGCGCATTCAGGGTCAGCGGATACGTGTCAGGCACGGTGCGCTGCTTTTCGGCCAGCACGCCGAGCACGCGGGTTTCGAGCAAAGAGAGAATCAGGGGCATCGAGGTCATGGGCATGGAGGCGCAGCGAGGGATGAGGCGTGTGCAGGGTATCTGGTCGTGCCGAATCAATCAGCCCGAATTTTTACCACCACCTTGCGGATCATGCCCTCACCGACCAAAGGCGCATGGGCATCCTCCGGGAAAAAGATGCAGAACGCCCCAGCCGGAGTGCGTAGCCAAGTGGCGGGCGCATCGTTGAAGAAGCGGATGTCCCGTGTGTCATCGTATTCCGCAACGGGTTGCGAACACGCCGCCACCGGCAGCCAGCCCATCTCATCCACCCCCTCCAGCACCAGTTGGATGTCGATGTAGCGCCGGTGGCATTCCAGCTGGGCTTCCGTACGGGGACGGCCAGGGCGGTGCTCCATGATAAGGAACAGGTCATCGCCCTGGATGGGGTGCTTGCCTGTCGGGAGTGTATTCAAGTCAGTCGTTCGCAAGAACTCAAACGCGCGCGCAAACAGTGGATGGAGCGAGAGATAGCGGTCTGCTTCTGTCAGGGGGGAGAGGATCACGGGAGAAGTTCCTTGTAAAAATGACAGCACCTCAAGCCGACTGGCTTGGGATGCCATGTCTATTGGTTGGGTTCGCGCGGCCAGGATAACGTGGTATCGGCCCCGGCAGGAAAGCCCCGAAATGCCCACCATGCCGGTGGAGGTGGCCACGTCTCGACGCCGGAGACGGCGAGGAGAGCGGTGGTCAACGGCTTTCCATCTCCAGGTAGACCCGGCTGGCATTGCCACCCTTGAGCAGGTCGTAGTTGGCGAGATGTTTCCAGGCTGACTGATCCAGACTGTTGATGGCCTTTTGCAGATCCACCATGTCGTCCACTGCGCGGCGCATGTGCTCGACCAACTGATGCAGGTAATCGCGGCTTTCCCGTTGTGCCTTGGTCAGGTCGCACACCTCGCCATGCCCCGGTACGATGACTTGGGGTTGCAGCGTTTCCATTTCGGCGAAAGAGGCAAGCCAGCGGGTCGCATTGCTGAAAGGCAGCACGCCCAGCAGGCGGTCCACGTAGACCATGTCGCCGGAGAACAGCACACGCTCCTTCGGTAGCCAGACCACGCTGTCGCCGGGCGTGTGGCCGCCGTGGAAATGGATGAGGTGGATTTCGCGGTCACCCAGGCGCAACACCTCCCGCTTCTCGAAAGTGCGGGTGGGCAGGACCACTTCGGTGCCCGCCACCTTGTCCTTCAACTCGCCAGCCAAGCCCTGCAACTGCATGGCACCACGCGCGTTCATGTCGTCAATGGCGGTGTGGGCGGCGACGATCTCGGTGCCTTGCGCCTTGAAGTAGCCGTTCCCCAGCCAGCGGTGATCCTGGCCGCCGGTGTTGATGACGTACTTCACCGGTTGAGTGGTCACCTTGCGGATGGCGGTATGGATGCGTTCGGCCACCTTCCAGGTGGAGCCGCTGTCCACCACCACCACGCCTTGATCCGTGACGATGAAGCCGGAGTTGGCGTTCATCCCCTCGTTGTCATAGGTACGCATGCCAGTTTCGCCGATGTGGGCGTAAACGCCGGGCACGACACTGCGGAAGTTCATGTCCAGTGCGTGTGAGATTGGGGCAAGAAACAGGGTGACGATGAACAGCGCTGGGCATTGTAGAAATTTCATCAAAAACAAACTCCGGTTTGAAACCTCCCTCTTCAGGGGGCAATGGAACACGGGAGAGGCGTCCGTGTGTTTCATTTCCTTGATCACTCCACGGCGGTTATATCAATGTGGACCCCAGGTTCGTCCCCGAACAGATGGATGAGGACCTCGAAGAACTGTTTGATGGTCGGCAGTTCAGTGGTGGTCGGCTTTTTCCTGCAACCAGACCTTGATCAGCGATTGATAGGGCACATCGCGGGCGTTGGCGGCGGCCTTGATGGTTTCCAGCAGGTGCAGGGGTAGGCGCAGGGAGATGGTCTGTGTGGTGGGCTTGAGGTTGGGCATGACGACCTTGGTGGCCTTGTTCCAGTCCATGTACTCGCTGCTGTCGTGGCTTTCCCAAAACGCGCGTTCTTCGGCTTCGGTGGCGAAGCTGGGGATGGCTTTAAGTTGCTTGTTCATAAATGGCCCTTTCCTTGCGATGCATGTCCCTTGCCGAAATCACCCGGATGAGCGTGCCCGCGCCGCGTAGCGTGAACGTGACATGCAGCAGGCGCCCATCGTGCGTATGGCCCAGCGCGTGGTAGCGCGCCTCGTCCCGGCTGTGTTTCATGTCCTCCAGCAGAAGCAGGGGCCGGTTGAAGAAAACCTGCTCCGCTTCTGCTGTCACGATGCCGTGCTTCTCGTTCTTCCGGGCATTCCCGGTGTCCCACTCGAAGCCGGTGACCGAGTTGAGGTTAATCATGATTGTATATTATCAACATATACATGTTTGGCCAGTCAGCGGCTGATCGGCTTGTACCGAATCCGCTTCGGCTTGGCACTTTCCTCGCCCAGACGCCGTTTCTTGTCGGCCTCGTATTCCTGGTAGTGAACTTGTGACATAAGCCATTGAATTGATTTGTAACTTTTGGATCGGCGGTTTTTAGAAACTTGGCAACAAGTTTTTAGCAATTCTTTAGCAAGTCGGTCAGGCCAGCGGGCTGG
>JAGXQV010000019.1 GCA_018336195.1 Sulfuricella sp. | reverse complement strand
ACTGTTCGACGAGGTAGATGCAGGCATTGGGGGGGGCGTCGCAGAAATTGTGGGTCGATTGCTCGCCGGGCAAGGCCGGGATCGACAGGTGCTGTGTGTCACCCATTTGCCTCAAGTGGCGGCCAGAGCGACGTGGCATTACCACGTCAGCAAGCGGGAAACCGAAGGCGGTGCGCGCTCAGCGGTGCGATTGCTGCTACCGCAGGAACGCGTGGAAGAAATCGCCCGCATGCTGGGTGGGGTACAGATCACGGCGGCCACACGCCAGCACGCGCAGGAAATGCTCGAAGCGGCGTAGTGCGCGGCTACTCGTCTGTTTCCGGTAGATCGTTTTCTTCTGGAGCGCGCCGATCTTTGTTTGGACAGGCTGCGCGCGTGCATTCCACGTACAGATACAGGGCATGCTCTGCCAGCTTGAAGCCTCTTTCTGCGGCAATGGCCCTTTGGCGACGTTCAATTTCCGGGTCGTAAAACTCCTCGACCTTGCCGCACTGAATGCACAGCAGATGATCATGGTGGTTGCCATGATTGAGTTCATACACCGCCTTGTCGTTATCGAAATGGTGACGAATCAGTAGTCCCGCCCGCTCAAACTGGGTCAACACCCGGTAAACGGTAGCCAACCCCACATCCAGATTGTCGGCCAGCAACAGGCGGTAGACATCTTCGGCGGTCAGATGGCGCTGATCGGCGCTTTCAAACAGATTGAGAATCTTCAGGCGCGGGCCGGTTGCCTTGAGGCCTATCGTCTTGAGCTGCTGTGAATTCGTCATGGCATGCGGTTTGGCCAGTGAGTCAGAGGAATACGGTGCGAACATGATGTGAATCGCTGTTCCCGCTGATCCTCTCTGTTTCACCGTCCTTGCAGGTGGTGGTTGCGCGCTATCATAGCGCGGCTTTTTTGACTCGACGCCTTGCGCGCGCCCTCATGCGACTCTTTCAATTCACTCGTTTTACCCTCGTTCTCTTGCTTACCGGGCTGTCTGCAGGTTGTGGCAGCTGGTCCAGCCCGTTTGGCAAGCTTTCCCCTTACAAGATCGACATCCAGCAGGGTAATGACATCACCCAGGAGATGGTCGACCGACTCAAACTCGGCATGACCGCCTCGCAGGTGCGTTTCGTGCTGGGTACCCCCTTGTTGGGCGATCCGTTTCATCCGACTCGCTGGGATTACGTTTATCGCTACCAGAATGGCACCAGCGAGCTCGATACGCGACGTCTGAGCGTGGTGTTTGAAGATGACAAGCTGAAAAAAATCGATATCAATGCTGCTGCAGCCCCCACCCGTGTGCAGGAAGGAGCTGGAAAATGATCAGGATCGTCATCGCCGGTGCCTCCGGTCGTATGGGCAAGGCTTTGCTGGAGGCCGTGGCAGCTGCGCCGGATGTGGTGTTGCATGGCGCACTCGATCGTACCGGTAGCCCTTGGCTGGGGCGTGACGCCGGGGAACTGATCGGTATCAACCAGAACGTGGTGATCACGGACGACATGGCCGCAGCTTTGCACGGCGCGGATGTCCTCATTGATTTCACCCGCCCCGAAGCGACAGGTCTGCACCTCGATCTGTGCCGTGAAAAAGGGGTGGCCATGGTGATCGGCACCACCGGTTTCGATGCCGCAGGCAAGGCCGCCATCGCCGCCACGGCGGCGCACGTACCGGTTGTGTTTGCGCCCAACATGAGCGTGGGCGTCAACTTGGCATTCAAGTTGCTCGACATGGCTGCGCGGGTGCTCGACGAAGGCTTTGATATCGAAATCATCGAAGCGCATCACCGTCACAAGGTCGATGCCCCCTCAGGCACTGCGCTGGCATTGGGCGAAGTCGTGGCGGCTGCGCTGGGGCGAGATCTCAAGACCTGTGCCGTATATGGCCGTGAAGGTGTGACCGGCGAGCGCGATGCCCAAACCATCGGTTTCGCGACGGTGCGCGGTGGCGATGTCGTGGGCGACCACACGGTGCTGTTTGCGGGCATCGGCGAGCGCCTGGAAATCACGCACAAGGCCTCCAGCCGCATGACATTCGCTTTGGGTGCATTGCGTGCCGCCCGTTTCCTGGCGGGCAAATCCACCGGGCTGTTCGACATGCAAGCGGTATTGGGTCTGAACGGCCAGTCTGACGCAGGCTGATGGCCTGACGACGTCGTGTATTGCGCGTAATCCTCCCACCATGCCGCCCAGCACAGCATCTGAAAGCGGGGAACCATGCACTTCCTGAGCATCCGTTGGAAGATCATCGCCATGGCGGGGGTGGTTATGGCAGCCATGGCCGGGGTGTTCACCTGGCAGCAGTTTTATGCACTGAACCAGCAGTTTGCGCGTGAACAGGCCGATGACCTGAAACATCTACGAGACATCAGCGTTCGCCTGTTTGCCGTGCAGAACGACCACCTGCACATGCAAATGCGCCTGCTGTCTGACATGCCGCGTGTGCGTTCAGCCCTGAGTCGCAAGGATGCCCTGGCCCTGCAAGATGCAGTGGCTGAGGTCTGGCCGGAGCTCAATCTGGGACAGGGCTCGCTGGCGCTGCTTTTCCTGGGGCCGAAACAGGAAGTGCTCGGTCAGTGGGGGACGCCCGACATGCCTCGCCTGATGCGTCTGGCCCGTCTGGCCGGACAGCGCCAAGCCCCTCAATTCTGGGTGTCCTGTCTGGCACATTGTGAACATCAGGCTGTGTTGCCCGTGCTTGATCAGGGGCAGGTGCTGGGCAGTGTGGCGCTGGTTTCAGGGCTGGAAAATCTGGTGCTGGATCTGCGCCGCCTGAGCAATGGTGAAGTCGCCATGTTGACCGGCACGCGTCAGGCCGGGGGTAACCCCTTGTCTGGCTTGCGGTTGTTGTCGCTCAGCGGTGGCAATGGCACGCGGACTACGCTGGACCATGCCTGGCGAGGGCACTGGCAGAGAGCTACCTATCTGGTCAGGCAAGAAAACAGTGGCCGCGTGTTGCAGGTGGCGGCGGTCACCCCGGACGTGTATGGGGATGGCCTACTGCATTTTGCCGTAGTGAGCGATGTCACCCCGCAGGTCGAGGCCATCGATGTGGCTGTGTGGCACAACCTCGCTTGGGGCGGCGGCGTATTGCTGGCCTCACTGCTCATTCTCTACTTCATGCTGCGCCCCGCCATGCGGCGCATTTCCC
>JAGXQV010000018.1 GCA_018336195.1 Sulfuricella sp. | reverse complement strand
GGTTGGATCGGGCGAGACAGCCAGGGAGCAGTACTACGTTTACGTCCTGCAGGCCAACCTGGCCTTTCAGGGGGGAATGAGCCTTCCTTTGATGAGCGAGTTTTTGACCTACCCTCAAGACGGTTTGGCTACGACCAAGCAGGACTGTGAGCTCAAGGCGTTTCACCGTCTGGCCAAGCGCATCAGGAAAGCGTTTCCCGCCTTGCGGATCATTCTGTTTCTGGATGGGCTCTACCCCAATGGCCCCGTGATGGCGCGATGCCGCCAATACAACTGGCAGTACATGATCGTTTTATTATGTGTTTGACTACATAATAAAACTTATGTGGCGCTCATGATTATGTGGCGCTCATCCAACAGACTCAGTCAATATGAGGGAAACGAAAGGGGACCAACGCCACATAATCAATACTGTCACAATGCGTGCAAGAAGGCCATCAGATCCTCGTCCTCTCGCCAACGTTTGGTTGGTGGGTGTGATGCGGTGCTATCCTGCGGTTCGCAATGTGCCAAGGCTCTGGCTTTCATCTCCAGATCCACTTCGGCATACACATTGGTGGTGTTGATGGAGACATGGCCGAGCCACGCTCTGATTGTATTGATGTCCACTCCCGCCCGCAGGAAATGTGTGGCGCTGGTGTGACGGATCGTATGTGGACTGACTCGTTTCGTCTTCAGAGATGGAATTTGCTCAGAGACTCTGTTGGTGTAGCGCTCCACCATCGTGTGAATTCCAAAGCGGGTAAGAGGCTGCCCGCAACGGTTGAGAAAGACGTGTTCAGTTGTACCACGCCCCTGCACCAGGGGTGTTAGCTCCGCTACAGTTTTCGGCCATAGCGGACAGCGACGCAACTTGTTTCCTTTGCCGCGAATCAACACGGACGAATGGTCTCTCTGTGGCGCCTGGGCGAAGGCAAGATCGGCAATTGTCAGTTGTGCCACTTCATCAGCGCGTGCTCCCGTGTTGTATAGGAACAGGAGCAATGTGTGATCGCGGCATCCTTGAGCCGTGGTACGGTCAGGGGCATCCAGTAAAGCATCCATTTCCGCTTTCTCAAGGTAAGCGATGACCGAGCGGGTTGCTTTTTTGAAAGGAATGGCACGAATTTGACCGCACCATTCCAAATGCTCCGGACTATGCGATCCTATGAAATAGGCTAGCGAATGAATGGCTGCCAGTCGCTGATTCCTGGTCGCAATAACGCAACCCCGTTGCTGCTCCAAATCAAGCAGGAACTCACGAATGCGCTCAGCGTGGAGATCGGTGACATCGAGCCGATCAATGGGCTTGTTGGCTTGTGCTGCGATGAAAGGCAGCAGTAAACGCAGTGTATCTCGGTAACTGCGTTGCGTATTGCGCGCCAGGTTGCGCTCAGTGATCAGATGCTCCAAAAGAAAGCGGCGCACCCAGGGAGCAAGAGTATTTTGGTCGATCATTGGAGACCTCCATGGAGTGCATAATGCTCGAAGCGTTGCGAAGCTTCAGCGAGGAGTTCCGGGGTCATCGATAGGTAGACCGAAGTGGAGGCAAGATGGCGGTGGCCCATATAGACTGACAACTGTGGCAAGAGTCTCTGCACATCTTTGCCCTCCCGATACCACGAGATGAGTCGGTGAACGGCAGAGCTGTGGCGCAGGTCGTGGAGGCGTGGTTGATAGCGGGCGCCATCCGTCCGGTTGATCCCGGCCACTTGCCGGATGCTCTGAAATGCCTGTTCAATATTCCATTTATTCACTCTCTGACCATTGCGTTTGACAAAGAAGGGCGCATCGTCAACCTGTGAATGTCCGGCTTGCTGCCGATGCACGAGATACTGTCGAAGCTTTTCATTCAGAGAAGCGCCTATAGGAACCAGCCGGGAAGTGAAGAATTTAGAATCGCGAATGGTGAGTACGGCTTGTCCCAGATCGACATCGACCAGCCTCAGAGAGAGGGCCTCGCTGCGGCGCAGACCAGCACCATAAAGCAACAACAGCATAGTTTTGACCATCTCTGGTTCCAGATGGCCTGGATTCTTCTGATAAGTCAGAGCGGCAGCCAGCAGCCGGCGCAATTCTTCTTCCGTATAGATGTAGGGGACGAAAGGTTGTGGACGTTTCGGCTTGACCGTTGGCAACGGAGAATTTCCGACGAGACCACGGCTGAGGGCATAACGATAGAAACCGAGCAGGGCATCATATTTGAGGTGCCAGTAAACTGTGATCGGACCTTTGCCATCGAGGAAACGGCTGACCTGCTCAGGCAGGATGTCTGTGACATCGGTTTCGCCTCCGATAGCGCGGCAGAAGGATTTGAGGATCTGAGCATTGCTGTGGAAGCGTTCCCCGAGCGATCTCCGGTAGGCAGTGTAATTGGTTATCACGACGTCTAATCGCATAGCAGACCTCCGAGGTTGAGATCGGCGACCTCACGCAGATGAGCGAGATCGACTTTGGTGTAAATACGCGTCGCCTCCAGACTACGATGGCCGAGTTGATCGCCGATCTCTTTGAGGGAGACGCCCTGATTGATCAGCCGCGTGGCACAAGCATGACGCAAAGAGTGCGATCCGCGGTGTTCGAGTGTGACGTTGAGCGGTTGCCAGCGGTGGCTGACGATCTGACTGATGACTCCACTGGTAAGGGGACGGAAAGGAACAGGAATAGTGAGAAAAACTTCCCGGCACGTTGTGCGTGGGCGGACTTCACGGAGGTATCTCAGGATTGCCTCTCCGACCGTGTGTGAGAGTGGCAGTTGCTGCACCGGTCCTCGCTTGCCACGCCTGATGTGGAGCAGTTCGTGCTCCCAGTCGAGATCCTTGAGTTGCAGCCGCTGGACTTCTCCGGCGCGCAAGCCATAGACAGCCAACAGCAGTAGGATCGCGCGGTCACGGATGTCTACCGGGCGAGCACCGTTTGAGCTGGCGAGCAGTCGCTGAACATCTTCCCACGATGGACTGAAAGGCAGTGTTTCGAGCCGGAATACGCGTGGCGCTTTGATGGCATCGGCTAGTCCGCACTGGCACCAGCCGCGTTGCTCCGCATAGCGAAAGAAGGCGCGCAGAGTCGAAGCATGCGTTTTCACCGTGCACCTGGCGTACCCAGCCTCATTGACGCGATAAAGCAAAACCTCATCAATGTGTGTGATGGTCAAATCAGAGAGTGAGCGTTGCTGACCACAGAGTTGCGCGAGGTAATTATCAACCTCGCGACAGCGATAGTTGATTGTTTCAGGAGACAAGCCTCTCTCCTCGCGCATAAAATCGGCGAATTCGGCGACGAAGTGCACGAAAGGATGAGGCGGTGAAACCGTTGTTTCCAGGCGACCGAGAAAACCAAGCCAATGAATAGCATGATTGATGAAACGAGCCTTGGACCGTGGCGATGACGCATCTTCCGTGCTGTGGGTGTCTGCATGGCGTTCCGCCCAGCGCCTCGCTGCAGCTTCGATCTCCGCACGGGTAACTGATCCCGTATCCGAGAGCTTGAGGTAATCAATGACAATCGATTGATAGATGGCGATTTCCCGAAGCGTGCCCCGCGCAAAACCTTGCTCGGCACAGTGTGTGAGAAAGCGCAGTCGCGCATCCAGGAGTGGGCCGGTAAGCTTCCTTTGGATTGCATGTGGATCTTTGAACAGTTCTTGGAACATAGTCGAGCCTCCTTGTGTGGAATCAAAAGTTGAAATCCGACTCGACTATAGTGAAACATATTTTATGTGGCGTGAAATCAGAAGGAAATTAAGGAGGATATGGATGAACGGGTTTTGCGCCACATAATCATGAGCGCCACATAAGTTTTACGGGACAAGTCCCTCTCAACCGTACAGGGAGAGTTTGAAGCCATAAGCGAGCTGGAGCCCACGCAGCGGCATGCCCGTCTGTGGGGCAACAGAAAGCAGCGGTTCCGATGGGCAAACTATATCGAGTACGACTTCGACTCCAATGGAAAGAAGACAGTGACCGTCCATGTGGTGGAGTGCGTGGAGACCTG
>JAGXQV010000017.1 GCA_018336195.1 Sulfuricella sp. | reverse complement strand
GGAAGGCGGATGCGGACAGTGGCGGACAAGGGCTCCCCCCCCCCCCGCCAAGCGTGCAAGCGCTTTCCGCACGCTTCAGTCCTGGTCCACTTCCAGATACAGGGTCGCCAGATAGACGTTCAAGGTAACGAACGATTGTGCCTGCCCCGACGAGGCCACCTGGATGCCGGTCATCACGCTGGTGTTACCCGACGCGGGAACCCAGGCCTGTTCCGCTGCCGAGCTGCCGCAGGCAATGGAACCGATATTGGTGCCGAGCAGGCCGCCGGTGATTCGCGTGATGGTGCCGTCAATGGTCACGCTCACGGTATTGCGCTCGGTCATATCCACAGCCTGGTAATAAAGCGTCATGTCGGCGAGGTTGTCGTCCTTTTCGCGCAAGGCGATGCCGGTCATGACGCAGCCGGCGGGCACCGTGGCATACTGTTCGTAATCGCTTTGCATGAAGGTCGTCACGTCGCCCTTGACGAAATCGTAGGTATCGCCGGTTCCCAGATCGGTGACCTGTACGGCGATGCGCGTCACGTGGTCGTTGCCGTCGATCCGCGCCCCGAAGCCGGTCAGCACCATGTAGGGGATGCGGCTTTCGTATTCGCTACCCGCCAGGTCGTCGTTGACGTTCCAGCCCAGTACGTAGGTGCCGCTGGTGTTACCGTCGGAATTCGGCGCCTTGGTCCAGACCGGGGTGGTGTGCTGGGGTGAATAAAGTTCGTAGAACGCCGTTTCCAGCGTATCGCCGCGCGTCGAATCGCTGCACAGTTCCCAGATGGGCGTCAGGCCAGGGTAGCCTTCGGTGTCATCCCCGAGAAAATCCACCACGGCGAGATTGTCGCTCACCGACGCCGCCCAGGTGTCCCAATCCTGGTCGTTGATGAGCGCACTCTGCGCGGCAGCCGTCCCGCCCTTCACTTCTATCTGATCGTCCTGCTCCACGTCCGATTGGTAAGTGGAATCTGCGGAAGTCACCGTGGTATACAGGCGCACGCTCCCCACCGAGGCGTTGTACTTGGCGTTGGCTTCGTTGACGAACTCGCTTTCGCTCGAATACGTCTCGGTGCTCGCCGAGTAACTCGCGGTGACCGATCCGCCGAGTATCAGGCCGGTAACCAGATGGGTTCCATAGGTTTGATAGAGGGATTTGATGGAATCGAGGTCGTCGCCGCCATCGTTCAGGTCGGCGGAAAAATCGTCGGTGAACGTCAAATTATTCGTGTCGTCGAAACGCGCGATGACCCCTTGGTAAGTATCCACCAGCCGATAATATTGCCGGTCGGAGGTGGTCACGGTGGTCGAACTGTATTCCGACGATAGCGAGGCGGAGAATGCGCCATATTCCACCGACGCACCGACGGTAGAACTGAATGCGCTTTGAAAACTCTGGTAGTTGTCGCCATATGCGGTATTGCACCGGGTGGTGCTCACATCCTGGAACATGCAGATCTTGGGGTAGGTATAACTCACGCCATCCACGGTCTGCGTCACCAACAGACTGTCGTCGAGATCGTTGTTGTTGAAATCGACGATGTCCTGCACGACGGCGAGCATGGTTGCCTTTGGCGAGGCATACAAGCCGAAAATGTTGTAGGTGTAGCCGAGCACATCCATGCCGGGAACGTCGTTGTCGGTATTGGTAGTCAAGTGTTTTCTCCTGATTGAAGTTACTGACCAGGCGCGGGCGGCAGTTGTTTTCTGCCGCTACCCGCTCCTGACTTTTTTCCGTAGAAATCACGCCGGGACGACCTTCTACGGTCGGTCCGAAAAACTGTCCTGGCATGAAGGGTGGACAATCCGCAGTGTATGAAATCCGCCGCACGCCAAACTGACATTTGCTGACGTTGGCCGAAGAAACAGGCAAAACCTGTGATCCCGTTGGCGGAACAAGGAGAGAAACAGGGTGGATGCGCCAAGCGGATTATTATGGGAGGCTCGCCACAACCTTTTACCTATGCCGGACAAGCCGGAGCCAAACAAGGTGATGGGTGATGGGTGATGGGAGGGTGGTTTTCATCACCCATCACCGCAGAATTCACAACAAACCGCATTGGTGTCATGTTTTAACATCACTTGGAGGATAAGAGATTAAAGGGCACAAGAGGCGCACCCCCTTGTAATCCGGGTAAATCCCCGAGGGCACAAGAGCCGGAACAAGGGTGCGACAACGCAGCAACCTTCCCCGCTCGCGGCGAGGTGTATCCTTTTCGTCCGCCGACACGTCTAAGTAAGTAAAAGCAGTTTTTGGTTTTGAGTGTTGAGTTGGGGAATGCACTTCGCGCCTGATTCAAATCCGACGCGCTTTGCGCGGCGACATCAACTAAACACTCAACACTAAACATTCAAAACTGTTTTTGCCTTTCACTTAGATACCCCCAACAACTTGAAAGAGGAAACCATGAATAAACTGAGTCCGATCGAACGTGAACTGGTAGCGATTGGTGCGTCCATCGCCAGCAACTGCATTCCCTGCGTGACCTACCACATTGCCAAGGCGAGGAAACTCGGCTTGCGCGAAGAACTGATAACGGAAGCCATCGCCTTGGCCGACAAGGTAAGGCAGGTGCCCGCGCAAGCGGTGCTGGAGGCGGTGCGGCAGGATATTCCGGAGACCGCGGCCAAAGGATGCGGCTGCTCGTCCGGCGAAGAAAAATGAAGCCAGCGCCGGACGGGGAAACGTCGTTCGAGGAGGTGGCCGAGCTTTCCCCATTTCTGGGGCGCTACCTGCAACGCCTGGTGCAGGATCGGGCGCTGGCCGAAGATTTGCTGCAACAGAGCTTGTTGCGCATTGCCCGCGGCCTGCCGGATTTCGACGGACGTTCCAGCGTCAAGACCTGGGCTTACACCATCGCGACGCGAACGGCCATGGACCATTTCCGCAAAAGTGGCGCAGAACCGCAGCGGGCCGATGAGAATGAGGCCGCCGACCTGGAAGACGACGCCCCGACGCCGGAGCAGCAGCTTACCCTGAAGCAGATGAATGCCTGCGTGCGCGAAGTGATCGCCGGATTACCCGAGGAATACCGCAGCGCCATCCTGTTGCACGATTTCAGCGGCCTGAGCGCGCGCGATACCGCGACCGCCTGCGGTTGCTCGGAGGCGAATGCCAAAGTGCGCATCCATCGGGCGCGCGCCAAACTGAAAGCGGCGCTGCAAAAGGAATGCACCTTATACCGCGATGAAGACAACGTGTTGCGCTGTCACCGGCGCGACTGAGAGGAGAAAGAACATGAACAAGGAAAGTCTCGCCGCCAGCGGCTACGATTTCGGTTCGCCCGCCATCGGGCGCTCGCCGGTTTCCCTGGAAGAACTGGCGCTGCTGGAAAAAACGGTCGCCATGACGGCGCAAGACGAGCATTGGCTAAAGCAGGCCGGCGCACGCCTGGCCGATCAGACCGATGCGGTCGTTGGCGCGTGGCGCGAAGTAATCGCCGCCCATCCCCACCTCGCCCGTTACTACGGATCGTGCGAGGGCGTGGCGGATGCCGCCTACAAGGCCCGCGTCGGCGAGCGTTTCAAGCAATGGATACTCGATGTCTGCCTGCGTCCGCGCGACGCAACCTGGCTCGACTACCAGCATGAGATCGGCCTGCGCCATACCCATCTGCGCAAGAACCAGGTGGATCGGGCCGCCGCCCTGCCCCATATCCCCTTGCGCTATCTCATCGCGTTCACGGCGGTAATCAACGAGCGCATCCGCCCCTTCCTCGCCAAGGATGCCACGCCCGAAGAAAGCGCCGCCTTGCACGCGGCCTGGTGCAAGGCGGTGTTGTTGCAGCTCGCCTTGTGGAGCCGCCCGTATGTGGCGGAAAGCGAATGGTAAAACCGGCTGGCTTGCCCAGCGTCGATCCAGCGCGTGGATACGGGTTCCACTGCACACGCCGCGCACGTCGGGGCTTGCAAAATCACAGCGCCGTGGGGGGTAATAAGTGCTATCGCATTACACCTTGTGAAACTGGAAAATCCCGTCAACAACGTAAGGCGAAATAACCAACGGGCATTACGCCGTATGAAGAATACCAAGCTTCACTTCCCCCGCATAAACAACCCATCCAGTTCGTCCATGCCGATGGCGCGCCAGGTGGGGCGACCATGGTTGCATTGGTCGGCACGCTCGGCGGCTTCCATTTCGCGGAGCAGGGCGTTCATTTCGGGAATCGTGAGTTGACGGTTGGCACGCACCGAAGCGTGGCAGGCAAGCGTGGCAAGCAACTGGTTGCGGCGCTCGGTCAATACCTGGCTGGCGCCGAATTCGCGGAGTTCCTTGAGCACGTCGCGAGCCAGCAGCACCGGATCGCAGCCCCCCAGCAACACCGGCGCGGCGCGTACCGCGAGGGCGGAGGGCGAGAGCACCGCAAGTTCCAGGCCGATTTCGGATAGTGCGGCGGCGTGTTCCTCGACCGTCGCCACGTCGAGCGGATCGGCGTTGAAGCTGACCGGGATCAGCAGTGGCTGCATGGCGAGCGGGCGTTCGGCCAGTTCGGCCTTGAGTTTTTCGTAAGTGACCCGCTCGTGGGCGGCGTGCATGTCGACGATCACCATCCCCTGCTGGTTTTGCGCGAGGATGTAGACGCCATGCAGTTGGCCGAGGGCATAACCGAGCGGCGGGATGTCCTGCGGCTGCGCCTCGGCTGGCGGCGGCGCTTCCGGCCTGCCGAGCTGGCCGAACAGGGTGTGGTAGAGATTTTCGCGTTCCGCTACGCCCAAGGGAATGCTGCCTTGGCCGGGCGGCGAGTTGTAGCGCAGCGCCGGGCCGCGCGGCGCAAAGGCCGGCTGCGCGGCGCGTTCCATGGGCGGGCGCTGGGCGATCGGCGCGGCGAGGGCCTTGTCGAGGGCGTGATGGATGAAGCGGTGCATGGCCTGCGGCTCGCGGAAGCGCACTTCGATCTTGGTGGGGTGGACGTTGACATCCACGCCCTCCGGCGGCAGTTCGAGAAACAGCGCGTAAGCCGGCTGGTGTTCGTGGTGGAGAATGTCCCGATAGGCCTCGCGGATGGCGTGGCTAATCAGGCGGTCGCGGACGAAACGCCCGTTGACGTAGAAATACTGGGTATCGCGCCCGCCCCTTGAAAAGCCCGGCAGGCTCGCCAAACCCCACAGGCGTAGCGGTCCGGATTGTTCGTCGAGACTGATCGAAGCTCCGGCGAACTCTTCGCCGAGCAATTGCGCGATGCGCCGCTCCGGGGCCGCTGCCGCCAGGTTCCAGGCCTTGCGGGCGTTGTGCTGCAAGGTGAAAGACACGTCGGCACGGCTCGCCGCGATGCGCCGGAACATCTCTTCGCAATGCCCGTATTCGGTGGCTTCGCTCTTGAGGAACTTGCGCCGCGCCGGAGTGTTGAAATACAGCTCCTGAATTTCCAGAAGCGTGCCGGGTTCCAGGGCTGCGGGCTGGATGCCCCCCATCTCCCCGCCTTCCGCCGCGATTTTCCAGGCATGGCGCTCGCCGCGCCGCCGGCTGGTAAGACTGAGCCGCGCTACCGCAGCGATGCTCGCCAGCGCCTCGCCACGAAATCCCAGGCTCGCCACCCGCTCCAGGTCATCCAGTGAGCCGATTTTGCTGGTGGCGTGGCGCGCCAGGGCGAGCGGCAATTCTTCCTTGTCTATCCCCACGCCGTTGTCGGCGATGCGCATCAGCTTCACCCCGCCCTCCAGGAGCGTCACGGAAACCTGGTTGGCGCCGGCGTCGAGGCTGTTTTCCAGCAACTCCTTGAGGGCGGAAGCGGGGCGTTCGACCACTTCGCCGGCGGCGATCTGGTCGATAAGCAAGTCGGAAAGAAGACGGATCGAAGACATGGCGGCATTTTAGCCGCGAACCGCAATTCAAGCCATGCAGGCTTGAACGCTTAGGGCTGTTGCTCCATCTGCGCCAGCCGCGATTTCGCCAGCGGGGGATTCTTGGCGAAATAGCGCTTGATCCCGGTCAGGACGGCGTGGGCCATTTTATCCTGGTAGGCGTCGTCCTTGAGGCGGCGCTCTTCGTCGGGATTGGAGATGAAGGCGGTTTCCACCAGGATCGAGGGAATGTCCGGCGATTTCAGCACGGCAAAACCGGCTTGTTCGACGCTGCCCTTATGCAGGCGGTTGATGCCGCCCAGTTCGCCGAGCACCGCCTTGCCGAGCTTGAGGCTATCGTTGATGGTGGCGGTCTGCGAAAGGTCGAGCAGGGTCTGTTTCAGGTACACGTCCTTGACGTCGATGTTCACCCCGCCGATCAGGTCGGCCTCGTTTTCCTTTTTCGCCAGCCAGCGGGCAGCGGCCGACGTGGCGCCGCGTTCCGAGAGAGCAAACACTGACGAACCGGAGGCGTCGGGGGTGATGAAAGCGTCGGCGTGGATAGAGACGAACAGGTCGGCCTTGACGTTGCGCGCCTTGACCACGCGCTGCTGGAGCGGAATGAAGTAGTCGCCGTCGCGCACCAGCACCCCGCGCATGTTGGTCTCGCGGTCGACATGCTCCTTGAGGCGGCGGGCGATGGCCAGGGTCACGTCCTTTTCGTTGGAGCCGCCGCGTCCGTGCGCGCCGGGGTCTTCGCCGCCGTGCCCGGCGTCGATGGCGATGGTGATGAGGCGTGCCACGTTGCTCTTCTTGGGCGGCGGCGCGTCGGCGGATTTGGCGATTTTCTCCGGCTGCCGCGCGGCGTCGGCAGGCGCTTCCTTGGCGGGAACCGGCACGGGAGGGGCTTCAGCGAGTTGGAGTTTTTCCGCGGCTTTCTGGGCGGGCGGCGTTTCTTCCGGGGCCGGCTTGGGCAACTCGCCAACAGCCTTGGAATCGCGCTTGTCGAGCAGCGCCATGAGCGGGTCGGCGGTCTGCATCGGGAAGATGTCGAGCACCAGACGATGGCCGTAGCTGCCGTAGGGCGGGAGAGTGAACACTTGCGGTTTGATCTCGGTTTTGAGGTCGAACACCAGCCGCACCACCCCCGGTTTGAAGCGTCCGGCGCGCACCAGCTTGATATAGGGGTCGCTGGCGGCGACCTTGGCGGCCAGCCCGTCCAGCGCCGGGCCGAGATCGACCCCTTCGAGGTCGATCACCAGGCGTTCGGGATTCTTGATGGAAAGTTGGGTGAACTTGACCGGAGCTGCCGATTCGAGGGTGACGCGGGTATATTCTTCGGCCGGCCAGACGCGCGCCGCGCCGATCTGGATGCCGGCGGCAGCGGCGCAGCTTGCCGCCCACAGGGCGCAGCCGCTCAGGAAGGCGCCGATGCGCCGCCTTCCTGATTTCCCGCTGAATCCGCCCAACCACTCAAACATAACCTGCCCTTTTCCGTTCCTGTCGTAATTTCCGCTTGCCGCCCCTGCCCCGCGATGCGCAGGGCGATTTGGATATCCGCCGGGGGAAGCAGCCCGCCGGCTTTTTCCGGCCATTCCACCAGGCAGATCGAGGCATCGTTGAAGTATTCGCGAAAGCCTGCTTCCTGCCATTCTTCCGGATCGTTGAAACGATAAAAATCAAAGTGATATAAGTATAAGTTAGAAACTACATAAATTTCAACCAAGGTATAGGTCGGACTCTTCACCTTGCCCTGATAACCCAGCGCCTGCAGCAGGGCGCGCGCCAGGGTGGTCTTGCCGGCACCCAGGTCGCCGTCGAGAAAGATCACCAAGCCGGGGCGCAGGCATTTCGCCAAGTCGGCGCCCAATACGCGGGTCGCCTCCTCGTCGGCAAGAAAACGCGCCCAAGCCGGGCGGCTATCGGTATGATTATCGGCATGGATGGACATGATTACACTCGGCTGGCTGGCGACATCAAATTGTGGGGCCGGGAACTCGGCTTCGCCGCGGTCGGGATCGCCGATACCGACTTGAGCGTGGCGGAAGCCCGCCTGGAAGCGTGGCTCGCGCGGGGTTTTCACGGCGACATGGATTATATGGCATCTCACGGTGTGAAACGCAGCCGGCCTGCCGAACTGATCCCCGGTACATTGCGGGTGATTTCGCTACGCATGGACTACCGCCCGCCCGCCGCCCACGACGCCCTGACCGTGCTAGGCGAAGGGGATAAAGGCTATGTTTCCCGCTATGCCTTGGGGCGCGACTACCACAAGGTGCTGCGCGCCCGTCTCCAGAAGCTCGCGGAAAGAATTGCCAGCGTGGCGGGGGGCGGTCAATACCGGGTTTTCACCGACAGCGCCCCGGTGATGGAAACCGAACTGGCGAGCAAGGCCGGGATCGTATGGCGCGGCAAGCACTCGCTCACTTTGACGCGCGATGCCGGCTCGTGGTTTTTCCTGGGGGAAATCTACACCGATCTGCCGCTCCCCGCCGACGCCCCTGCCGCCCCGCATTGCGGCACTTGCCGGCGCTGCATGGATGCCTGTCCGACCGGCGCCATCGTCGCGCCCTACGTGGTCGATGCGCGGCGCTGCATTTCCTATCTCACCATCGAATTGAAAGCGGCGATTCCCGAAAACTTGCGCCCCTTGCTGGGCAACCGCATCTACGGCTGCGACGATTGCCAGCTCGCCTGCCCGTGGAACCGCGCCGCGCCGCCAACGCAGGAAATCGATTTCGCGGTGCGCAACGGACTCGACAACATGGGTCTGCTCGAACTGTTCGCCTGGAGCGCCCAGGAATTCGAGGAAAAGCTCGCCGGCAGCCCGATCCGCCGCATCGGCTTTGAACGCTGGCAACGCAATCTCGCGGTGGCCCTGGGCAACGCGCCCACCACCCCGGAGATCGTGGCGGCATTGCGGAATGCCTTGCCGAACGCCACGCCGCTGGTCGGCGAACACATCACCTGGGCGCTGACACATCACATAAGATCATTCTATGACGGGATAAAGCCGGTATAATGCCGACTTTTATTTTCAGAGGTCCGCCATGAGCCTAGACAGAGTACCTTCCGGTCGCGATTTGCCCAACGATTTCAACGTCATTATCGAGATACCCATGCACGGCGAGCCGGTGAAATACGAAGTCGACAAGGAAACCGGTGCGATGTTCGTGGATCGTTTCATGAATACCGCCATGCACTACCCCTGCAACTACGGCTACATCCCCCACACCCTTTCCGAAGACGGCGATCCCGTCGACGTGCTGGTCATCACCCCGGTACCGCTGATAACCGGGGTCGTGGTGCGTTGCCGCCCGGTAGGCATGTTGAAAATGGAAGACGAATCGGGCAAGGACGCCAAAATTCTCGCGGTGCCGGTCGACAAGCTTTCCACCCTGTATCGCGGCCTGGTGTCGTTCCGCGAACTGCCGCAGGTGGTGCTGGCGCAAATCTCCCATTTCTTTGAGCATTACAAAGACCTGGAACCCAACAAATGGGTAAAGGTGGAAGGCTGGGTCGGCCCCGAAGAAGCCAAGCAGGAAATTACTGGCGGTGTAACGCGCTACCAGGAATCATCCGATAAGCCGATGTTCTAAAGACAGCGCACAAGTTCCGGGAGCGTGAAACACTCTCCCGGCAACACACCTGCCGAAATTAGGCGGCCTGCGCCACCGTATCTGCCGCTTGTGCGTGATGCTCGATGAGCGTATCGATGAAGCGCCGCAGGAAACCTTCGGTCTGCATACTGTAAAAACGATCCACTTCCTCGCCCTTGCTGTACGCGATCACCGTCGGGAAGCCGCGCACCTTGTGGCGTCCGGCAATCCGCATATTCTCGTCGGCATCCACCTTGGCAAGCAGGAACCGCCCATCGTATTCCTTCACCAGCCGCTCCAGCACCGGCCCCAACACCAGGCACGGGCCGCACCATTCGGCCCCGATATCCAAGAGGAGGGGTACTTGATGGGAACGGGCGACCACCGATTCCTCGAAATCGGCTTCTTCGACATCGTATGAAAGTTTCATGACTGAGCACCGCAGCAATTCTTCAAAGATCAAAGTGTAAAGCAGCTGTGCGGCAGGGCACCATTACCCAAATGGGTAAACCGGTCAGGGATCGATCAGGTTCTGGGCGATGGCGAAGGTAATCGCCTGGGTCCGGTTGGAGGCTCCCAGCTTGATACAGATATTGTCGGTATGGAAGGCCACGGTACGCTTGGTGATCTTGAGCAGATCGGCGATTTCCAGGGCAGTCTTGCCGCGCGACAGCCAGAACAGGCACTCGAATTCGCGCGGCGTCAGTTTCATTTCCAGCGACTCTTCATCCCCCTCCCCCCCTTCAAACTCTTGGTCGCCGTCGCGCAACGGGTGAATCGCCCAAGTGGATTCGCCTTCTTGATCTTCGTTGGCCAATTCTTCGGCGCGACGCAATTCTTCGTCCTGAAAACGCAGACGATATTTGGTAATCCCGATCACGTCCCCATGCTTCAAGGGAACCGGGCCGCCAATCGGCTGTTCGTTGAGAGTGGTGCCGTTTTTGCTGCCCAAGTCTTCGAGCGCCACGGACGGGGCCAGGCTGATGCGGGCATGGTCGCCGCTCACGCCCATGTATTCGATGTGGATATCGTGTGTGGGGCGCCGTCCGATGGTGATCTCGCCCTTCTCTTCGAAGAAGTATTCGCGCAACAACCGTGCTTCCAGGTACAGCTCCAGCTTGAACATGCCATCCCACCCTTGACCGAATTCGTTCCAGAAAAAAATGTAACGAAGTATTTTGGTAGTGCCCTTATTGTTTGTCCGACCCGTCGTCTCCTCTGAAAGCGAGCAAAACCTGGGGTTCCACTACCCAACTGGGCACTATAAGCCGAAAGTACGCCTCAATGTAACTGTCACTTATTACAGGTAGGCAAGGAATCTTTTTTATGCTAGACACGCCAACGATGCGTCTTCCACTGAATAAAAATAAAAAAGCCGCCTGGAGAGGCGGCTTTCTTATTCGAAAAAAATCTTTTATTTACTGACTGTTGCACCTGCCTCACACTTTTTCATGAAGCTGTTTTTCGCCGCACCGGCGAGTTTTTTCTCAGCCGCCTGGGCGGCGCATTCACTTGCTGCGGGTTCGGAAGATTTTGCGCCGGCCTCACATTTTTTCATGAAGCTGGTCTTGGCGGCGCCGGCGAGTTTCTTCTCGGCGGCTTTGTCCGTGCAAGTTGCATCGGCAGCCAGCGCGTTACCGGCAACAAAAAGTCCCAACAGGGCAGCTACGATCAGTTTGTGCATATCTTCATCTCCTTGATAGAAATTTTAGGGATTACTCGGCTGCGCTCAGCGCGCCGTCATTGTAGCGTGAAACATGGCGCGCGCTACCCCTTCAATCCATCAGCGCCTTTAGCCGGGCGGCGATCTCGCTGGGCGGCTGGGCGTAGGCGAATTTGGCGATAAAGCTTCCGTCCGGCCCAAGCAGATACATACCCGCCGAATGGTCCACCGTGTATTGTCCCGGCGCGGCGCCCGGTTCGCGGTGCTTCTCGTAGCGCACCTTGAAATGGTTGGCCACCCGGCGCACCAGATCCGGCGAACCGGTCAGGCCGATGATGCGTTTGTCGAAAAAACCGGTATAGCGTTGTAGCACTTCGGGGGTATCGCGCTCTGGATCGACCGTGACGAACAGCGGCTGCACCCGCTCCGCCTGTTTACCAAGTTTCTCCAACACCAGCGACATCTCCGCTAAAGTCGTCGGGCAGATGTCCGGGCAGAACGTGTAGCCGAACGCCAGCAACTGGTAGCGTCCGCGAAAATCCTGGTCGCTGATCGCCCGCCCACGCACGTCCATCAACAGGTAGCGCGACACCACCCCGACTTCGGGCTGATCGTCGTCCTTGGCCGTTTCGGCGGCCCCGGCCAGGGCGCAGAGGGACACAAAAAACAAAATTACCGCCAGAAATCTCATGGAATTCTCCTTACTTGGCTTCCTGCGGAGCAGCCGCCCGCAGGCGCAAAGCAACCACTTCCGCCTCTACCGCATACGCCGCCCCATCGCGGCATGGCTCAGGCTTGGCGCCTTGCTCCAGAAAGCTCTCCTGGGTGGCGGCCTCGAAAGCCTCGCCGTAGCGGCGGGTTTTCGGGGCGTACTGGATGAGGATGTTCTTGATCCGCGCCGCCGCTTCGACCTGCGAGCAGGACAGCGCCAAACCGTTGAGCCGCCCCAGTTCACGAACTTCCGCCACGCCGGCCGGCTCGGGTACATCGGCAGCAAAGGTGGTGACGGACAGGAGCAGGCTACAGGACAACAGGACAAGGCTTTTCATCGAACGAACTCCGTATTGTTACGTTTGAGACACATCTTTTAATTATACCCCCCCTGTTCCCGATTCGACTTGACCTATAACAGGAAGCTACCTCCCGTCATCAAGCGGCGGTATCATTTGAAGATCGTCTACTGCCTTCTGGAGAACCGCATGCCCCACGCCCTCGCCGGACAACCCGCGCCCGCCGACGTACTGACCGATATCCCGGCCTTGCTCGCCGCTTACCGCAACCAGCCCGACCCCAGCCAGTCCACCCAGCGGGTGGCGTTCGGCACCAGCGGGCATCGCGGCAGCTCCCTGAATTTGAGCTTCAACGAAGCGCACATCCTCGCCATTACCCAGGCGGTGTGCGAATACCGCGCCGCGCAAGGTATCAGCGGCCCGCTGTTCCTCGGCATGGATACCCACGCCCTGTCCGCCCCGGCGCAGAAAACCGCCCTCGAAGTGCTGGCGGCCAACGGCGTGGCAACGCACATCCAGGAAAACGGCGGCTACACACCGACCCCGGTGATCTCGCGCGCCATCCTGGTACACAACCGCGATGCCAGTGCACCGCGCGCCGACGGCCTTGTCATCACCCCCTCGCACAACCCGCCGCGCGACGGCGGCATCAAGTACAACCCGCCCAACGGCGGCCCGGCGGACACCGATGTGACCGGCTGGATCGAGAAGCGCGCCAATGCCCTGATGGAAGGCGACAACCAGGAGGTAAAGTGCCTCCCCTACGAACTGGCGATCCGGGCCACCTGCATCACCCAGGAAGATTTCGCCGCGCCTTACATCGCCGACCTGGAAAACGTCGTGGACATGGCGGCGATACGCGCCGCCAACCTCAAAATCGGCGTCGATCCGCTGGGTGGCGCGGCGGTCGCTTACTGGCAGCCGATTGCCGAGAAATACGGCCTCAACCTGGAAATCGTCAATCCCAAGGTCGATCCGGCGTTCGCCTTCATGACCCTCGACCACGACGGCAAAATCCGCATGGACTGCTCCAGCCCCTACGCCATGGCGAGCCTGGTCAAGCTCAAGGATGATTTCTCCATCGCCTGGGGGAATGACGCCGACGTGGATCGCCACGGCATCGTCACGCCTTCGGTGGGCCTGATGAATCCCAACCATTTCCTTGCCGTCGCCATCCAGTACCTGCTCACTCATCGCCCCAACTGGGCGGCGGACGCGGCGGTCGGCAAGACCCTGGTTTCCAGCGGTTTGATCGACCGGGTGGTGAATGGCCTGGGTCGGAAATTCCTGGAAGTGCCGGTGGGCTTCAAATGGTTCGTTTCCGGCCTGATGGACGGCAGCCTGTGCTTCGGCGGCGAAGAAAGCGCCGGCGCCAGCTTCCTGCGCCGCGACGGCTCGGTATGGACCACCGACAAGGACGGCATCATCCTCGGCCTGCTGGCCGCCGAAATCACCGCCGTCACCGGCAAGGATCCCGGCCAGCATTACCTGGAGTTCGCCGCGAAATACGGCATGCCTTATTACGTGCGCATCGACGCCCCCGCCACCCCGGCGCAGAAAGCCGCTTTCAAGGGGCTCACCGGCGAGCGTGTCGCCGCCGCGACCCTGGCCGGCGACCCCATTACCGCCAAGTTCACTCGCGCCCCCGGCAACGACGCGCCCATCGGCGGATTGAAAGTCGCCACCGCCAACGGCTGGTTCGCCGCCCGCCCCTCGGGCACCGAGGATATCTACAAAATTTACGCGGAAAGCTTCAAGAGCGCAGCCCACCTGGAGGAAGTGGTGAAAGAAGCCCAGGAGATCGTCACGGCGGCTTTGCAGGGATAGCTCCTAGGAGCCTGTCGACATAGAAGGGATAGGAGCGGGCCACGCCCGCGATGCGGTGTCGCCATCGTAGGCGTTGTCGCGGTTTGCAGCCTTGCTCGCCTGCACGGCAGGCTCCTACAGTCACCACCGCTACAGCGCGACTGAAGACTATTCCCTCTCCAGCGGCGCAACCATCCAGCGGTGCGCCAGCCAGGCGCCGATGCCGCACAGCGCCATCACCACCATCAGCGGACGCGCCGTGCCGTCGTGGAACAGGCCGACCAGAGCACCGGCCAGGGTGGCCAGCGCGAACTGAAGCGCCCCCATCAAGGCCGAAGCAGCACCCGCCTGCTGACCGTGGGTGGCCATTGCGGCAGCGGTGGAGTTGGGTCCGAGAGAGCCGAGGCTCACCAGATAAAAAAAGAATCCCGCCAGCACCAAGGGCAGCGGCAACCATCCGGCCAAGCCGGCCAACGCCAGCACTATCCCGGCCAACGGCGGCCCCCATAGCGCGCGGCGCAGCAGCAGGGTGAGCGGCGTACTTTTCAGGCGGTGCGCGTTGAGTTGGCTAGCGGCGACCAGCCCGATGGCGTTGCAGCCGAAAACCCAGCCGTAATGCTGGGGCGGAATGCCGTAGAGTTCCATCAGCACGAAAGGCGAGCCGGCGATGTAGGCAAACATCCCGGCGAAGGCCAACCCGCCGATCAGGGTGTAGCCGAGAAAGCTCCGCGAGGCCAACAGTTGCCGGTAATCGCGCAACACCTGTCCGAGTTTCAGCGGCCCGCTCGGTACATGGCGGGTGTCGTCCATACCGCGCTGAAAGGCGATCATCAGGACGATTCCGAACCCGGCGAGGCTCACGAAAACAGCGCGCCAGCCCAACCCGGCAACGATCCATCCCCCCATCATGGGCGCCAGAATCGGCGCCACTCCCATCACCAGCATCAGCATCGAAAAAGCCCGCGCCGCTTCGCGGGCGGCACAACGGTCGCGCACCACGGCCCGCACCACCACCATGCCGGCACAACCGCCGAGCGCTTCCACGAAGCGCCACGCCACCAGTTCCGCCACGCTACCCGCCAGCGCGCAGGCGAGCGACGCCACGACGTAAATCGCCAGACCGACCAGCAGCGGTTTCTTGCGCCCGAAGCGGTCGCTCAACGGCCCATAAAACAATTGCCCCAGGGCGAGGCCGATGAAAAAACTGGCCAGGGTGAATTCCGCGGAACCAGGACGGGCGCCCAAGGACTTTTCTATGGCGGGCAACCCCGGCAGGTACATGTCGATGGACAAGGGACCGATGGCGATAACCGCCCCGAGCAGGATCAGCAGGCGAGTGGAGATACAGGTCAAGATAGATTTCTTCGTCGTTATGGGTAAGGCGGATTTTCATCCGGTTGCGCTTGCAACTTCATGGCACATATTCGGTAGAATACCTTCATCTTCCCTTTTTTCGGCAGGCAGGCTGAAATGAAAAACCATCTGACCTGGGACGAACATCACCATAGCGTCGGCATCGCCCGCATCGACGACGAGCACCGGCATATCTTCGAACTCGTCAACCGGATCAACGATGCCCTGGTCAGTCGAGAGCAGTTCGAAAGCATCGGGGATACCTTGGAGGAACTCCTCACATTCACCAAGGCGCATTTTGCCCATGAAGAACAGACCATGGCAAAGCAAGCTTATCCCGGCACCGCTGCCCATGCCAAGGAACACCGCTTGCTGGTGGAGCAGATCAACAACCTGGTCGAGTCCGCCCAGCACTACCCCTCTTATTTCAGGACCAGTCTGGTTACGGCGTTTCTCACCGATTGGGCGGAACTGCACATCCTCAGCGACGACCGGAAACTCGGCGACTTTCTCGTAGCCCGAGAAAAAGACCTGTGAATATCTTCACGGGCTGATCCGCCTGGATTTGGCAGCTTCCTTACCCGGACGTTCCCGTAAACTTGAGATGGCTGCCGCAGCCCCGCCGGCAATCCGAAGCGCCGAATCCCGCCACCAACACTTCTCCCGCTGTCGCCTGATTGAGTGCGCACTCCGGCTCCCCCGAGCGCGCCACCTCGACCACCGTCACCCCCGGCGCCGCCAGCAGGTAATCGATATGCCAGCGCAGCCGCTTGTCGCGACGCAAATGGCGGGCGACGCGCGCCTCGAAATTGCGCCGCGCCGAACCGGTGTAAACGTAATTGCCGGCGGGAAACTCGAACTCACCGAAGCGACCGATTTGCAGGCGTAACGGTTGGGCGACGTGGATGTGGAGTTGGTAGGTGGTGGGAGCGTCCATTCAACCACGCGCCAAAGCCCGCAACACGGCTTGCAGCAACTGCCAGCAGCGCCCCACCGAAGCGATCTCCACCCGCTCCCCCGGCGCGTGGGCGCCGCGGATGTCGGGGCCGAAGGAAATCATGTCGAGATGCGGATGACTGGCCGCCAGCAGGCCGCATTCCAGCCCGGCGTGAATCACCTGCGGGTTGGCGTCCCGACCGAATTCGGCGGCGTACACCGTCTGGCACAAGGCCAGCAGCGGCGAGGCGGGATTCGGCGTCCAGCCTGGATAAGCGCCGTCCTTCCAGGCGCGCAGGCCGTGGGCGGCGGCGTGTGCGACCAATTGGTCGGCCAGTTGATCCGCCCGCTGGTCGTGCAGGGAGCGCACCTTGGAAGTGGCGCTGAAGTCGCCCTGTGTCAGCCTGACCACCCCGAGGTTGACGGAGGTGTCGGTTACATCGGGGAAAGCGTCGCTGACCCGCGTCACGCCGTTGGCGGCGCTGGTGAGATAGGCCAGCAGGCGTTTTTGGTCCGCAGCGGATAGGGCGCTTTGTCCCTCAGTTGGTGGTGAGCCAATATTTATCGGCGCGCAATCCACAGGCGCGGGGCTGACCGCCAGATTGACGCCGGCATCCGCCTCGGCAAAACGCTGCCGCCAGGCCGCGTCGCACTGCGCCACCCAGGCCGCCAACCGGCCCGCCTGGTCGGCAGGCAAGGCCACCAGCGCGAACGCCTCGCGGGGAATCGCATTGCGCGCCGACCCACCTTGCAGCTCGATCAGGCGCAAGTCAAAGCGCCCGGCCAGCTCGCCCAGCGCCTCCGCCAGCAGCTTGATGGCATTGCCGCGCCCGAGATGGATGTCGATGCCCGAATGGCCGCCGCGCAGCCCGGACACCGCCAGTCGCCGGATCACATAAGCGGGCGGCAGGTTTACGATCCCGCAAGAGTCACGCACCTCCACATCCACTCCGCCCGCGCAGCCCAGGTAAAAATGCCCCCACTCCTCGGTATCCAAATTAATCAGCGTCGTGCCGCGCAAGGTGCCGGGCGCCAGCCCCCGCGCGCCGTCCATCCCCGATTCCTCGTTGACGGTGAGCAGCACCTCCAGCGGCGGATGACGCAAATCCGGCTCTTCCAGCGCCGCCAAGGCCAGCGCCACGCCGATACCATTGTCCGCGCCCAGCGTGGTCTCCTCGGCAACCACCCAACCGTCGCGCACCACGGCCCGAATCGGATCGCGCTCGAAATCATGCGGCGTGCCGGCATTGGCCTGGCACACCATGTCGAGATGGCCTTGCAGGATCACCCCCGGTGCGTTCTCACAGCCGGGACTGGCAGGCTTACGCAGGATCAGGTTGCCTACCCCATCGACGACGGCCTCGGCGCCGCGCGCCTGCGCCCAGCCGATCAAATGCTCGATCAGCGCCGCCTCGTGCAGCGACGCACGAGGAATCGCGCAGAGGGTGGCGAAGTGGGACCAGACGGAACGGGGTTGGAGGGTTTCGAGATTGAAGGTTTCGAGGTTATCGGTTGTAACCATGGGAAAGCACCTGATGAAAATCGCCCTGGCGGGCGATGGCGGTTCAAATGAAGTTTTTAGGTTTATAAAAACTCACCGCCGGAAAATTCCTTGGTAATGGCCGCGTTGGTTTCCGGCGAATCCCAATCGTCATCTGCCTTGGGCAACCCGGCCCATGCTCCCGGCTGGCGCGAAAAATCCGAGGCGCGAGTTTTGCCCGGCTCAATTACAAGGATTTCCGATGTCATTGCGCGACTTTTTCAACCATTGCCGTGGCCCATGCCAGGATTTCCTGCGTCATCGCCTCAACCTCTTCCCTCGATAGCGCCGGAATAAGCTGGTCGTCATAGCGAAAATCCACGGCGAAAGGGTTGAGTCGCCCCAAATCGTCGGCGGTGATGGGCAGATCAACGCCCGCGTGTTCCAGTTTGTCGGCGAGTTCATACAAATCGTGAGTACGGCGAAACTCCACGCCAGCGGTGAAGAGCACCGCTTTCAGGCATTTTTCAACAGCTTGTTGGGCATGAAAAAGCGCGATGGAGCGACGGATATGCGCCGCGTCCGCCAATGTTCGATAAGCCGCGAGGTCGTCGCCGGCCAGATTCAGGAAGCGCCGCGCTTCTTCAAGCGATGCCGTCATGGAGTACCTTGCCTTCCTTGCAAGCCCAATACGGCACCGTTCCCGGCACTTGGCTGCGCCGCTCGAATTCGTTCAGCGGATAAACCAGCAAATCCACACCCGTACCGACGCCGCCAACCGCCTTGCGCAAGCGCAGATATTCCGCGCCCTTGTCCGCCACCTCGCGCTCGATCACCATGAAATCCAGGTCGGAGCCCTCATCCGCCGCGTCACGGGCATAGGAGCCGAACAGAATCACCCGACAGGGCGCACTGGCGGCGGAGGCAAGACGTTCAGCGGCGGCCTGGATGGTTTGACGGGTGAGCATGGCTAGATTTTTCTTTCCAGTGGATTGGTATTTTGGGAGGACTGTTGCGATTGCCTTAAGTTTCCCAATCTGAAAACCTCGCAGAGATTATGTTTTAACTCGTCCATATTCTTTGTCTCACATTCCCAGATCACTATCGCCCGCCATCCAAGGTGACGCAACTTGGAGAGGTTATTCTTGTCTCGTTCGATGTTGCCTTGAAGTTTCCGAGACCAGAATTCCACATTGCTGGTTGGCCTGGACGCTCTTTTGCATCCGGGATGCTGGTGCCAAAAACACCCATGAACAAAGATACACGTTCGATACTTGGCCAGAACAACATCCGGTTTTCCAGGTAAATCTTTCTTGTGGAGGCGGAAGCGAAAGCCCAGCGCATGCAGAACTTTCCTAACTTTAATTTCGGGCGTCGTATTCTTTCCATGGACGGCTGACATAACCCGAGAGCGTTCAGCCGTTGATAGTCTATCCACTGCGCTACTTTTTGTTCTTAAAGTTCATGCCGAGGCCGGGGCGTGAGAGTAATGCACCAATGCGCTGGAGCAAATTTAGCGCATATTCCGAACGGAGTTGGGCAACCACTCGGGCATCCAACCACTCGCCTTTGAGTTCCGTCTCCGCTTCAACTATCGAACCAAGAGTAATTTGGTTTTCTTGTTGGAACCGACCTTTATTTCGCGCAAATTTCTGTTCCCATTCCAGCTTGCCCGCAGGATTCCCGTCCTTGTATATGCTGAGCGTTTTGATTTCGTCGTCAATTTCGAGAAACAAGAAAACATTTTCAGTAGCTTTTTCAAGCGCTTTGTTCCCCGAAACCTCGTCTAACTTCGCCGCTATGAAGGGGATGCAGTCGCTCAATCCTGGATAGGACTTCTGCCCAGGAATCATGTCACAAGCAGGGGAAAGGCAAATCCAGAAGCTCGGCGCACCACCATCAATGTCAATCTGAAAAATATGGCCTGTCGTCAGGTGTGATCTGTCTATCGGTTTTGTGCTGGAAAAGCAGTTGAAGCGCTTCAATGATTCATCGGTTCCAACATCTGCGGGGCTTAAGCCGCATTGCTCCATGACGCCCTTTATCCCGATTGGGGCAAAATGGCTGCGCAATTCTTCCGCAAAGTCGCGGAGGTTGTTGCTTAATTCGTCGCCAAGAGCTTCCCAATGCCGATTTATGGTGTTGTGAATTACCGCTCTGGTATCAACCGTATCTGGTTTTAGGAAGTCGTTCAGCCACTCGGCTTGTATATGTCTATTTCCAAGGATCACCGCTTCAGCCGACACCCCTTGCTGGTCAATCTCCGCCCTCATTTTTGTGAGAAGCAAACGGTGAGGCGACGGGGAAGAGGTCTTTATCGCATCGGTAAGCCGAGTTTCAAATTCATCGGGAGCGCATTCCTTGGAAAGTACCGTAATAAACAGCTTGTCCGTTCGTATCCAATTGATGTCGGCTGATTGTCCAACCTGAATGTTTCCGAGAGGTTCTTTAGAAAACTGGTTAGCCAACTCCTGCTGTTTTTCCGCCAGCAACCACTTTGTCAGTTGTTTCGGTTTGATTTTGTTAGCGGCTGGTCGCTTGTTCCAAAGCGCCAGTATGTTTTTCCCTTCTTCCATTCCGAGTATGCCATCCGAGTTGCCGGGGCATTTCGTTCTGAGCCGTAGGTAAGTATCGTCGGATACCTGAGCCTTTAGTTTTTCGGTAATCCCTTCGTTGTCATCTTCCCATTGTTCCAAGGCATCGACGAGGGATTTCCTGTCGTCGGCATCAAGGGGAAAAGCAGGTTCAGGATAGCTCAGGCCCAGCGCAATTTCCCGAACCACCCTATTCAAGTCGCCTTGATAGCCCTTCGTATAAACAATGACCAAGTTGAAATGATTGCTCCGCGCAAGTTTTCGCAGAATGCCGATAGCCTTGTCGCCGTTTCCCTCATTTCCATCCAGGTGGTAATCCAAGACCAATAGATCGGAATGATCCAAATGGGGAGCGATTCCGCATTCCGCTTCCGTTGTAACCTTTTTGCCGTCGTGAACATCCACTAGCCAAGGCTTGGTTCTTGCTCTTGCAAACCCGAGTAGACGGTGAACGCGCTCTACATCTTCCTTCGATCCATTCCAAGGGTCGCCACCGGAGGTTTCCTTGGCGATCAAACTATCCAGAGTGGGATATTCGTCGTCGACCACGATGACCGTGCGAATCGGGTCAATGAAGGCTTCACGGATGAGGCTATCATGAACGTCAAGTTCCGCTGCCGTATTGCTACTCATACCGTGCCCCCCTGAAATCAATAATGAAATTTGCCCCGGATAGTTTTTGCATATTGTTTCCGGTTGCATAGCTGATCGTATGTCCGCCCGCCGCCAGATTGGCGCGACACAGATACAGCCCCACCCCGCGCCCGCCGCGTATCTTGCGGGTAAAGAACAGGGTAAAAAGGTTCTTCCGGTCGTCTTTTTCCACGCCGGGGCCGTTATCGGCAACAACAACCTTTCCGTCGATAACGTCCAGCAATATTGTTCCGTCGCCTCTCTTGGATTGGCCTACCCAATAAGCGGCGTTGTTCACCAGATTGATGAACACCGGGAAGATTCTGGACGCCTGCTCGAACACGCTGAATTTCACAAATTCCGGGCTAACTTCCAAGGCGATTCCTCGGCGTTCAAGCGAGTCCCCGAGGAAACCCTTAACGTATTCGACGATTTTCTCCCCGCTGATCCATGTCTTGATTTTTTCGCCGGATAGCTTTAACGGGGAAAGGAAGCGCAGCCTGTCCACAAGCGCATGGTGTGCGGTTCTTACCGCATTGAAAGTTGGCGTGTTCTTTGCCGTCTCGGGTAAATTTTCCAAGCCTCTGGAAATGGTCATTTCCAGCCCCTCAATTTCATGACCAATGATCTCTACCGTGATACCGAGCTGCGCCAACGCATTTAGTCGATCCACTTCCCGGCGCAGTCCAGCCGACTCATCCATCGTAAAGCTGACCAGGGATTCAATATCCACGCTTTCCTGTAAGCTCTTCAGTGTTGAGATATAGGGCTCGAAGATATCCGAGTTCTCACGATCCTGTTTGTCGCGTTCCAATTCAAGTTGATCGAGAACCTTGGACAAAGTTGTCCGCCCATGCTCCAGATCATCCAGCAAGGGCAGTGTTTCGGTGTGATAACGTTTATTCCTGTCCTCGACAAGGCCGGAAACCCGTTTAATTTCTGCGCTGAGAATATCCTTGGCTTCCGCAGACCATTTGCGCAACCGATGTTGCAGGTATGCGGCATTGCGGCTGATCTCGGAATAGGCGGCATCCCGAGAGGACTGTGGTTTGATTTTCTCCAAGGTATGGGAAATCGAATCGCTAAGGCGAACCACCAGTTCGGCGGCGCGAATGTCGCAGTTTCGAAATTCCCGATAATCCGATTCCAAGCTGCCCAAGGTGTTCGGCGGCGGTCCCAACGCAAGCTCGGATCGGCGGGCTTTTAGCGCCAGAATATGTTCCCGCATTGCCAGCAACTCCGTCTCGCTTGTCGGCAGATTCCCTTCCTGCGCCTTTTCAGCCAGCTCACCCATCTCCTGCTCAAGCACTCGAATTTCCGGGAGGTTGGACGCCAACCGACTACGGAATTCTCGTCTTTTTCGCGCCTTGACTTTCTTCTGCGCTTCTTCGGCTTTTTGTTTGGCATAATTGGCCTGAAGCTCGGGGAGTATATGTTGGCGAACTTCCGAGTCGGTTCCGAAAAATCGCTTTGCACTCTCCTTTAGGATGTTGATGACGACATCACGGAATACCTTTGCAGCTTTGTTGTCGATAATCCCTTCTCGTCCGGCTTTGTCGCGTAGGTTCGAATTTTCACGGCGGGTTAATGCCACTCGCCCAAAAAGTCGCCGATTCGACCAGAACCAACGCCCTGCATGAATCGTGCGGCGTTTCTCGATTTCAAAATAATCGTTATCTTCCCGACCATATGGCATGACGCGCAGGCCATTTCTAAACACCATAAATCCACCGTACTTTTCTGCCTGCGCAAAAAGTCGCGTGTACAACTCATCGGGAAGGGTGGTTTTATCCTGCATTTGTTCAAAAGTTCCGACCCGCAAATGGAATGTTCCAATGCGGCTATCAGCGCGAGTTGGAACGGCATTTATAGGGTTGATCGTTATTTCACCATCCAACCATTTTCCGAATGCCTTGGCTTTTCCTCGAAAAATGCCGTTCCGGTCAATTACGCCTTCAAGCACATGCTCCAACTCTTCGAGGTTCCTGTAGTCGAACTCGCGTTCATCGGAAAGGATAGGGCGGCTCAACGCGCCTTCCCAAGCCGTTACGGAATAGCGGAAATCATCTGCGCCGAATTCGCTGTTGGCCTCGTTGGGGTCAACAAAGGGATCGGTAAAATTGGATAAGGTCTGGAAAAGTTTGTCTTTTGCACTTTTCACCGTATCGGCCTCATTTGAGGTTTCAGTGTTTTGGAGTTGTGCATCAAGATCAAATACGATACCGGCCATCAGCATGGCCGTTCCATGCGGCCACTTGTTGGCCCAAACAGGCCAGTTTTCTATATGGCGCTCCGTAAACGTCGTGCCAATCAGGGTTTGTTCGATAGCTTTTCTTGCCGACGGGCGGCCTGCTCGCTCTTCAAGCTCATCATATGCAGCCCAGGCCAAAGCAATGCGCTCATCGCGAGCCTTGTCTTTTCCGTCTCCCCATACGTTGCCCATCATTTTGTCGAATAAGGCGGGCAGGTGTATCCACAATTCTTCCTGATTTTCAAATTCGACTACGGGAATTTCGATGTCCTGCAAGTACATGAATGGGTTTTCAAACAAGCGCCAGTCAATGAGCGTAGCCACAAACTGGGCTGTGTTCCGCTTTGAAACAAGAAGGAGCAGCGAACCTAAATAACCTGAAGAAAGACGACCGATACCCTTCTGACCTTGGCGTTCACGATAGGGAAGTCCATTGCGATCTTCTGTAGGAGTTTCCATCGACGATGCTTTGGATTCGGTGCCGATAACCAGCCACTTTTCGACAAATTCCTGCCCACTCATGCCGTGACCATTGTCAAAAATGGCGGCAATCGGCACTTCTCCGTCAAAGATATGTAACGCGACTTCACGCGCATAGGCGTCATAGGCGTTTTTCCATAATTCGGAAATGGCCGTCGGGCAGTCCGCAATTTGTTCCCGACCAAGGTGATCTATCGTTCTCGCACGGGTTTTGAAGGCAATCGCATCAACCATGGGCTTCACCATTGTCTATTCGGGATTCGATTTCTTGTTGACCTTTTTCGATACCTTTAACGACGGCACGAAGCAGGATTTCCCCAAGTTGAACGGGAACAGCATTTCCAATCTGTTCGCCGGCCGCCATAAGTCCACCTTGAAAGACAAACCAGTCTGGGAAAGTCTGGAAACGCGCCGCTTGGCGGACGGTAATGCCATGGTGCTCAGTCGGATGAACGAAACGGCCTTTCGAAGGATTAACGCAAGCCGTGGTCATGGTCGGGCCTGGCTCGGCGGGATTGATTCTTCCGTACACGTCGGCGTGACCGCTATGCCCATCGTGGCATGGCAAAACCCGGTTTGATTCCCGCCGGCTTCCACCGTTTAAAGGGGTGGATTTGAACACCTCGACCAGTTCCTGCGTGTGGTTCATGTGCAAGTGATTTTCATCGTTGTCGGGTTGCGGTTGCGCAAACACCGTTGAAGCCGGAATCCACGGCTGTAACGCCGGATTCATATCCCGCGCCTTACTGTCACCATGCGTTGCGACCGGTGGCCAAGTGGCGAGAAATGGAAAATCTTTGCGCACGCCAAGGATAAAAACCCGTTTTCTCCGTTGCGGAATGCCGAAATCCCTCGCATCCAGAACTATCGGAGGTTGAACGTCATAGCCGGAAATTTCGCCTTGTTCATAGAAAGCATCCAGAAAATCCTTATGCCTCGGCCAAAGTATTCCCGGAACATTTTCCATGAGGAAGACCTTTGGACGAAGTGTCGCAACATACTCGAAATAACGCAATATCAGCGCATTTCTAGGGTCTCCGACGCCGGCATCGTTGATGCGGTGAACTGAAAAGCCTTGGCAAGGCGGGCCGCCCAACACAACATCGCAGCCGTTATTTTCAGCGAAATGCGCCTCCATCAGAGTTTCCGGGGAAATTTCCAGAATATCCCCCTCATACAGTTCCCCTGCATTGCCCAATGCTTCCAAAATATTCCGGCGATAGGTCGAACACGCATTGCTGTTTTTTTCGACAGCGGCGATGATCGAAAGGCCGGCATTCGCGGCGGCAAGAGAAAACCCACCCGCGCCGGCAAACAAATCGACACACGCCAATCTTTTTCCGTTCATTGTCTTACACAAACCCTTATCAATTTGTTATCACCGGTCATTTCCGTGTCGTCACCGATCTCATGCCGCCGCACCACAAACGGCGTACCGGTTTGCTCGGCCAGTTGGCGCGCTTTCTCTGCCGCGCGCAGCAAGGCTTGCGGGACTTTTTGCAAATCGGGGTCTTTCAGGTGGGAAATCGGGGCTTTCATTATTGCTGTCTCTCATCAATCATCAATCAATACGGTAGGCGCTTCAAAATTATCATACCGTTGCCAGTTATCCGCCAGCGTCGTGTTGCGCTCCAAATTTCTAGGCAAACGGGTTTTGTATTGTCAGCATCGCTTCGATGATTTGTCCGTGTTGCATGTCTTCGGTGAAAAGCGTGCTGCAATCCTCCGACAATGCGGCTGCCAAAATCAGGCTGTCGTAATATGAATAATGGTATTTGTTTGCCAGGCTCAAAGCCTGGGAAATGGTTTCAGGCATTACGGGAATAACAGTGCATGAACTTCGCACTTCCGAAACCGCCTGCGCAACGACTTCATAAGGCAAATGGAACTTGCGGCTCAATGTGTTGGCGAGTTCGCTCAGCACTTGTGTGCTGATGGTGGAATTATTTTGACTAATCAATTCGAGCGCGGCAGCCCGTTTCTCCGACTCATCCGCAGAGTAGAGATACACCAGGATATTGGTATCGAGGAAAAGCTTACCGCTCATTGGCAGCTTCACGGTCGAAGCGGTAGCCGCGTGTGGAAATGCTCGCCGCCTTGAACGAGGACTGGTGTTTTGAGACTTCGTTTACCGCTTCGAGCAAGATCACGCGAACTTGTTTTCCATTCCAGGCTTGATACTCACTGGGCAAGTCCACCACGCCATCGTGCGCTTTGCTGACAAATTCAATTGCTTGCATGGTCAACCCTCCATTTGCATGAAGAACATTCTAGTCTGCGTGTCGGGTGTTAGCCAGAGCCACTCAGTGGGCTACCGTATGCATATATCTTCAAATTTGTGCGCATATGGTAGCCCTCTGTCGGAGAGGGACTCTACACATTACCGGCTAATCGGCTTATACCGTATCCGCTTGGGCTTGGCGCCTTCTTCGCCCAGGCGCTTGCGTTTGTCGGCCTCATATTCCTGGTAGTTGCCGTTGAAGAAGTTCCATTGCGATTCGCCTTCCGCGGCGAGGATGTGGGTGGCGATGCGGTCGAGGAACCAGCGGTCGTGGGAGATTACCAGCACGCAGCCGGCGAATTCCAGGAGGGCGTCTTCGAGGGCGCGCAGGGTTTCCACGTCGAGGTCGTTGGAGGGTTCGTCGAGCAGCAGGACGTTGCCGCCGGCGATCAGGGTTTGCGCCAGATGGAGGCGTCCGCGCTCGCCGCCGGAGAGGTTGCCGACGATTTTCTGCTGGTCGCCGCCCTTGAAGTTGAAGCGTCCGATGTAGGCGCGCGAGGGCATTTCGAAGCGCCCCACGGAGAGGATGTCGGCGCCGCCGGAAATGGCTTCGAAGACGGTTTTGCCGTTGTCCAGGCCTTCCCGCGATTGATCGACGGCGGCGACCTTCACCGTCGGGCCGATGTCGATGGCGCCGGAATCGGGCTGTTCGCGGCCCAGGATCATCTTGAACAGGGTGGATTTACCGGCGCCGTTGGGGCCGATGATGCCGACGATGGCGCCGGGCGGGATGGCGAAGCTCAGGTTGTCGATCAAGAGGCGCTCGCCGAAGGCCTTGGTGACGTTGTTGAACTCGATCACCTTGTCGCCGAGGCGCTCGCCCAGCGGGATGAAGATTTCCTGGGTTTCGTTGCGCTTCTGGTATTCGTTGCTCGACAGTTCTTCGAAGCGCGCCAGACGGGCCTTGGACTTGGCTTGGCGGGCCTTGGGGTTGGAACGCACCCATTCGAGTTCCTGCTTCATCGCCTTCATGTGGGCGTCGATCTGCTTTTGCTCGGTTTCGAGACGGGCTTCCTTCTGCTCCAGCCAGCTCGAATAGTTGCCCTTCCAGGGGATGCCGTGGCCGCGATCCAGCTCCAGTATCCATTCGGCGGCGTTGTCGAGGAAGTAGCGGTCATGGGTGACGGCGACCACGGTGCCGGGGAAACGGGTGAGGAATTGCTCCAGCCATTCCACCGATTCGGCGTCCAAATGGTTGGTCGGCTCGTCGAGCAGCAGCATGTCGGGCTTGGAGAGCAGCAGCTTGCACAGCGCCACGCGGCGCTTTTCGCCGCCGGAAAGGTTCTGGATCACGGCATCCCAGGACGGCAGGCGCAGCGCGTCGGCGGCGATTTCCATCTGCTGCTCGGCGCTGCCGCCGTCGGCGGCGGCGAGAATCGCTTCGAGGCGCGCCTGCTCGGCGGCCAGGGCGTCGAAATCGGCTTCCGGGTCGGCGTAGGCGGCATACACTTCATCGAGCTTCTGCTGGGCCTGGAAGACCTCGCCCAGCCCTTCCTGCACGACTTCGCGCACCGTCTTTTGCGGCTCGAATTGCGGTTCCTGGGGCAGGTAACCGATGGACATGTTGGGCTGCCATTGCACTTCGCCCTCGTATTCCTTGTCCACCCCGGCCATGATGCGCAGCACCGTGGACTTGCCGGAGCCGTTGAGGCCGAGTAGGCCGATCTTGGCGCCGGGGAAGAAGGACAGCGAGATATCCTTGATGATCTGGCGCTTGGGGGGGACCACTTTGCTCACGCGGAGCATGGACATTACATATTGGGCCATGATGTCGATTCGATAATGAGGTTGGGAAATGGGTGCCAGTTTAACCGATGCCGCGAAACTTGGGGTGCGCTTGCCATCCGTTGCCGCTGCCCGCAGAATGGCCGTTCTCCCGAAGCCGTCGAGAAAACTTCATGCACTCCTGGCTCATCTTGATTTATCTGGTGCTGGCGCTGTCAGCCGGCGTTTCTTCCGCGCTGGCGGGTTCCGGCATTTACAAGGTGGTCGGCCCGGACGGGCGGATCAGCTTCACTGACAAGCCGCCCGATGCGGCCTCCGGGCAAAAAGCCGAAGCGCTCAAGATCACCACCTGGAGCGGCGCTCCGGCGACCGGCAACAATGGCGAGTCGGTCAAGCGCGTCACCCTGATATCCGCGCAGTGGTGCGGCCAGTGCACCAAGGCCAAGGCTTATATGAAGAGCAAGGGCATCGTCTTTGACGAGTGGGACATCGACGTTTCCGACTTCGCGCGCGGCAAGATGAAAGCGCTGAAAGCCAAAGGAGTGCCGGTGATCCTTTACCAATCGCGGCATATGGTGGGCTTCAGCCCGGAATCCTTCGAAAAACTCCTCAAACCCGGGCCCTGACCGATGTCCCGCCACACCCTCAAAAAACGCTCGCGCAAGGCCGGCCTGCCGCCCGGCTCGCTGGTGCACATCGGCGAGCGCAAGACTGCCGCGATGCGCATCGACCTGTTCGACTACGACGAGCAGCACTGCGAAAACATCCAGGGCGCGACCATCGAGCAGTGCCGCGCCGCGCTCGATCATGGCGGGGTGGTGTGGGTGGACATCGAGGGCGGCCACGACATCCCCGCGCTGGAACAGATCGGCAGCCAGTTCGGCCTGCACCCGCTGGTGCTGGAGGACATTCTCAACACCGACCAGCGCCCCAAGCTGGAGGATTATGGCGACTATCTCTACATCGTGCTGCGTATGCTCACCAACGGCCACGCCAGCGGGGAAATCGCCTCCGAACAGGTGAGCATCATCCTCGGGCCGAATTTCGTGCTATCTATCCAGGAAGGCGCCGAGGGCGATGTATTCGAGCCGTTGCGCAATCGCCTGCGCGCGGCGAAGGGGCAAATCCGCAAGCAGGGCGCCGATTTTCTCGCCTATGCCCTGCTCGACGCGGTAATCGACAACTATTTCATCATCCTGGAAAAGCTCGGCGAGCATATCGAAGCGCTGGAAGAAAACCTGATCGGCAATCCCGGTCCGGAAACCCTCCAGCACATCCACCACTTGAAGCGCGAAATGATCTATCTGCGCAAGTCGGTGTGGCCGCTGCGCGAGGTGGTGGCGGCCATGCAGCGCCGCGATACCACCCTGATCCAGGCCGGCACGGAATATTACCTGCGCGACGTGTACGACCACACCGTGCAGGTAATCGACACCATCGAGACCTTCCGCGACATGCTCTCGGGAATGCTCGACATTTACCTGTCCAGCGTCAGCAACCGCATGAACGCGGTGATGAAAGTACTCACCGTGATCGCCACGATTTTCATGCCGCTGACCTGGATCGCCGGCATCTACGGCATGAATTTCAAGCACATGCCGGAGCTCGACTGGGAATGGGGTTACCCGGCGGCGTGGCTGGTAATGCTGGGCACGGCGCTGGGGATGGTGGCGTATTTCAAGATGAAGAAGTGGTGGTAGGAAAAGGCAGTGCTTAGTGTTTAGTTGTGGAATGCGCTTCGCGCATCGATAAGTCCCGCCGCGCATAGCGCGGCGACATCAACTAAACACTAAGCACTCAAAACTTAACACTTCACTTCACACTCAAAACTGAACACTGCTTTTACACAAGCCGCTCGCCGACCTGGGCGACGGCATACCAGGCATTCAGTTCCGCCGCGCTGCGCCCGGCACCCCACGCGGCTTGGTCGGCCTGCGCCAGCGGCAGGTAGGGACCGCGCTTCACCTCGAAGATCACCCCGCCGCTATCCAGCGACAGCACCGCGTGCCACGCCCCGGCGGGATTTTCCAGCACCGCGCACTCCTCGCCCAACACGGTACGCTCAGTCACCGTGCCAGCTTCATCGAAATGCAGTACCACGAAACGACCGCGCAGCGGATACAACAGCTCCCAGGTATGCGGATGGCGGTGCGGCACCACCAGGGTATCCGGTTCCATGGCAATGGCCAGGCGCTGCACCGGGTCGCTGAGTTCTTCGTGGAGGTTGCGGTTGCTGCGCAGGCGCGGGGAAAGCTGGGCTTCTTCGCTCAGGGCGTCGAGGGTGGCGGTGTCGAGTCGTTTCAAGGGAGGCTCCATCGCAGGGAAAGCGGCATTATCCGTTAATTAGCGGCGGGCGGGGGCCGGGAACCTTATTTCCCTCCCCGCAGGACCGCGCCAAACGTCAGTTGCGCCCATTCCGCCATTGCATCTGGGCCTCAAAAAATTCCGAATGTAAACTTGTCCCCCTGATTCTCCTCAAGAGTTTACTCATGTTGCACCCAATGTTTGCTAAGGGCGTACTCACCTACCGCACCCATCATAGAAACGACTATCGACGAAATGCCATCAAATGATTTGAGAAAAAAATCCTCGGAAATCGGAAATATGGTTCCTTCATATCGAGCCAATGAGGGAACCCTCGAAATCGCGCGTGAGTCAATAAGGCCGCCCCTATGAAGAAGAGTATTTCGGACTTCATTGACCTCTGCCAAGATTGTAGCGTGATGGGAACGAACAATAAGCTTTAAACCGACCGATGCAAGGGTCTGTTGCAGCGACTCAGCAAAAGGTAAATGTCGCAATTTACTCTCTGTACGCCGATAAAGCATACGTGCATCCCGCTCCGTTAAGACGGAGTGCCCTTTTCCCCCCTTAACTCCAAGGGCAAATACACTTGCAAGTGCAAATGGATCATTGAGCAGTATTTGTACAAATGTATCTTCAATAGCCACTTCGAGCGCGCCCCACATTGAGATCAAACTATGCCGTTTAACTGTTGGGAAATCCTGTTCCCGCTCTTTACGCGCCCAATCGTCGGGAGCATCTGATAGCAGTTCAACCGCCTTATCAGCCATCTCCGTATTTCCTTTTTGCCGCATCCAGTCAGCCGTAATGACAAGCAACGACCTGGAATTTTCCAATGCCACTATTGCCCTTTTCGTACTGCCAGCAATCTGCATTTCATCTCCAAGGAATCGCAGACAAGTTGAAACTGGCCCGTATAACTGATTAGGCCATATCGCCTGCGTTTGGGCATCAGACGGCTTGTTAACTCCCATGACCGAAGGGCTCACATAAATGGCACAGGGTTCTAGTGCACATCTAAGCGGACCACACGAGGGCCGCCTTCATGCCAGCGCCGCCTGGAACGTGCGCAGTTGGCCGAGCAGCCTTGGCACGTCGTCGCGCACGATGCTCCACAGCAGGTCGTTGTCGATGCCGAGGTAGCCGTGAATCAAGCGGTTGCGGGTGGCGATGGCGAGCCGCCAGGGGATTTCCGGGTGGGACAGGCGCACCGCTTCGGGGATATGGGTGGCGGCCTCGCCGATCAATTCCAGGTTGCGTACCGTGGCGTCGTAATTCAGGCCGCTGGATACGAAGGCGGGCTGGTCGAGGCCGTCGGTGTAGGCGAGGACTTTCTCGGCAAAACCGATCATGTCGTCGAGATAGAAACGCCATTCGCGCGGCATAGAATCAGACACCCAATGCTTCCTTTTCGACGAATGGGCGCAACTCCGCGCGCAGGGCTTTTTCCGTGACCAGATCGACCGGGCAACCGAACAGGTCTTCGAGATAAAACTGGACGCCGAAATAGCGTTCCGACGTGGCGGGGCCGTCGAAAGCGATCAGGATATCGACGTCGCTGTCTTCGCGGGCGGCGTCGCGGGCGGTAGAGCCGAACAGGGCAAGCCGGGTGACCCCGTAGCGCGCGGCGAGCGGCGGTTTGCTGCGGGCGAGAAGTTCAAGAGCTTGCGAGCGATCCATGTTGTTTCCCATGCGGCATTGGGTATGCGTCGGCAATTCTCCCACATTCCCCAGCCGCCGACCAAGATGCATGAAGCATCGCAGACACGGGGGCGCCAGAGAATGCAAACGGTGGAGCATTCATGGTGACTATGTTGTCTCGCCGGTTTCACCGAGTGACGTACCGGCCAATTCAGGAAACCACGCCAACCTCAGCCGCGAATTCGCGAACATTCACGATTTTCGCTGAAACCAGGGAACTCGCCTCGGCAAAATCGCCATCGCCGGTAAGCAAATAATCGGCTTGGCCAGCCTGGGCACATTCCAGAAAAGGGGCGTCCTTACGGTCGCGAGGGAAGTCAACGGTGTTTTCCGGGTAACCCAGCACAGTGTCCGAAACCAACAACTCCAGCCACCAGGCAAGCGTTTCCGAAGGCAGGGCAAACTTCGGACGGCGCATGACGCCCTCGTATTCAGCCAGGATGGCAGGAGATACGAGCCAAGTCACGTCGGGATTACCGACGCACCACAAGATTACCCGTTCAGGTAAACGATCCTTGAGCACCGCGGAAACCAGAACGCTGGTGTCGATGACCACCTTCACCGAGTTTCCCGATAAGCGTCAATTTCGTCAGCGATATCCGCATCACTCAAGGCTTTAACCTGAGGTAATTCCTGAACTTGCCGCATCAAACGCCGCCAAGACTCCTCCCGTTCCGGCGCACTGCGGTGTGGATCGACCACCAGCACCTCGACCAGGGCACCTTCGGCAAAAGGCAGGTTTTCCAACGACAACCTGCCGCTGGAATCGACACGGGCATAGGTTTTATAGGCTTGCATGGCAGGATTTCCCCACTTGACGGACTATGCAGGGATGTTACCGCAAATATCAGGGCACTTCTATAAATCCACCCATTTCCACTCGCATAGCAACACGGTGGTTTAAATTTGAACAAGGGTCTGTCAAGCGAGTGATTTTTGTCAAAATCGTCCCCGTTTTCCGGACTTTTCTGGTCGTTTTCATGCCGTTCTCGGGATTGCGGACGCAGCTACCCTGTCGAACTTGAACACCTTCAGGCGAATCAGCGTCTCGATCCGCTTGAGGTTGTACGTCAGATTCATCAAGCCCACTCCCACCG
>JAGXQV010000016.1 GCA_018336195.1 Sulfuricella sp. | reverse complement strand
GGCCAGTGATTTTGAAAAACCGATCATGCCTGCTTTTGCGGCAGAATAATTGGTCTGCCCGGCATTCCCCGCCGTGCCGACAACCGAGGCAATGCTGATAATCCGTCCGAATCGGGCTTTCATCATGGGGCGCAATACCGCACGGGACAAACGAAACACGGAAGACAGGTTGGTGTCGAGGATGGCATTCCACTCGTCGTCTTTCATGCGCATCAACAGGTTGTCACGGGTAATGCCTGCGTTGTTGACCAGAATATCAATGCGTCCCTGTTTAGCCTGGATAGCTTCGATCACCCCTTCTACCCGGGTCGCGTCGGTAACATCCAGCATCAACCCCTCGCCCTTGAGTCCCACATCCAGCAGGGATTGCGTAATGGCTGCAGCACCCGATTCGCTCGTCGCCGTGCCGATCACAACGGCACCGGCCTTGCCAAGAGCATGCAAAATCGCCTTGCCGATTCCCCGGCTGGCACCCGTCACCAATGCAACACGACCTTCCATATGAGTCTCCATCCTTTGCATCACGTCTGTTTTCAAGCTTGAGATTGGGTAATGCTTTCGGCCAGGGAAGCGCTATCTGTCATAGCCAGAGTGGGTATGCCATCGAGAATGCGCTTGTTCAGCCCTGCCAGCACCTTGCCCGGGCCACACTCGACAACCATGCCAATGCCTTGCGCTGCCATGGCTTGCATCGACTCCACCCAACGAACCGGCTGATAAAGCTGGCGCACCAAAGCGTCCCGAATAGCGTCTGGCGTGGCGTGCACAGTCACATCGGCGTTATGCAAAACAGGCACTTCCGGTGTTCTGATTTCAATACTGGCTAATGCAGTTGCCAGTTTTTCGGCCGCAGGTCGCATCAGGGCACAATGCGAAGGCACAGAAACCGGTAACGGCAAGGCGCGTTTCGCGCCTTTTTCTTTGGCCAGAACGCATCCTCGTGTTACAGCAGCCTTGTTGCCCGCAATCACCACTTGTCCGGGAGAGTTGAAGTTGACAGCTTCCAGCACTTCGCCCTGGGCGGCCTCGGCACATACGGCACGAACACTGTCATCATCCAGGCCCAATACCGCCGCCATGGCCCCCTCGCCTTCAGGCACCGCCGATTGCATGACCTCGGCGCGCAGGCGCACCAAACGTACTGCATCGGCAAAATCCAGCGCACCAGAGCAAGTCAAGGCGGTGTACTCACCCAGGCTATGACCCGCCATCAAGGCGGGCATGGCCCCACCGTTTTCACGCCACAAACGCCACACCGCAACGCCCGCAGCCAGCATGGTCGGCTGGGTGTTGATTGTCTGGTTCAGAGCATCAGCCGGACCATTGACCACCATGTCCCACAGATCCACATCCAGCGCCTCAGAAGCTTCGGCGAAAGTTGAACGCACACCTTCGCCATAGGGAAGCATCATGCCCACGGCCTGAGAGCCCTGACCTGGAAATACCAATGCAAATTTCATCGAATTCTCCGGCTTGGAAAAAAGCCTTCAGATGTTGACGCAAGGCTTGCTGCATCCATGAGACGCCCCACAGGCACTCAGAATTTCAGCAATACCGACCCCCAAGTGAAACCGCCGCCAAAAGCTTCCATCAAAACGGTTTCTCCTGCCTGAATCTTGCCTTCACGGACTGCTGTATCCAGTGCCAGGGGAATTGAAGCCGCAGAGGTGTTGCCATGGCGATCAACCGTCACGACAACACGCTCCATGCTCATTCCCAGTTTTTTGGCTGTCGCCTGGATGATGCGGGTATTGGCTTGATGGGGAACCAGCCAATCAATGTCGGATTTCGACAGTCCATTGGCCTCGAGCGTCTCATCGACAATGGCGTCCAGCGTATTGACCGCCATTTTGAACACGGCATTGCCCGACATGCGCATGTAAAAAGCACCCTCTGTTTTCAGGGAAACGCCCCCGTCGACAAAGAGAAGATCCTGATAACGCCCGTCCGCATGCAAATGCGTGGCCAGAATACCCGGTTCGCTGGAAGCCTGAAGCACCACCGCACCCGCGCCATCCCCCCACAGAATGCAATTACCCCGATCGCTCCAGTCGGTAATGCGGGAAAGGGTTTCGGCACCGACGACCAGAGCATTCCTGGCTTGTCCGGCACGAATGAAATTGTTGGCCACCGACACGGCATACACGAAGCCGCTGCACACGGCCTGCACATCAAACGCCGGGCAACCGTTGGATATGCCAAGCTTGGCCTGAAGAATGCACGCCGTGCTGGGAAACACCCGATCAGGTGTGGTCGTGGCCACGACGATCAGATCGATGTCACCTGCATCCAGACCTGCTGCCTCAAGTGCCCGTTCCGCTGCCTGTTGCGCCAGATCGCTGGTCAACTCACCTTCAGCCGCCATATGACGCTCGCGAATCCCCGTGCGCTCAACAATCCACTCGCTCGTGGTTTCCACCAACTTTTCGAGATCGGCGTTGGCCAAAATACGGGCCGGAAGATAACTACCAGTACCTACGATGCGTGCGTACACGAGAGAGGGGGGAGTGACGTCATTCATGCTGCGTGACCTTCTTCAATGGATTGCGCATGGTGATTACCAACATGATCGGCAATGCGCCGCAATAAACCTCCGCGCACCTCTTCTACCGCTTTGGAAATAGCTTGCTCGAAGGCATACACGTCCGCAGAGCCGTGGCTTTTGATGATGACGCCATTCAAACCCAGCAGGCTCGCACCGTTGTAACGACGCGGATCGAGTTTGTGCTTGAAAGCCCGCAACACAGACCAGGCAAACAAGGCTGCCAGCTTTGTGAAGTAATTCTTTCTGAAGGAACCTCGTAGTTCTTCTGCGAACAACTTAGCCAGACCTTCCGAAGTTTTCAGCGCGACATTACCGACAAAACCATCACAGACAACCACATCCACCGTGCCCTTGTAGATGTCGTTGCCCTCAACGTTGCCATGAAAATTCAGGCCGCTTGCCTTCAGCAACTCACCAGCCCGCTTGGCGACGTCGTTGCCTTTGATGTCTTCTTCACCGATATTGAGCAAGCCAACAGAGGGACGTTCTTTATGTTCCACAGCAGAAACAAGCGATGCCCCCATGATTGCGAACTGCAACAAATGCCCCGCAGAGCAGTCCACATTAGCCCCAAGATCAAGCATGTAAGTACGCCCACCAGTGCTCGCTGGCAGTGAGGATGCAATTGCCGGGCGCTCGATCCCTGGCAAGGTCTTCAGCACAAAACGGGAAACGGCCATCAACGCACCAGTGTTCCCCGCAGACACACCAGCATCTGCCTCACCACGTTTGACCAACTCAGCCATCTGACGCATGGAAGAGTCTTTTTTGATGCGCAAAGCCACATTAAGCGGGTCATCCATCTTCACAATCTCGCTGGCATGATGGATGCGCAAACGTGATCCGACGGCCACCCGATTGGCTTTGAGCTCCGCTTCTACAGCAGGCTCCAACCCTACAAGCACAATATTGACGTCTTGGTAACGCCGCAGGATATTCAGCGCAGATTTGACAGTAACGTGAGGGCCGTGATCCCCCCCCATCGCATCTACTGCAATCGTGAGTTCCCGCATGAGCAATCAGCCAGGATCAAATAGAAGAAACAGAGACGGCACACTGCCACCTAAAACCAGCACGCAGCACACCAAAATCGACACGCC
>JAGXQV010000015.1 GCA_018336195.1 Sulfuricella sp. | reverse complement strand
CAGCAGGATGCGGTCGTCCTTGGTATGCGGGCAGGTGCGCTGCGAGGCCATGCCGCCGCATTTCTTGCACCAGAACGTCCAGTCGATGTTCATGTTGACGGTCTCCAGCGAGCCCTTTGGGATCTCGTCGAAGATCTTCTGGGCATCGAAGGGGCCGTAGAAATCGCCCACACCAGCGTGGTCACGGCCGACGATGAGGTGCGAACAACCATAGTTTTGACGGAACAGGGCGTGTAACAAAGCTTCACGCGGCCCGGCATAACGCATGTCGAGCGGATAACCCGCCTGGATCACGGTATTGGGGGCGAAGTAGTTGTCAACCAACACGCTGATGGCTTCAGAACGCACCTCGGCAGGGATATCGCCCGGCTTCAGCGCCCCCAGAAGGGAATGCACCAACACACCATCCATGGTTTCAATGGCGATTTTGGCCAGATATTCGTGCGAACGGTGCATCGGGTTGCGCGTCTGGAACGCGGCAATCTTCGACCAGCCCATCTGCTCGAACTTGGCACGGGTTTCTGCCGGAGTCATGAACTGCTCGCCGTACTCTTCCTTGAAGGTACCGGTAGACAGCACTTTGACAGGGCCTGCCAAGTTGTATTTGCCTTGGGCCATGACCATCTTGACGCCAGGGTGCTCAAGATCGGTGGTCTTGTAGACCTGCATGCACTCGTGCGCCTTGTCGATGCCGTACTTCTCGGTCACGCTCATGGTGCCCATGATCTCGCCACTCTGAGCATCAACCAGGGCGATGTCGTCACCCACCTTGACGGCTTCATCGTCCGTGGACAGGGTGACGGGAATCGGCCAAAACAGACCAGAAGCCATCTTGTAACCATCACACACGCCCAGCCAATCGGCGTGGGTCATGAAACCATCGAGCGGGGTAAAACCGCCGATACCCATCATGATCAGGTCGCCGGTCTCGCGCGAAGACATGTTGATCTTGGTCAGAGACTGGGCGCGGGCCAGTTCGGCATCACGCGCTGTGCCTTCAAGCAGCAAAGGCTTGAGTTCGCCACCACCGTGGGGTTTCACGAGTCGGGACATGCGGGCTCCTTGGGGGTTAATTAGAGAAAACTGATAAGCCCATACAGGCTTAAGCGGTGCGCGAGAATAGCACCCCCCTCCCCCCCCCTCTAATCAGACTTATTTTTTTACAAATAAATTTTTTTTGGGCATTTCATGCACCCGGCGAAGACGCCACAGCTTGGCGAGCGATAGAGTAGGCAAGGCTCTCGGAACCTCTTTCCTGATTTTTCAAAGGCATCGACATGCGTCTTCTGACTAGCTTGATCCCGCTCATCCTGTTGCTGGGCGGCTGTGCCGAACAGGGCATCCATCGCAAAGACGGATCGCCTCTCCCTGCGAGAGATTTCGCTTTGAGCAATCTCGTCAAAAGTGATGTCGACATGATCAGCGAACTCACGCTGCAAGAGGCTCTGAAAAGCCTGAGGCTGACCACGGAAAAACTCTACCGCCGCAATCCACAGGAATATCGCAAGGTCGGCTTTGATTCACCCGAAGCGGCCGCCGCCCGCATCTTCGAGCATCTCGATAGAGGGAAGGACTCCCCCATTGCCCTGCTCAACTGGCAAGACAACTTCCGCATTGCATTTCAGGACACTTACAACGGCGACAGAGTTTTTGCCTTCATGTCAGCGCTGACCGGCATGGTCATGTCTGCCTATGACTTCAAGACCAAGCATTACCTGATCGACCGTCTTTCTCCTCAAAAGATGTACAACTGCGCACGCAACATTGAAGTCGCAGTCTGGAAACTATCAAATGCGAAATCTGCTACCGGCTCCAAGCTTTTGCTCAGCAACAGTCTTGATGGCGAGATGCAAAACCTGAGTTTCGAGCGTGAATTTGGAAAATTGATCGCACAGATGGATCTCATCGCCCTGATCATCGAAGACCGCAGTAACCAGTCATTCAGCCGCGCTATTCAAAACGTGGCCACATTTCACTTCTTGCCGATCTGAGCATCAAGGAGGCCTCCATGTCCATGGACGTCATTGACTACGACATTCTCGGCGACGACATGCAGTACGTTGAAATCGAGCTCGACCCCGGCGAGGCCGCCATTGGCGAAGCGGGCATGATGATGTTCATGCAGGATGGCATTGCCATGGAAACCGTTTTTGGTGACGGCTCAGCTTCCCAATCGGGCCTTCTCGGAAAACTGGTGGGCGCAGGCAAACGTCTGCTGACCGGCGAGTCATTGTTCACGACCATTTACGCGAATGAAGCACACATCAAACGCCGCGTTGCCTTTGCAGCCCCTTATCCGGGGAAAATCGTGGCCGTTGATCTTGCAGCCATTGGCGGCACGCTGATTTGCCAGAAGGACGCGTTCCTGTGCGCGGCCAAAGGCGTGAGCCTCGGCATTGCTTTTCAGCAACGTCTGGGCGCAGGTTTCTTCGGCGGAGAGGGTTTCATCCTGCAACGACTAGAAGGCGATGGCCTGGTGTTCTTCCACGCAGGCGGCACGATCGCTGAAAAAAATCTGGCCCCAGGGGAAAGCATTCGCGTCGATACAGGCTGTATTGCCGCCATGCAGCCTTCTGTCGACTTCGATATTCAATATGTTGGCAAGGTCAAAACCGCCCTGTTTGGCGGAGAGGGTCTGTTCTTCGCGCGCTTGACCGGCCCCGGCAAAATTTGGCTGCAAACCTTGCCATTTTCCCGGCTGGCCAATCGCATCATCTCCGCCGCCCCCCAAATGGGTGGAAAACAGGCTGGTGAGGGCTCCGTACTGGGGGGATTGGGCGGGTTGCTGGATGGGGACAACAGTTGATCGGATGCTTCCTGTCACAAAGGCGTCATCGCCCTCCCTTACGCTAAGGTGGCTCATTTCATTGCAGGTGTTACATGGATTTGATTCTTTGGCGACACGCCGATGCACAAGACGGGGAACCCGACATGGACCGGGCACTCACTGCCAAAGGCAAGAAACAGGCCGAACGGGTGGCACAATGGCTGAGGATGCACATTCCGGAAGACACCGTAATCTTCTGTAGCCCGGCTTTGCGCGCCACGCAAACCGCCGATGCATTGGGAAAACCCTATAAGGTCGCCCCGGAAATTTCCCCGGGGGAAGACGTCACACATCTTCTGGTTCGCGCCAACTGGCCGTCAGCGAAAGGTGCTGTCCTGCTGGTCGGCCATCAACCCACGCTGGGGCAGGCCACCGGATTAATTCTGTTGGGCGAAGCCGCTTCACTCAGCATCAAAAAGGGCGGTGTGGTCTGGCTTACCAACCGTACGCGCGGGGAACTTCAGCAGACCGTGCTCAAAGCAGCCATGACACCTGAGTTGCTTTAGTTTCTGGGCAATTTCAGTCAGTCCAACCCGAGTTGTTCCACCCAAGCGATGGCACTCAGATGCGCCTCGCTAACTTGGTTGGGAGAAAGCATCAGGGCCGTACTGACGCTCTCCAACTGAGACAGATCTGCGCTTTCAACCGCTTCAGCCAAAGACAGAAACGGCCCATAAAGACCAGAACGGTCGAGCAAAGCATCGGCGATTCTGTCCAACACGACAATCCTGTCCAAAACCTGCTGCATCGGCATTTCAAGCAGCGCCGGCAGCAACGAGAACACCCCAACGATGAACAAATTGTCCTGATCGTTCTGCGGCAAATTTTCTTTCGCCAACAGTTCGCAGAAACGTCCACGGGTAATGGCGGTGCGCGACAAAACAGGAGAGGTCGGCTTCGAGCCCGCCGTGA
>JAGXQV010000014.1 GCA_018336195.1 Sulfuricella sp. | reverse complement strand
AGCAATTACGCGATAGTCGTGATGGGGTGCGGCGCAATGCCAACACAGAAATGCAGAAAGTCATCGGGTATTACAGCGACGATGAGCTGCGTGCCGTCAGTGATTTCGTGTCCCGCTTGTCTGCAACGGTGCGTTGACAGGGCCTCGGTTCCCGATCATTACGCGGGTCGGGTACCTGTGTATGCATTTGTTTGTCGGCGAGATTTCGCATCGCAGCAAAACTTGATAGCCATCAAGGTTATTGCAGTTGGGGCGTCTGTACCATGCCGACGCAGCCTAGGGAAAGTCCCGACGCTATGCACATCATCAACCCGCAACTATCCAGCCTGGAGGGGACAATGCGGAATACAGTCAAATTTGTCGTCGCAGCCGCGTGCATCAGCGCGGCAAGCAGCGTTTTTGCCGTGGAGGAGATCGACGGCTTGGCTCGGACTTGCAACAACTGCCACGGAGTCAATGGTGTCAGTGTCGGCGCATCCATGCCCTCTATTGGCGGGCAATCCGAGGCCTACCTGAAACAGACCATGATGCAGTGGAAGAGCGGTGAACGCGCTTCCGCCACCATGGGGCGTTTGATCAAGGGGTATAGCGACGATCAAATCGCGGCGCTGGCCAAATATTTCGCATCGAAGACCTGGACGCCCGTTTCCCAGAAAGTCAGTGCCGCTGCCCTCAGGGAAGGCAAGGATGTCACCGAGCGTTGTGAGACCTGCCACGGTGTTACCGGTAGCAAGCCCGATGATGAGCAGACCCCGAAACTGCATGGACAGTGGGCGAAATATCTGGAGCTGGAGTTGCTCAAATACCGTGATGACGGTTTCCAGATGGCCCACAAGAAGATGATGAAAAACGCCCGCAAGCTGGATGAAGCGGGTGTCATGACTTCCGCCGATTACTACGCCGGCCAGAATCAGTAAGGGGACCGCAATGAGTCAAATCAACCGTCGAGATTTTCTCAAGACCCTGGCAGCCACCTCCAGTGCCTCTGTGCTTTCTGTGCCTGCTGCCCATGCCGCAGCCAAGAGCAAAGCCAAGGTTGTCGTAGTCGGGGGGGGCTTCGGGGGCGCGACTGCCGCCAAATACCTGCGCATGATTGATCCAGGTATCGAAGTCACGCTGATCGAACGCAATACGAGTTACACCTCTTGCCCGCTCTCCAACGAAGTCATTTCCGGGCATCGTGACATTGCGACCCTACAAACCGGCTACACCGGTCTGCGCAAGCACGGTGTCAATGTGGTGCATGACGAAGTGGTTGGCATCGACCCAGCCAGGAAGCTGGTAAAGACCAAATCCGGAAAAGGCTTTGCTTACGATTCGCTGGTGCTTTCTCCTGGCGTCGATTTCGACTACGCCGCGGTGGAAGGCTATTCCGAAGCGGCTGCCGAGAAGATGCCGCATGCCTACAAGGCAGGCCCGCAAACGCTGTTGCTCAAGAAGCAGCTTGAGGCCATGAAGGATGGTGGTACTTTCATTATTGCGGTGCCCCCGGGGCCTTTCCGTTGCCCCCCCGGCCCCTACGAGCGAGCTGCGCAAGTGGCCTCATATCTCAAACATCACGGCAAAGCCAAATCCAAGGTGCTGATTCTTGACGCCAACGACTCCTTCTCCAAGAAGGGCTTGTTTGAGCAGGCTTGGCGTGAGCTGTACGGCTATGGCCCTGGCGGCATGATCGAATGGGTGCCTGGCGCAGCCGATGGCAAGGTGGTCAAGGTCGATGCGCAAACCCTGACCTGCTACACCGGTTTTGGTGAGCACAAGGGCGATGTCGTCAACGTCATTCCGCCGCATCATGCAGGCAAGGTCGCCAAAGATCTGGGGCTGGCCACATTCAAGAACAAATGGTGTGAGGCCAAGGCTGAAACCATGGAATCGAAGGGCTTGGCCGATGTGTATGTGATCGGTGATTCCTGTGTGGGGGGCGATCTGCCCACCAACAACGCTTTCCCGAAGTCTGCGCACATGGCGATGACGCAGGCCAAGGTGGCGGTGGGGGCCATCGTAGCCAAGGTCAACGGCTTGCCCAACCCCGTGCCCTATTACGTCAATACCTGTTACAGCGTGGTGGCACCCGATTACGGGTTCTCCGTGGTGCATATCTACAAGGTGGAGAACGGTACCTGGATCTACGTCAAGGAAGCCAGTGGTATTTCGCCAGTGACGATGCCTGACAAGTCGCCCGTACCCAAGGTTTATCGCAAGCTGGAGGCGGAATATGCCGACGGCTGGCTGCGTAACGTCATGGCGGATGCATTCGCCTGAAGTCTTTGCAGGAAAGGAGGTTCGGTGAGGAAACGCAAGAATGCAGCTCTGTTTCAGCAAGGCGGCTCGGTTTGTGTTCCAGGCCGAGCCGCATAACCGGTCAATCTAGGAGATCAGACATGAAGATTGGAAAAATAATGAGTCGGATGGCGATGGGGCTGGTTGCAGCTCTGTTTGCCTTCGGCGTGCAGGCGTCAACCGACGCCGGTCCGCTCAAGCCGCAACCCCCAGCCCCCAAGGCCCCCCCCATCAAGCCTGTGGATGCCAAGAAGTGTTATTCCTGTCATGACAACATTGAGGAATTCCATTCCGAAGGTCGTCACGCCACGGTGAACTGCGCGCAATGTCACACCGCCGAAGAGCACCTGAAAACGGCCAAGAACAAGGAAATGGGCACGCGTCCTGGCACCAACAAGGATCATCGCGCCTGCGCCACCTGTCACGTCGAGCAGTACAACACCTTCGTTCAGACCAATCTGGAATCGAAGGCTCGCGTCGAGAAGGCCAACTTCAAGAGCCGTTCACCGTTGTTTGACAAGCTCATGGAAGGTTATGGCTTCACCAAGGAACACAACGAACCGCGCTCCCACGCATTCATGCTGGTGGATCAGTGGGCGGTGGATCGTGCCTTCGGTGGTCGCATGAAGTTCAAGGACTGGACCTATGTCAACCGTGCCGAGCTGGCTGCCAATGGTGCCTGGAACGTCATCGAAGACAAAGAACCCTCCACGTCTGACCAGAAGGCTTTCATGCGCCAGACGGCCACTGCGGTCAACCCGGTGTGCATGAACTGCAAAACCCAGGATCACATCCTGGATTGGAAGTACATGGGCGACAAGGATCCGCGTGCCAAGTGGGACAGGACTTCCAAACCGGTTGAATTTGCACGTGGCGTGAACCACCCGCTGAACTGCTACATGTGTCATGACCCACACTCTGCCGCCCCGCGTGTTGTGCGTGATGCGCTGATCCAGGCCGTGGTTGACCGCAAGGAAGGGACTTACCCGCAAGATCCGGTGAAGAGCAAGCAGACCACCATGACCAAGGTGACCTTCCAGCGTGATGGTAAGGATTTCCGTGCGATTGGCCTCTTGAACAAGGCGGATTCCAACCTGATGTGCGCGCAGTGCCACGTGGAATATAACTGTGGCCCCGGCTTTGACTGTTCCGACAAGGAAAAGCCTTACTACGTGAAGATGGATGACCCGCGTACCAACCTGTTCACGTGGACCAATGTCTTTGGTTACAAGGACAAGATGGTGGGGCAGTTCAAGTTCAAGGACTTCAAGCACGCCAGCACCGGTGCCTTGCTGCCCAAGATCCAGCATCCGGAAATGGAGACCTACTGGGGTTCCAAGCATGAACGCGCAGGCGTGGAGTGCAAGGATTGCCACATGACCAAGAAGAAAGCGGCCAATGGCAAAGTCACCACCAACCACCAGCAGATTTCGCCGCGCTACAACCTGAAAGCAGCCTGCCTGACCTGTCACAAGGAATGGAGCGAGGATGACGCCCGTTATCACATGGAAGCCATTCAGGGTTATGTCCGTGGCAAGATGACCAAGGCGGAATTCTGGTTGGCCAACCTGATCGACTGGATCATGAAGGCCAAGGAAGCCGGTGTTTCCAAGGATGTCATGGACAAGGCCTACGACTATCAGTACGACAGCAACCTGTACTGGGAATGGTGGACGGCCGAGAACTCTGATGGCTTCCATAACCCGGAAGATGCGCGCGAGTCGCTGACCCGCTCCATCGATGCTTCCCAGGCTGGCATCAAGTTCCTGAAGGAAGAAATCGCGAAACTGAAAGCGCCTGCCGTCGCAGCCAAATGATCGTGTGACGGTTGTCTGAAAGGGGCGGGTTTTCCCGCCCCTTTTTATTGAAGGATCGGTTTTGTCCGACCTGGCGTTTA
>JAGXQV010000013.1 GCA_018336195.1 Sulfuricella sp. | reverse complement strand
GCACCTCGCGCAAAAGCAGGTCGCCATTGTCACCAATACCACCGTCGCCCCGCTCTATCTCGCCAAGCTGCTTGCGCCGCTGGAGTCCGCCGGAGTCAAATGTGTGCCGGTGATACTGCCGGATGGCGAAGCATACAAGAATAGCGAAACGCTCAACCAAATCTACACGGAATTGCTCAGCCACCGCTGCGAGCGCAAGACCACCCTGATCGCCTTGGGGGGCGGCGTGATCGGCGACCTCACCGGCTATGCCGCCGCCACCTATTTGCGCGGTGTGCCGTTTATCCAGGTGCCGACCACTCTACTATCGCAGGTCGATTCGTCGGTGGGCGGCAAGACCGGCATCAACCACCCGCTCGGCAAGAACATGATCGGGGCGTTTTACCAGCCGCGCCTGGTGCTGGCCGATACCACCACCCTGAATACCTTGCCCGACCGCGAATTGAGCGCGGGACTGGCGGAAGTCATCAAATACGGGCTGATCCGCGACCCGGCATTCTTCGAGTGGTTGGAAGCGAACTTACCGAATCTCCTGGCGCGTGACCCAGCCGCCTTGGCTTACGCCATCCGTCGCTCCTGCGAAAACAAGTCCGAAGTGGTCGCCGCCGACGAACGCGAGAGTGGCCAGCGCGCCCTCCTCAATCTCGGCCACACCTTCGGTCACGCCATCGAATCCGGCATGGGCTACGGCGTGTGGCTGCACGGCGAAGCGGTGGCTGCGGGGACCCTGCTGGCTGCCGACGTATCGCGCCGTCTGGGCTGGCTCTCCGACGCGGAGGTCGAACGTACCCGGCGCATTTTCGAAGCCGCCCGCCTGCCCGTCATCTCGCCTAACCTCGGGGTAGACAGCTATCTCGACATGATGGGCCTCGACAAGAAAGTGGAAGGCGGCAAGATGCGCTTCGTCCTGCTGCGCGGCATCGGCTCATCGGTGGTGAGCGGCGACGTGCCCGCCGCCCTCATCAAGGAAGCACTGAGCGGCCCCTATGTCGGCTGATCTGGCGCCTTACGCTGCCAGCGACGCCAATACCCGCGGACGCACGTTTTCCGAAGCGGCGCCGGCCGGGCGCAGCGAATTCCAGCGCGACCGCGACCGCATCATCCACTCCACCGCGTTCCGCCGCCTCGAATACAAGACCCAGGTGTTCGTCAATCACGAAGGCGACCTGTTCCGCACCCGCCTCACCCACAGCATCGAGGTCGCCCAAATCGGTCGCAGCATTGCCCGTAACCTGCGTCTTAACGAAGAACTGGTGGAAGCTATCGCGCTGGCCCACGACCTCGGTCACACCCCCTTCGGCCATGCCGGCCAGGAAGAGCTTGACGCCTGCATGAGGGACTACGGCGGTTTCGAACACAACCTCCAATCGCTGCGGGTGGTCGATATTCTTGAAGAACGCTATGCGGAATTCGACGGACTGAACCTCACTTTCGAGGCCCGCGAAGGCATTCTCAAACACTGCTCGCCGGGCAACGCCGCTGCTCTCGGCGACGTGGGCGAGCGCTTTCTGCGCGGCGAACAGCCAACCCTGGAAGCGCAAGTCACCAATCTCGCCGACGAAATCGCCTACAACAATCACGACGTCGACGACGGCTTGCGCTCCGGACTCGTCGAATTCGAAGAAATCGCCGAAGTGGGCGTATTCGCCCGCCATCTCGCCATGGCGCGCAGCCAGTATCCCAACCTTGCCGGACGGCGCCTGATCCACGAAACCGTGCGGCGCATGATCAACACCCTGGTGCTCGACCTCATCGAGCAAAGCAGCCGCAACATCGCCGCCGCCAACCCCCTGAGCCTCGCCGACGTGCGCCGCGCCGGCCTGCTGATCTCCTTCAGCCCGGCTGTGCGCGCCGAACAGCAGGAACTGAAGGCTTTCCTGCGCCGCGCCCTGTACCGCCACTACCGGGTGATGCGCACTACCTACAAGGCGCGCTACATTCTGCATCGCCTGTTCGATGCTTTCATGAGTGACACCCGCCTGCTGCCCCCGCAATTCCAGGAAAAATCCCGGGAAGACAAGCCCCGTGCTATCGCCGACTACCTCGCCGGCATGACCGACCGCTACGCCAATCGCGAATACCGGCGGTTGTTCGACGTGGAAGAAGTCTAGCCGGAAACTCCCCAGGTAGCGCCCATTGCGGTTCCTCGCACGTTCATTCCGGGGAACCCTGCCCTTCCGCCCTATTCCATCAAGGCGACCGATTTGATCTGCACTCGAATCTCGCGGCCCACCGCGATATCCAGCGCCGCCGCCGAGCGTCTGGTCAGGCGTGCCAGGATGCAACTCGCGCCGATGCGCACCCGCGCCAGCAGCAGACCGGGATGTTCGTCAGCGGCGATGGCGTCGATCTGCCCGGCAAGCAGGTTCTGGATGCTGCTGTGTCCCGGCTCACCGTCGGCAAGGCTGACATCGCGGGCCAACACCCGCACCCGCGTAGGCTTGCCGAGCGGCAAACCGTGATCCCGCGTCCACAGGCTGCCGCCGGCAAACTCGACGCGGGCGAGATGCCAGTGGGCATCTATTTCAGCGACCACCGCGTCGAGCACCACTCCGGCGTCCTCGCCGAGGCGGATGGGCAGGTCGAGACGGACCAGCGTTTCGCTTAAGGCGCCGTGCGCCACCACCCGCCCCGCGTCCATCACCACCAGATGATCGGCGAGCCGCGCCACCTCGTCCGGGGAATGGCTGACGTAGAGGACGGGAATCTCCAGCTCATCGTGGAGACGTTCCAGGTAGGGAAGGATTTCCTGCTTGCGCTGCAAATCCAGAGCCGCCAGCGGCTCGTCCATCAACAGGATTTCCGGGCTGACCGCCAGGGCGCGGGCGATGCCCACCCGTTGCCGTTCACCACCCGACAGCCGCTCCGGCTTGCGGTCGAGCAGATGACCGATACCCAGCAACTCCACCGCCTGCTCCAGGCTGACCCTGTGTTGCGGCCCGGCCCGTTTCATGCCGTAGTGCAGATTGCCGAGCACGCTCAGATGGGGAAACAGGCTGGCTTCCTGGAACACGTAGCCGAGCGGGCGTTGGTAAGTGGGTAGCCACGTTTGCCCGTCCTGCCAGACTTCGCCCTTGAAGGTGAGACTCCCCTGCCTGGCATGCTCCAGCCCGGCGATGCAGCGTAGCAGGGTGGTCTTGCCCGATCCGGAATGCCCGAACAGGGCGGTCACGCCGCGCCCCGGCAGGCTGAGATCGACGTCCAGCGTAAAGCCCGGCCACTCGACTTGGAAGCGCGCTTCGATGTTATCCATGTCACCCTGCCTTGTTGAGGTTGGGGCGCCGGGTGTACAGCACCAGCAGCACCAGGAAGGAGAAAATCACCATGGCCCCGGCTAGCCAATGGGCCTGGGCGTATTCCAACGCTTCCACGTGATCGTAGATCTGCACCGAAACCACCCGCGTGACGCCGGGAATGTTGCCGCCCAACATCAGCACCACGCCGAACTCGCCGACGGTATGGGAAAAACCCAGGATGGCTGCGGTGATGAAGCCCGGCTGGGCAAGTGGCAGCACCACCGTGAAGAAACTATCCCAGGGACCGGCACGCAGGGTGGCTGCCACCTCCAGGGGGCGCTCGCCCAACGCTTCGATGGCGTTCTGGATGGGCTGCACGACGAAAGGCATGGAGTAAAACACCGACCCCACCACCAGCCCCCAGAACGTGAAGGGCAGCGCCCCCAAGCCGAGCAGATGAGTGAGCCGCCCGACCGGGCCGTCCGGCCCCAATATCAGCAACAGGTAAAAGCCCAGCACCGTCGGCGGCAGCACCAGCGGCAGCGCCACCAACGCGCCGACCGGGCCTTTCCACTTCGAACGGGTACGCGCCAGCCACCAGGCGATGGGCGTGCCGATCAGCAGCAGCAATAGCGTGGTGGTGCCGGCCAGACGCAAGGTCAGCCAGATGGCGGTGAGGTCGGCGTCGGAAAAGGCCATGGATCGCTCCGGATTCGGTTCAGATCTCGTAACCGTAGGATTTAATGATCGCCCTGGCCTTGTCGCTCTTCAGGTATTTCAGCAAGGCATCGGCGCCGGCATTGCCCTTGCCGGCTTCGAGAATCACGGCGTCCTGGCGAATGGGGCTATGCAGCTTGGCGGGCACGATCCACGCCGAGCCACTACTGATTTTGCCGTCCTTCATCACCTGGGAAAGCGCCACGAAGCCCAGTTCGGCATTGCCGGTCATGGCGAACTGGTAGGTCTGGGCGATGTTTTCGCCCTGCACGAACTTGGGCGCGAGTTGCTCCAGCAAACCCATCCCGGTCAGCACCTCGATGGCCGCCTGCCCGTACGGCGCGAGCTTGGGATTGGCGAGAGCCAGCTTGTTGAACTTGCCTTTTTTCAACGCTTCGCCGTGGGCGTCCACCATGCCGGGCTGCGCCGACCACAGCACCAGCGTACCGATGGCATAGGTGTAGCGGCTGGCGGGGATGGCCAGCCCCTCCTGTGCCAGTTTGGCCGGCGTTTCGTCGTCGGCCGCCAGGAGCATCTGGAACGGTGCGCCATTCTTGATCTGCGCGTAGAACTTGCCGGTGGAACCGAAAGCCAGCTTGGCCTGATGGCCGGTATCCTTGGCGAATTCGCCGGCGATAACGTTCATCGGCGCGGTGAAATTAGCGGCCACCGCGACGTTGACCTCGACGGCGTGCGCCGAAAAGGCGCAGAACAGGGCGAACCCGGCTGGGAATAATTGGCGTAGCTTCATGATGATCTCCTCGATTGGCTATATTTTGTTGGATATAGCGATGGGTGGATTAAATCCTTTGCCGGCAACTTCGCAAGTGCCGTGCCAGCGTTGCGCAAAATTATTCAATTATTGTTTTATACAATAGGTTGGATTGGCGCGCGCGATGCATTTCGTTCCCTTGGGCAATGTACGTGCGCACCGGGATGTTTCGCTGGATATAACGATTGCACCAATTCTGTGCGCCGTTGCCAATGGCGTCAAGGACTCCGCTCAGTGGGGATTGTCGGGAGGCGAGTCAACCAGTTCCGCGATGATCGCCGCCATGTCGGCGGCGCAGGCGGCGTCGGCCTTGCGCTCCATTTCGCGATAGCGATTCAGGATGGTCAGGCCGTGGTCGGTGATGCGTGCCCCGCCACCGCCCTTGCCGCCGGTGGCGGTTTCCACCAGCGGGGAGCGGAAGCATTGGTTCATGGTGTCCACCAGCAGCCAAGCGCGCCGGTAGCTCATGTTCATGCGCCGCGCCGCAGCGGAAATCGAGCCGGTTTCGGCGATGAGTTCCAGCAGTTCCGCCTTGCCCGGCCCGAGCGGGATGGCGTGCCCAAACAGAATGCGCAGGCGGGGACGGGGCGGAGCGTCGTTTTTTTCCATGTCGGGTATTCCTTGAGGCGAACCGGCGAAATTCTACCGTCAAAGCGTCCTTGCCGGGGAATGTTGCGTTTCGGACAAAGCCGCCGGGCGCCCGGTCGATTTGTCAGATTGACTACACCGCTGAACTTCTCGACAAACGCACTCAACAAGCTGATTTATAACCATAACCATGTGTGGCATGGTTGTTGCGAAGAGTGGCTTCAAAGCCTACTCGGAGCACATCATGTCACCTAAAGTCATTCCGATATTTCAGAACGCCCAGCCCGCCGGCGGCTGTGCCAGCAAGGGTAGCTGCGGTTCGGCGGCCAAGCCCGACGATCTTTCCCCGGAAGTGTGGGAGAAGGTGAAGAACCATCCCTGCTACAGCGAGCAGGCTCATCACCATTTCGCGCGGATGCACATCGCCGTGGCGCCGGCCTGCAACATCCAGTGCAACTACTGCAACCGCAAATACGATTGCTCCAACGAAAGCCGCCCCGGCGTGGTGAGCGAGAAGCTCACCCCGGAACTGGCGGCCAAGAAGGTACTGGCGGTGGCGGCGGAAATTCCCCAGTTATCGGTGGTCGGGATTGCCGGGCCGGGCGACGCGCTGGCCAATCCGGCCAAGACTTTCAGGACTTTCGGGTTGATCCAGGACGCCGCGCCGGATATCAAGCTGTGCCTGTCCACCAATGGCCTGGCGCTGCCCGACCACGTGCAGAGTATCGCGGATTTCAACATCGACCACGTCACCATCACCATCAACATGCTCGACCCGCAGATCGGCGAGCACATCTACCCGTGGATTTTCTACAACCACAAGCGCTGGAAAGGCCGCGATGCCGCGAAAATCCTCCACGAGCGCCAGATGGAAGGGCTGGAGATGCTCACCGCCAAGGGCGTGCTGGTAAAGGTCAACTCGGTGCTGATTCCCGGCGTCAACGACCAGCATCTGGTCGAAGTGAACAAGGCCGTCAAGGCGCGCGGAGCGTTTCTCCACAACATCATGCCGCTGATTTCCGACCCGGCGCACGGTACCCATTACGGCCTCACCGGCCGGCGCGGCCCGTCTCCCCAGGAATTGAAAACCGTGCAGGATCAATGCGAGGGCGGCGCCAACCTGATGCGTCATTGCCGCCAATGCCGCGCCGACGCGGTGGGAATGCTCGGCGACGATCGCGGCGCGGAATTCTCCAACGAGCGGATCGCCGCGCTGGAAGTGGCCTACGACCCGCAACCGCGCCAGGCTTATGCGGAATATGTGGAACGCGAACGTCGCGACGCTACTGCTTCGCGTAATGAAGAACTGCTTCAACTAAGCACTCAACATTCAACACTAAACCCTGCCGTCCTGGTGGCGGTGGCGACCCGCGGCGGCGAGCGCATCAACCAGCATTTCGGTCACGCCAGCGAATTCCAGATTTATGAAATGAGCGCTTCCGGGGCCAAATACATCGGCCAGCGCCGCGTGGAAAACTACTGCCAAGGCGGTTTCGGCGAGGAAGAAGTGCTGGATGACGTGATCGGGGTGATACGCGATTGCGCCGCCGTCTTCGTCGCCAAGATCGGCCGCTGTCCGAAAGGCGACCTGGCCAAGGCGGGCGTCGAGGCGGTCGAAGCCTACGCCTTCGAGTACACCGAAAAATCGTTGCTGGCGTGGTTCCGCGAGCGTTGCGCGAGCCGCAACGGCATGGCAGCAGCATGAACCAATAAAGTTTTGAGTGTTAAGTGTTGAGTGTTCAGTTAAGGTCGCCGCGCGCGACGCGGCGGTATCAATATAGGCGCGAAGCGCCCTCCGCAACTAAACACTCAAAACTAAACACTAAACACTAGCTTTATCACTACTCAACCTGAAAAGGAGAAACATCATGGCCTACAAAATCATTTCCGACGAATGCACCAACTGCGCCGCTTGCGAAACCGAGTGCCCCAACGACGCAATCAACGAAAAGAAGAGCATGTTCAAAATCGCCGCCGACCTGTGCAGCGAATGCATCGGCTATTTCGACGAGCCGCAATGCGTGGCGGCCTGCCCGATTCCCGATTGCATCGTGATCGACGACAAGTTTCCGCGTTACACGCCGGCATAAAGGTGACCGACATGAACATCACCGTGCAACCCAAGGCCGAAGCGTTCATCCGCCGCATGTTGCGGATGGGCGGTGGAAGCGGGTTTCGCCTGAGCGTCGCGCCGGGCGGTTGTTCCGGCCTGTCCGCCGAATTCACCGTGGAAGCCGCGCCACTGGCCGGCGACCGGGTGGTTGAAATCGGTGACATCCGGCTCTACCTGCCGGAAGCCAGCTACGTCATGCTCGACGGCTACATCGTCGATTTCGCCGACACCCCGATGGAAACCGGCTTCAAGTTCGTCAATCCCAAGGGGGGCGCGTGCGCGTGCAGCAGTTCGTCGGGGGCTTCGGTGGGCAGCGGTCACGGCATGGCGACGGTGAACGTGTCCAGCATCGGGCGACGGACGCCTGGCTGAGAATGAACGCCGCGTCAGTCACCCAGGACGACCTGGCATGGCTGGAACGAGCCTGCCTGGGACAGGACATGCCGCCGGGTGCGGAACAAAGCCTGCGTCTGGCGGCCCAGTCCTACAGCGAGCCGGAGCAGGCCGAGAAATATCTGGCCCAGGCGCTGGAACTCGCCCCCAGTCATCCGGCGGTGTATATCGCGTTTTACCGCCATCACTTTTACGGGGGGAGAATCCGCGAGGCGTTGCCTTATTCCACCCTGTGTCTGGCGCTGGCGCGGCGTGAGCTGGGGCTGGCCGGCGATTGGTGGGAAGTTGCGCCGGAGGATGGGTTGTTCGGCGACGTGGCGGCATTCGGGCCACGGTTTTTTCTGTTCAGCCTGAAAGCCTATGGCTACCTGCAAATGCGCTTGGGCAACCTTGATGAAGGACGGCGGGCGGTGAACAAGGTGTTGCAGCTCGACCCCACGGATAAGGTCGGGGCAGCAGTGCTCCTGGATGTGTTGAATCGCCTTGGCCAGCCTGACGAAGATGAGTGAAATTTGCGAAGAAGCGCTGGATTGGCAGGGTGCACCGGTCGATTGCGCGGTTTGCGACCATCGCGACTTGTTGCGCGAGGGTAAATGCCAGTTGCGCCGCGCTTGCGTGCACGACCGCTACGCCAGCCGGGTGTACCGCTTCTTCGCGTGGAACCCGGAACTGGCGCGCGAATACCTGACGCACCCGTATTTCGAGGTGCGGGCAATCGCGGCGAAATTTGTGGATGTTTTCCACCTGCCGCTGTTGTTGGACGACCCCGACGAAACCGTGCGTTTTTCCGCGGTAGTGCGCCTGCCGCAACGCTTTTTGCTGAAAATGCGCGCCGATCCGGACCGCGAGGTGCGGATCCGCGTGGCATATCGGCTGGAAGAACGCGAGTTGGCGGAAATGCGCCATGACGACGATTACTACGTGCGTCTCGTCGTGGCCCGGCGCGTGCCCTCGACCATGCTGCACCTGCTGCAAAGCGATCCGGACCGCGAAGTACGCCTGGAGGTGGCGCGCCGTATCCCCGAGGGGCAGTTGGCAGCATCGCTGGCCGACGCGGATGCGGAGGTGCGCCTGGAAGCGGCGCGCCGCCTGCCTGCCGGACAACTGGCCCGGTTGGCAGGCGACCCGGACTGGCGGGTGCGTTTCGAAGCCGCCGCGCGCTTGCCGCCGACGCAACTCGGCGAACTGTGCGACGATCAGGACGAGATGGTGCGGGAGATGGCGGCCAACCGGCGGGCAGGACTGAGTGAAGGGAAATGAGTAATGCGCAATGGGTAACGGTGTCGCGACGCAACGCCTCGTTTGGCCCCATCACCCATTACTCATTCCCCATTACCTGAAAAGGAGCCGAATCATGAATATCAGCCGTGACAGCGACGTGATCGAAATCGACCAACCACCGCAATTCGAATACGGGCAGAAAGTGCGTTCCACCAAGAATATCCGCAACGACGGGACGTTTCCCGGCCGGGAAATCGGCGAAGTCCTGGTCAAGAAAGGCGACGTGGGTTACGTCGCCAGCATCGGCACATTTTTGCAGCAGTTCTACATCTACGGCGTGGATTTCTACGAACGCGGCGCGATGGTCGGGATGAAATCGCGCGAACTGGAACTGGTGGAATAAGCACTGCCGTTCCATTGCGTGGCGGCGGTCGCGGCAGTGCACCGTGGCGGTGCCTGCCTGTTGTCGTCGTTGTTTTTAATGTGTTGATTTACAGTTTGTTTTTCGGATTGCGCCGATGGCGCGAAGATTGCGTGCGGGGCTATCCATAAGAAGAGATACATGGCCTGAAGGAGGGGTTTACTCACGGGGAGAGAGTTTCATGGCACTGTACAAAGGCATCGAGATCGACGGCAAGCTGCACCGCGTCATCCGCTACATGAGCGGCGCGGAGGAGTACCGAGAAACCCTGCAGGACTTGCAGGGCGTGTGGGACAACCTGACGCTGCTCGGCCAGTTATCCGGCACCGGTACCGACATGAGCGCTACCCGCCAGGCTTTCAACCAATTGACGGCGGGGCTGCTCAACAACCTGGGCACCGAAAGCCTCAAGAAGGTCGTCCAGGAAATGAAGTCCAAGGCCCAGGTGGCGGTGGACATCATGATCCGCAACCTCTTCGAGCGTACCGCCGATATCGGCTTTCTCGCCACCGATGACGACATTCGCGATTACGCCGCGCGCGCGCCGGTTTTCCTCAAGCTCATCAAGCAGGGCTACGGTGCCGAGAAGGAACGTATCCAGGCGGAATTCGCCGCGCTGACCAGCGCCCTGAAAACCCGCTTCCGCGAATACGTGCAGAAGTATTCGGTTTACAACAATATCATCCTGCTCGACTGCGACGGCAATGTGTTGATCCAACTCGACGACGCCAACCCGGCGACGCGCTCCACCGATCCGCTGCTCCAGGAATCGCTGAGCACCGGCCACGCCTACGTGGAAACCTACCACCAGTCCGATCTGGTGCCGGCGGCCCCGGCCAGCCTGATTTACTCCTATCGCGTCACCTCGCCCGACGACGACGCGCCGCTGGGCGTGCTGTGCTTGTGCTTCCGCTTCGCCAACGAAACCGCCGGGATCTTCGCCAACCTGCGGGGCAATGACGACTGGGGCATCATCACTCTCCTCGACAGCGACGGCAAGGTCATCGCCAGCAGCGATGAATGGCATGTGCCCATCGGCGCCGAGATGGAGCGGGTGGTGGATGCCGATTACCGGGTGGTGCGCTTCGCCGGCCGCGAATACCTCGCCACCACCCGCCCCACCAAGGGCTACCAGGGTTACACCGGGTTGGGCTGGTACGGCCACGTGATGGTGCCGCTGGAACACGCCTTCGGCAACGACGCCTCCGACATGCTCAAGCTGGTGACCGCCGAGGTGCTGGCCGATGTGATGAGCAACCCCAGCCTGTTTTCCGAAGACCTGCGCAACATCCCGCTCCAGGCAGACAGGATTCAACGCGAACTGAACCGCTCGGTATGGAACGGCAACGTGCGCCAGAGCGGCGACAAGAAAGCCATCAACCCGGCCTTCTCGAAAATCCTGCTGTGGGAAATCAGCAACACCGGCCTGAAAACCAAGGATGTATTCGCCCGCTCCATCGGCAACCTGCATCAGACCGTGGTGTCGTCGATCCTCCAGGACAGCCAGTTTTTGGCGTCGCTGGCCATCGACATCATGGACCGCAACCTCTACGAGCGCTCCGACGACTGCCGCTGGTGGGCGTTGCGCACGCATTTCCGCGAACTGCTCGCCAAACCCCAGCTCAGTGATGCCGACCTGCGCGAACTGCAAACCGTCCTGGCGCACATCAACAGCCTTTACACGGTGTACAGCAACCTCGTGCTGTTCGACCGGCAGGGCCGCGTGCTGGCGGTTTCCAACCCGGATTACCAGGCCTATTGCGGCAAGCCGCTCGGCGAGGAATGGATGAAAGCGGTGCTCGGCCTGAAAAACTCGCAAAGCTACGCGGTATCGGCTTTCGAGCCTTCGCCGCTGTACTCGGGCAAGCACACCTATATCTACGGCGCGGCGCTGTTCGACGTGGAAGCCGGTCACAAGGCGGTGGGCGGTATCGGCATCGTCTTCGATTCCGAACCGCAATTCGAGGCGATGCTCAAGGATGCCCTGCCACGCGACGAAAAAGGCGAGATCGTGCGCGGCAGCTTCGGGGTGTTCGCCGACCGCGAGCGGCGGGTGATCGCTTCCACCCATGTCGATATCCGCCCCGGCGGGCGCATCGAGTTGGACGAAAAATTCTTCGCTCTGGCCAACGGCGAAGGCGTCTCCAACATCATTGAATACGCCGGCCACTATTACGCCGTCGGCTCGCGGGTGTCGCGCGGCTACCGCGAATTCAAGGATGCTCGCGACAGCTACCGCAACGACGTGGTGGCGTTGGTGTTCGTCCCGCTGTGCGCGGTCAATGCCGAGCAGCGCAGCCAGCGCGACATCGAACGGCCGCGAATGCAACTCCAAGTGGGCCGCTCCAAGGAATTCGGCGACACCGTCGAGATCGCCACCTTCTACGTCGGGGAAAACTGGTTCGGCCTGTACTCGGAAAACGTCGTCGAAGCCATCGACCTTGCCGGCATGACCCGCGTCCCCGGCGCGTCATCCTATTTGGTCGGCTACGTGCTTCACGACAGCATTCCCATCCCGGTGGTGGACATCCACCAATTGCTGCCCAAAACACGGGAAAAGCATTCCTCGCCGCACCAGCAGATCGTCCTGGTGCGGCTCAAGGAAAACAACCTGTTCGGCATCCTCGTCGATAGCCTTGGGGAGATTCCCGAGGTCGCGGACCATCGCGTCGAATCGCTATCCTCGATGTTTTCCGGGGAAGGGGTGATCGCCGACAGCCTGGTCAAACCCGACCCCAGCCAGCCGGTCGGCGAACTGCTGCTGGTGCTCAATCCCGAAAAGATTTGCCAGCGTATTTCCGTGCTGAAAAATCAGGACCACCATCGCCCCGGCGAACCCAACGTCAACCTGCTGTCCGGTGCAGCCAAGGCTAATGTAGCGGAATTCCGCAACCCCGGATAAAAACTACCTAAAGGAGTCCACCATGAAAATCATGCTACGCAAGGCCGCGAACAACGGTTACACCGTTTACGTCGCGAAAAAAGACCTCGAAGAAAACGTCGTCGAAATGGAAAAGCCCGAACTGTGGGGCGGCACGATTAAGCTCGGCAACGGCTGGGTGTTTGCCCTGCCGGAGATGCCCGCCGACACCCGTTTGCCGCTTACCGTGGAAGCCCGCCGACTTTCGGGCGGAGATGATTAAAGGGTTAAGCCAGGTAGGCTGGGGTGCGGTACGAACCCCAGCATCGCGATGGAGACGAAATTTGCTGGGGTTCGCGCACTTACCCCAGCCTACGCCAAGGAGCACAAAATGACCGATTCCATACTGTCCATCCAGGCTGCGCTAAAGGCCGGCAAGCTGATCCCCTACCTGGGCGCGGACTTGCACGCCGGGGCGGACACGCCCATTCCGCTCACGCCTACCGACTTGGCCGGACGCTTGGCCGCCAAATCGTCGGTGCCGTTCAAGGTGCGCAGCAACATGACGGCGGCGGCGCAATACATCGAGAATTTCAAGCACCGCAAGACCCTGGTGGCGATCTTGAAGGAGGTCTTTGCGCCGCCCGTCGAGCCGACTCCGGCGCACCGCTTTTTCGCCGCGCAGGCCAATCTGCCGTTGCTCGTCGACACCTGGTACGACGCCGCCGCGCAACAGGCCTTCGCGGAACGTAGCGATTGGGGGCAAGTGCAGGGGGTGAGCCGCGCCGAGCACCGCGACATCTGGGTGAAGTATTACCGCGCCGACGCCAGCGAATGCGCGGAAGCCGAATGCGCCGCCTGGCGCACCCTGATCTACCGGCCTATCGGCTCGATTTTTCCGGCAGCTAATTTCATCGTCTCGGATTCCGATTTCGTCGAAGTCCTTACCGAAATCGACATCCAGTCACCGATTCCGCCGCGCGTGCAGGCCTTGCGCAAGGACAAGCAGTTCCTGTTTCTCGGTTGCCGCTTCCGCAACCAGCTCGAACGCAGCTATGCCCGCCAAGTCATGAAGCGCTCCAGCGACGGCCCGCATTGGGCGGTGCTGGACGGTGAATTGAGCAAGAACGAACTGCGCTTCCTCGAAGAGCAAGGCATCATCCGCCTCGACATCCCGGTCGCCGCACTGCTTGGCGAATTGGCCAAAGACTTGCCGCTCGCCGCATGATGGAAGCCTGTTTCGGAATCGATCCCGCCACTCACCAGGATCTGCCGGCGATGGTCGAACTGCTCGGCGAACTATTCAGCATCGAGGAGGAGTTCGTCGCCGACGCTGAAGTTCAGGCGCGCGGCCTGCGCCTGATTCTCGATACCCCCGCGCTGGGGCGGTTGTTCGTCCTGAAAAAGGCCGGGCGGGTGATCGGTATGGCCAGCCTGCTGTTCAGCGTCAGCACCGCCAGGGGCGGACTGGCCGGCGTTCTCGAAGACGTCATCGTCGCCGCCGAATTTCGTCGCCTCAAGCTGGGGCGGCGCCTTATCGAACACATCCGGCAGTGGGCCGCCGCGCAAGGGATCGTCCGCCTAACCCTGCTGGCCGACCGCGACAATGGCGCGGCCCTCGGTTTCTACGAAAACGAAGGCTTCACGCGCGCCGACAGCATGGTGGTGTATCGCTATCACTTGGGCTGATTGCGGGAAGGTGCGCCTTCCCAGGCAGGGGTATTGTGCTAGTATTTTCCCTCGCCCAATCCGTGGAGATACGAGACTATGCCTACCCTATTCAGCCCCCTTCAAGTCGGGGCGCTCAGCGTCCCCAATCGTGTTTTCATGGCCCCGCTGACCCGTTGCCGGGCCGACGCCGACCACGTCCCGACCGCCTTGATGGCCGAATACTACGCCCAGCGCGCCAGTGCCGGACTGATCGTCGCGGAAGCCACCATGGCGACGGAGGGCAACTCGTCGTTCTGGATGGAACCCGGCATCTACTCGTCCGCCCAGGTGGCAGCCTGGAAACGGACCACCGATGCGGTCCATGCCGCAGGCGGACGGATCTTTCTGCAGATCTGGCACGGCGGGCGAGCCTGCCATCCGCTGCTCAACAACGGCGCGCAACCGGTGGCGCCCAGCCCCATCGCGATTACCGGCAGCGAAGTGTATACCCCGCAAGGAATGCAACCCTACGTCACGCCGCGCGAACTGCGCGACGACGAATTGCCGGGGATCGTGGCGGGATTCAGGAAGGCCGCCGAGAACGCCAAGGCGGCGGGTTTCGACGGTGTGGAAGTGCACGGCGCCAACGGCTACCTGCTCGACGAATTCTTGCGCGACGGCGCCAATCGGCGTAGCGGCCCCTACGGCGGCTCCCCGGAAAACCGGGCGCGGCTGCTCTTCGAAGTCCTCGAAGCCGCCAGTAGTGTGTGGGGTAGCGAGCGGGTCGGGGTGCGCATCTCCCCGCTCAACAGCTACAACAGCATGATCGACAGCGACCCGATCGGGCTATCGACCTGGCTGGCGGGACGGCTCAACGACTTCAAGCTGGCCTATCTGCACGTCATGCGGGCGGATTTCTACCAGCAACAAAACGGCGACGTGCTGACGCCGATCCGTGCCCAGTATAAAGGCGTGCTCATCGGCAACATGGGCTATGGCGGCGACGAGGCCATCGCGGCGATTGCCGAAGGAAAGCTCGATGCGGTGGCTTTCGGCACCAGCTTTCTCGCCAACCCCGACCTGCCCGCCCGACTCAAGACCGGCGCGCCGCTCAATCAACCCAACTCGGCGACGTTCTACACGGCGGGAGCGGAAGGCTACACCGACTATCCGGTGTTGGGTGCCGCATAGCTGCGGCATACCTTTCCGCCATGAAAAAAGCCGGCGCAAAGCCGGCTTTTTCATTTGATCCGGCAGCGCCGGAATTACTGCTTCATCGGGCAGGAATTGATGCCCAGCAGCGGGTAGAACGGGCAGAAGCTGAACACCCCGGTGACCAGCGGCACCACGCCGATCCACGTCCACGGCGCGCCGATGCCGACAATGGCGAGGCCGATCAGGACGAGTCCGGCGACGATGCGAAGAATACGGTCGATACCACCTACGTTGGCTTTCATGGTGTGCTCCTTTTGAGGGTTAATGAATACGGTAGGCGTATTTGACCCTATCCGTCACTTGCGGTCTGTAACCAATGTCACCGAGCCGGCTCGTTCTCGAATCCTTCCACCTTGGTGTTGAACTTGACCTTGCGGACCAAGGCTTCGTTGGGCTTGCTTTTGGGCGTGACGATAAACTCGAATTCGCGGGTCTGGTGCGCCGCGTCGGCGCCGAGATCGACGTTGGCCAGCACCATCACGCTCTTGCCGGGGCGCACCTCGATTTCGCGCATGGCGCCGACGTCGAAGGCCGCTTCCGGGATGCCGCGCACGTCGATGCGGTAGCTCTGCATGACCACCGACTTGTTGGTGACGTGGATCTGGTAGCGGTTGCGGATGTGCCCGTCGGACATCACCACGAACAGCGGCTGCCGCACCGGCTGGATCGACAATTGCACGTCGGTGCGGCTGGCGAGGTTGAAGATCAGCGCGCCGAACATCACCACGATGGCGATGCCGTAGCCCAGGGTACGGATGCGCAGCAGTTCCAGGTGCGGCTCGCCGGCGGTGGGACTCTCGATGTTGATTTCCGAATCGTAGCGCACCAATCCGCGCGGGTAACCCTTGCCATCCATCACCGAGTTGCAGGCGTCGATGCACAGGCCGCAGGAAATGCACGGGTATTGCAGGCCCTTGCGGATGTCGATGCCGGCGGGGCAGACCTGCACGCACAACTCGCAGTCGATGCAGTCGCCCACGCCCTGGGTGTGGCGTTCTTCCAGGGTTTTCAAGCCTTCCTTGAAAGGCGCGCGGCCCGCCGTGCCTTCGCCGCGCTGGAAGTCGTAATAGGGGATGAGGGTTTCCGGCTCGTACATCACCCCCTGAAAGCGCGAATAGGGGCACCACAGGATGCACACCTGTTCGCGCAACAGGGCCGCCGCCGAATAGGTGGTTAGAGTGAGGATCAGCACGGTCAGATAGGCGACGGAAGGCAGGTCGCCGGCGAAAAAGCGCAGGGTCAGTTCCGGGGCGAAGCCGAAGTAGAGGATGAAGGAAAAGGCCGTCCAGAACGACAGGGTCAGCCAGGACAAATGGGTGGCGAATTTCTTGGCGATCTTCTCGCCGTTCCACGGCTGCTTGTCGAGGCGCAGGCGGGCCGGGCGCTCGCCCTGGATCCATTTTTCGATGTAAATGAAAGCGTCGGTCCAGATGGTCTGGAAACAGAAATAGCCGCAGAAAGCCCGCCCGATCAGGCCGGTGATGAAAAACAGGGTGGCCGCGGAAATGAACAGCAGCAGCGACAGGGAAATCAAATCCTGCGGATAAAGCGCCATATTGAAGATGAAGAAGCGCCGCCCGACCATGTCGAACAGGATCGCCTGATCGGGGATCACGCCGTGGCGGTCCCAGGGCATCCACGGCAAGGCGAAATACACCACGAAGGCCAGCAGCATCACCGCCGTCTTGAAGTTGCGGAACGGCCCTTTTGCCGTGCGCGGATGAATCGCGATGCGTTTTGCCAGAAACGACTTGGATTCGTGTAGATCTACCTGTTTGTCTGCTGCTTGCATGATGGACTCCGCGACGGAAGGGGAGAGTGGTCTTTCCGCCGTGACCGGCGGGGCTGATCGTTCTCAAGGGAAAGCCGAGATTCTGTAGGGTTATTAAGCCATGCGCAAGGCGTACCGCTCTGTAACCAATATCACACAGCGGCGATGCGCCGCAATCCGGTGGGATCGAGGATTTCCACCTGCTCGCGGCCCAGCGCCACCAAGCCCTGTTCGGCAAAGCCCTTGAGGAGGCGGCTGACCATTTCGCGCACGCTGCCCAATTCGTCGGCGAGTTGCTGGTGGGTGGCGTGCACGACGCGCCCTTTGCCCAGCAACAGGCCGGCAAGACGCTGGTCGAGCTTGCGGAAAGCCACTTCCTCGACCAGTTGCATGAGTTCGGCGATACGCTCGGCGAACAGGCCGAAGATGAAATCGCGGAACGGCGCGCTGGCGAGCAGGGTGTCGAACTGGCCGCGCGGCAGGAACACCAGGGTGGTCTCACCTTCCGCCACGCCGCGCGCGTTGTAGTCGGCGCGGCCCAGCAGGCAACTGGAGGTGATGATGCAGGTCTCGCCGGGCAGCACCCGATACAGCGGCAGTTCGCGCCCGTTGGCGGCGGCCTTGACCACCCGTACCGCGCCGCTCAGCACGAAGGGAAACCCCTGGCAGGGTTGGCGCTCGTCGAACAGCACGGTGCCTGCCGGAACCGTCATCACCTGCGCCTGGGCTAGCGTGGCGCCGCGTAGCGGGGCAGCGACCGCCTCCAGCGCGGGGTAGAGTTGCAGCAGCGAGGTTTCCAGGGCGGCGCTCATGGGTTGGCGCTTGCTTACGCGCTGAGCCGCGCCCGCGCGCGGGCAATCGCTGCTCGCACTTGTTCGGGTGCGGTGCCGCCGACGTGGTTACGGCTGGCCAGCGAGCCTTCCAGGGTGAGTACCTGGAAAATATCGTCGCCGATCAAGTCGGAGAATTGGCGCAGTTCGGCGAGCGGCAAATCGGCCAAGTCGCAGCCCTTGCCATCGGCATGGCGCACTGCCAAGGCGACCGCTTCGTGGGCGTCGCGGAAGGGCAGGCCTTTTTTCACCAGGTAATCGGCGAGGTCGGTGGCGGTGGCAAAGCCTTGCAGGGCGGCGTTGCGCATCGCCTCTTTCTTCACCGTGATGCCGCGCATCATGTCGGCGTAGATGGTCAACGTGTCGCGCAGGGTATCGACCGTGTCGAACAGCGGTTCCTTGTCTTCCTGGTTGTCCTTGTTGTAGGCCAGCGGCTGGGCTTTCATGAGGGTCAAGAGGCCCATCAGATGACCGGTGACGCGCCCGGTCTTGCCGCGCACCAGTTCCGGTACGTCGGGGTTTTTCTTCTGCGGCATGATCGACGAGCCGGTACAGAAGCGGTCGGCGATGTCGATGAAGCCGACGCGCGGACTCATCCACAGGATCAGTTCTTCCGAAAGGCGCGACAGGTGAGTCATCACCAGCGCCGCGGCCGCCGTGAATTCGATGGCGAAGTCGCGGTCGGAAACGGCATCCAGCGAGTTTTCACACACCCCGTCGAAACCCAGTTGGAGCGCCACAAATTCGCGGTCGATGGGGAAGCTGGTTCCGGCCAAGGCCGCAGCCCCCAAGGGCAGGCGGTTGATACGCTTGCGACAATCGGCGAGGCGCGCCGCGTCGCGGCTGGTCATCTCGTAATATGCCAGCAGGTGATGGCCGAACGTCACCGGCTGGGCGACCTGCAAATGGGTGAAACCGGGCATCACGGTATCGGCGTTGGCTTCCGCCAGGTCGAGCAGGGATATTTGAAACTCGCCGATGAGGTGCAGCAGGTTGTCTACTTCGGCGCGCAGCCACAGGCGCACGTCGGTCGCCACCTGGTCGTTGCGCGAGCGCCCGGTGTGCAGGCGCTTACCCGCATCGCCGATGAGGTCGGTGAGACGGCGCTCGATATTCATGTGCACGTCTTCGAGATCGACCGACCATGCGAAGCGTCCGGCGCGGATATCGTCGAGGATTTTTGCCATGCCGTCGCGAATCGCCGCCAGATCGGCGGCAGAGAGGATGCCGGCGGCGTTGAGCATCGCGGCATGGGCCAGCGAGCCTTGAATATCGTATTCCGCCAAGCGCTTGTCGAAAGTCACGGAAGCGGTGTAGCGCTTGACCAACTCGGTCACCGGTTCGTTGAAACGGCCCGACCAGGTTTTGCCGGATTGCGAGGTTTCTTGCATGATGATTCGTGTTTCTCCAATGAAAACCAGCGGAATTGTCCGGCGGAGTGGAGATGGGTGTCAACAACGCCGTGATTCTTCAAAGGTATTCCGTAACGATTTTGGAAATTTGCCATACAATAAAACCCCGATTGAGCGAAGGAGAGGCCATATGTTGACCATGAAAATTCAATGCGATGTCGCGGCGGATCATACCGTTACCGTCAAGCTTCCCGAGGAGGTCGGGATAGGCCGGCATGAATTGGTGCTGGTTGTCGATATTGAAATGGAAAAGCCCGTCCTTGGTGCCGATGCTTTGATGCGTCTTTCCGGTTCAGTGCCGGCTTTTGCCGCCTTGGACGGCGTGGCCTATCAGCGCGCCCTTCGGGATGAATGGTCATGAAATTCGTACTGGATACCAATACCGCCATCTACCTGCTCGGCGGCAAGCTCGCCGCCCCCCTCCCAGCTGGTCATTATGGTCTGTCGGTCATTAGCGAAATCGAATTGCTGTCGTATCCTTCCCTTTCCATGGAAGAGGAAGGCGTTATCCGCACCTTCCTGACCTCCGTCCAGTGCTTGCCACTCGGCGCGGTGCCATCTCGCTACGTCGGGCAAATCGCTTGAAATTGCCCGATGCGGTAATCGCTGCCACGGCGCTGAGTTGGGGGGCCACGCTGCTGACCAACGACAGTCGGCTCGGCCTGGTTCCTGGATTGAAGACCCAGACCCTCGCCCTCAAATGAAACCCGTGGGAAAATTTTCGCGCAGATGAGCCAAGCCTCCCCGCAAAACTACCCGCCCGCGCTGCCGAACTTCCGCAACCTGGGGGTGATGCTGCGCATCCTAGTGCTGGTCGCGGCGCTGAACATCGTCGCGGCACTGGTCAAGGGCGGGGTGTTCTGGCGCGAGTTGATCGACGTTTCGGCGGGGGTTCAGCCGATTCTGCTGTCCAGCCTGTTGGCCCTCTACGCGCTGCATCCCTGGCTGAAACGTTTGCCTTATGGCGCCGGGTGTGTGGCGGTGGCGGGAGTGGAGGTAGCACTCACCGCGCTGGTGGCGCTGGCCGGGCGCCAGTTGTTCGACTTCGAAGCGACCACGCAGGAACGCGGCTGGCTGTTTGCCCTGATCGTCACCGCCACCCTGCTCGGCTATTTCCACCTGCGCGACCGGGCGCTTTCTCCGGCGCTCGGCGAAGCGCGCCTGCAGGCCTTGCAGGCGCGGATTCGTCCACATTTCCTGTTCAACAGCATCAATGCGGTGCTCTCCCTGATTCGCAGCGAGCCGCAGCGCGCCGAGCAGGCCTTGATGGATATGGCCGACCTGTTCCGTGTGCTAATGGCCGACAATCGCCAACTCACCCCGCTCAGCGACGAAATCGCCCTGTGCCGCCAATACCTGGATTTGGAAAAGCTGCGCTTGGGCGAGCGTCTGCAGGTCGCTTGGCATATCGACAAAATGCCCGGCGATGCCCTGGTTCCCCCGCTGGTCTTGCAACCGCTGCTGGAAAACGCGGTGTATCACGGCATCGAACCTTCCTTCGAACCGGGAGAAATCCGTATCGATATCTACCGCAAGCGCGACGCGGTGCATATCGCCTTGACCAACCCCTATCGCCAGGAAGGCAGCCACCATGCCGGCAACAAGATGGCGCTGGCAAATATCCGCGAGCGCCTGCAACTGCATTTCGACGCGGAAGCGGAGTTGCAAACCAAGGCGGGAGAAAGCACCTATCAGGTGCACATCGTGGTGCCGTATACCAAGGCGGAAAAAGCAGGTTAAGCGGCCTCGCGGCGGTCGGGGTGGTACTCCATGTCTTCGACCAGGATGTGCTGGGTCAGCCATTCCTTGAGGAATTTCAGGGTGCTTTCGCCGACGCTATCGCTCTTGCCCAAAAAGAAATCCAGGCGAATTTGTTCGACCTTGGCGGTCAGTGCATGATGAATATGGCGGTGCGCCTGTAGGCCGGGAAACCCGACCGATTCCATGTACGCCTCTTCGCGGCGGAAATGTTCGTCCACGTAGACGGCAAGACGGTCGAGCACCGTTTCCACCAGCACGATATCGTTCAGGTTGTGGGCCTCGGCAAGCTGATTGATCAACGACACGATGACGCGGTGGTCTTCGTCGAGTTCAGGCACCCCCACGCTCATCTCGGGGGTCCAGGTGATGACGGAGGGGCAGGTGAGATCGTTCATGGCATTCCTCCCGTTCCATGGCTGTTTAATTTAATTCTAGTCGATAGCCTGTAACGGACTAGCAATAATTCCCCATTTCCATTAGATTTTCAGGGGTTACGTCAACCGCCGCCGGAGCAGCCTTTGCACATTAATTCCCCACTACGCATCCTGATCGTCGACGACGAGGAACCGGCGCGCCGCCGCCTCGTCGAGTTGCTTGCCGACTGCGCGCTGCAACTTCCCCTCGAAGTGGCCGGCGAAGCCGCCACCGGCAGGCAGGCGCTGGCGTTCGCCGAACAGCATCCGGTGGACGTCGCCCTGCTCGATATCCGGATGCCCGACATGGACGGCCTGGAAACCGCCGAACACCTGCTCAAGCTCGACCGCCCGCCCGCCGTGATCTTCATCACCGCCTTCGACGCCTACGCGGTACAGGCTTTCGAAATCAACGCCATCGACTACCTGCTCAAGCCGGTGCGTCCCGAACGGCTTCTCGCCGCCCTGCGCAAGGCGCCCGCCGGCCACCCGCCGCACCCCGAAGACCTGCGCCGCGCCACCGTCCAGCAGCGGCGCTTTTTCAGCTTCAGCGAACGCGGCAAGATCACCCTGATCCCCGTTGCGGACGTCGTCACCCTGCGCGCCGACGTCAAATACGTGGCGGTCCGCACCGCCGAACGCGAATACCTGCTCGACGAATCGCTGGCGCGCCTGGAGCAAGAATTTGCCGAACGCTTCGTGCGCATCCACCGCAGTTGCCTGGTCGCCCGCGACCGTATCGCCGGTTTCGAGAAGGACAGCGACGGCGGCTGGCTGGTCAGGCTCCAGGGCATTCCCGAATTGCTCCCGGTAAGCCGCCGCCAGCAGCATCTCGTGAAAGAGATGAAATAGCTTCCTTTCATAACCTCTCACCAGCCGTTATGATGCAGTCCATCACTTATTGCTGATAGACCATGCTCCACGTCACCTTTCGCCAACTTCGAGTTTTCGAGGCGGTCGCCCGCCACTTGAGCTTTTCGCGCGCCGCCGAGGAATTGCATCTCACCCAGCCGGCGGTGTCGATGCAGATCAAGCAATTCGAAGAAAACGCCGGACTGCCGCTGTTCGAACAGTTAGGCAAGAAGATATTCCTCACCGAGGCGGGCCGCGAGATGTTCCACTACGCCCGCACCATCGCCCAGCAACTGGCCGAGGCCGAAACGGTGCTCACCGAACTGAAGGGCTTGAAACGCGGCAAGCTGACCATCTCGGTGGTGAGCACCGCCAACTACTTCGCCCCGCAGTTGCTGGCGGTGTTCTGCCGCCGTTTCGAAAACGTCACCCTGAGCCTCAACGTCGCCAACCGCGAAATGCTCCTCGCCCAGCTTGCCGACAACGAGATGGACATGGCGATCATGGGGCAACCCCCTTTGGATGCCGACATCGAGGCCGCGCCGTTCCTGGAAAATCCGCTGGTGGTGATCGCCTCGCCCAGCCATCCCCTGGCCGGCGAGCGCAACATCGATCCGGCGCGGCTCGCCGACGAGACCTTCATCGTTCGCGAACCGGGTTCCGGCACGCGCGGCGCGATGGAGCGCTTTTTCGCCGAACACGGGATGACCTTGCACACCGGCATGGAGATGAGCACCACCGAGGCGATCAAGCAGGCGGTGCAGGCGGGTATGGGGCTGGCGTTGGTGTCGCGCCACACCATCGCCCTGGAACTGGAAACCCGCCGCCTGGCGATACTCGACGTGGTATCGTTTCCCCTGTTGCGCTACTGGTATGTCGCGCACCGCAAGGGCAAGCGCCTCACCGCGGTGGCGCAGGGGTTCAAGGAATTCCTGGTGAACGAGGCGGCGAAAGTGTTGGCGGGCGGCGGCCTGTAACCGATGCTACGCGCCTGCCGCATTTTCTGATAACGGGAAGACCAGCGCGAATTCCGCGCCCTCCGCGCCGTTGCGCGCCTCGATTCGTCCGCCCATGTGTTTCTCGACGATGATCTTGGCCATGTACAGGCCGATTCCCGTGCCGCTGACGCGGGTGGTGAAATAGGGATCGAATATCTTGTGGCGGATATCTTCGGGAATGCCGCCGCCGTTGTCGCTGACCGCAACCCGCAACTCGTCGCCGTTACGGGAAACGGCCACCCGCACCTTGCCATTGGCGATTTGTCTTTCGAGGAAAATATCCTGGGCGTTGTTCAGCAGGTTCACCACGACTTGCTGGAATTCATTGGCATAACCGAGGATTTCGGTCTGCGTGTCGACCGTCAGTTCAACCGCGAAGCCGTGGTTCTGGAAGCTGGCCTCCACCAGTGAGAGGCTGCGCCGCACGGCTTCGGCGACGTCGAAATGTTCTTGTGTGGCGCTGGGGCGGAAAAACTTGCGGAAGTCGTCGATGGTGGTGGACATTTGCTGCACCAAACGGCTGCCGGTCGCCACCTGTTCGCTTAGATAGGCTTCGTCGAGGTCGCCGAAGCGGTGGGCATCCATGATGTTGGCCAGCACCAGGCCGATGGTGTTGAGCGGCTGGCGCCACTGGTGGGCGATATAGCCGATCATTTCGCCCATCGATGCGAGGCGCGATTGCTGGAACAGGTGGTGCTCCTTCTCGCGGTTCTTTTCCACTTCTTCCGCCACCCGGTGTTCCAGTTCCTGGTTGAGGCGGAGCAGCGCCGATTCGTTCTGTTTGCGCACCGTGATGTTCTGGAAAACGATTACCGCCCCCAAGGGATCGGCGGCGTCGCGCAAGGGCGCGCAGGCGAATTCGACGGGAAAGCTGGTGCCGTCGCGGCGCCAGAAGATTTCTCCGGTAGCGCGCCGTTCCATCCCGTCGCGCAAGGACAGATGCATCGGGCATTGTTCCACCGAATTGGGCTGTCCCGCTTCGTTGGTATGATGGATCAGCGCATGGAGGTTGGCGCCCGCCATTTCGCCGATGTCCCGATAGCCCAACAGCGCCAGCGCGGCGCGGTTGACGAACACCACGTTCCCGCGGCGATCGATGCCGATGATCCCTTCCGCCGCTGTTTGCAGGATCAACTCGTGCTGATGGTTGATGTGCTGCAGTTCGTCGAGCAGGCTTTGGCTCCTGGCGAGAGCGGCGACCAGCTTGTCGCGTCCCTCGAAATGGAAAATGCACAGGATGTTGCTGACCGCCAGCGCCGCCAGTACCGCGCACAGGGCGCGAAAAGCCTGCACCGGAACGCCGGTTGCAGCCAGGAAGGCCGGGTAATTGAAGGTGTCGGCGGGGAAGAAAGCGGCGGCTGGCACCACCAGTCCGGTGCAGATGCCGTAGCCGACGAAGGCCGCGCTGCCCAGCGCAAAATAACGACGGGTCGAGGGTCGTTCCCGCGCCGACAGGACAGGCGCGACCCGCTCCCGGAAATACACATGCAAGCCGATCCCCGCCCCGCAGGAAGCGGTGAATCCGAACAGATAGCGCGTCCAGATGTCGGCGCCGAGCAGCGGGTCGTCCGCCAGCAGCGTGCCGGCAGCGAGCAGGGGAAGCAGCGCTGCATAGAGCCACGGACTGAGCAGCCGGTAGGGCGCGCCTTGCGCATTCAGGGAAGCCCGCAGCAGGCGCCGGGAAAATTCGGTGAGCAGCAGGAAGGAGGCGATCAGCAGGGTGATCCGCAACCCGCTCAGGAAAGGGCTGCCGCCCTTGAGGATTTTCCACAGGTCGGCCCACTCCAGCAGGCCGTGAACGAAGCCGAAACCCGCCAGCAAACCGATGAAGCCGGCCAACTGGTATTCGCTGTGCCTTTTCGGCAGGACGAAAATCACCACACCCAGCAGGATGAAGGCCAAGCCGTAAACAAAGAAGATGATATCCATCAGGGCGGGGAACCGAAAAACCAGGGGGTTACCCGATGGTAGCAATTTGCGAGCGAAAGGCCAATCGCAGGGCTGAATTGACCGACCGCTAGCGGATAAATGTCAAACCGCCCCAGCAAAAGCGCCTACTTCGCGGCCTCGCCCACCGCAGCCGGTGCCGCGCCGACAATCACGCCCACCGCCATGTCGATCATGTTGCCCTGGATGGTGAATTCCTTGAATTCCGAAACCATGCTCATGGTTGTTCTCCTTTCAAAACGCTCATCCTTAAAAAAAGCAATTCATGAACCGCAAAGGCACGAAGGCGCAAAGAAATCAGGAAGATGGAATGTTGAGCCGGCTAACCCAAAGGGCGAGAGCGCAATTTTCCCTGGCATTGTTACAACCCTCTGTTTTCCTTTGCGTCATCTTGGCGCCTTAGCGCCTCTGCGGTTCGCAACTGAGGTTAATTTAGACTCATGCTAGCCCAATTCGAATGACCGAGCATGGCATACAATGCCAGGATTGCCGCAAGTACCTGAATACGATGAAACGCCTATTTTGCTGCACCCTTGTTCCCTGGCTGTTGCTTTGCTCTCCAGCCGGCGCGCAAACCGATCTTGCCCCCACTGAAATCCTGGTGAAATACCGCCATGACGCCGCTGCCCCAGCGGGGCGGGCCATTGGACACAACGTCGTGGCGGTTCCGCTGGCGGATACCCCGGCCAGTCGCGAGAACCGCTTGCGCCGCCACTTGGCGCACCTGCGTGCCGATCCGGCGGTGATCTATGCGGAACCGAATTACCACGGCCATTTCGAAGATCTGCCGCCGACGCTGGCCGTTCCCAACGACCCCGGCTATGCCAGCCAGGGCTGGCTGGATAGCCTCGGCGCCCGGCAGGCATGGGCCGTCGCGACCGGCAAGGGGGTGACCGTCGCGGTGGTGGATAGCGGCGTCGATCTCGCCCACCCCGACCTGATGAACAACCTGCGTAGCGACGGCTACAACTTCGGCGATGGCAACGCCGTGCCGCAGGATGTCCTCGGGCACGGCACCTTCGTCGCCGGCATACTCGCCGCCCAGTGCGGCAACGCCACGGCGGGCTGCGGGCTGGCCCCGGAAACGCGGATACTCCCGATCAAGATCAATATCGGCTCGACCAATGATTTCGATTCCGCCGCGCTGGCGCAAAGCGTGGATTACGCGGTTGCACACGGTGCTGCCGTCATCAACCTGAGCGTGTCGGTAAGCGAATCAACCCAGACCGTCGGCGAAGCGATACAGCGCGCCCTGGATGCCGGGGTGGTCGTGGTGGTGGCGGCCGGCAATGGCGGGGGAGCGGTGAAATTTCCCGGCACTTATCCGGGGGTGATAACCGTGGCCGGAACCAATCTGGACGGGACGCTGTGGAGCGGTTCCTGTCTCGGCAGCGAAGTCACGCTGGGCGCCCCCGCGACCGGCGTGACCAGTACCGTGCTGGGCGGCGGGTTCGGCATCCGCAGTCAGGGAACCTCCTACGCCACGCCGATGGTGGCGGCGAGCGTGGCGGGCATCCTGCAACTGGACCGCCGTTTCGATCACGCCCGGATCGCCGCGCTGCTGCGCGCCAACGCGCTGCCGCTTGCCCCCGGCGGTTACGACTTCGGCATCCTCGCTGCCGGCCAGACCCTGCTGGCGCTGCTGCCCGATTTGATCCCGGAAAAGCGCGATTATGCCAACGGCGATATGGTGCGCCTCGACTATCGCCTCCCGCCAACCGGCGGCCCGGTGGACATTTACGTGGCCGTCACCCTGCCTTCCGAAGAAGTATCGCTCAAGCCCGACGGCACTTGGCAGCGCGCCGCCGTGGCTGGCTATGCGGTGACCGGGAGCGCCTACGGCGGGGCAGCGGCGAGCAGCGGAACATTGTTCGGCAGCCCCGGCATTTTTCCACCAATCCGCCTGGAGGGCTTTCCCGCCGGGCGCTACGTGTGGCGCAGCGTACTGATAAATCGCCAGTCGCTCTCTGCGGTCGGGCCGATTATCGAGTCGCCGCTGACGATCAAGTAGCCCGACGAGAGTGCCGCCTGATTTTCCCAGGACGGGCCACGCTTCACCGCCCGCCGCTTTCGGAGTATAAAAACGCCATAACGATGACCGGAGGAACCTTCATGTCCCAATTCCTTTCGATTTCCCGCGCCGCCCGCCTGGTGGGCGTTACCCGCACTGCCCTGCAAAAGAAGATCAAGGACGGCGAACTGGCGTCGTTCGACGGCACGGTAACGCCCGACGACCTGCTGCGCGTCTATCCGCAGACCCAGTTCGAGGACAACAGCGAATACGAGCGGATCACCCAGATCAAGGAAAAGGCTTTCGGCAAACGGGTCTTCGAACGCGCCCTGCCCGACAAGGAAGTCCTGGCGGCGCGGATTGCCGACCTCTCCAAGCAATTGGCCGAAGTGGATGCGCGGCTCAAGCGCTACGACGAACTGTTGCAGAAACTCAGCGACAAGCTGGGCGAATCGGTGAGCCGCCACGGCCAGGAAGTGCGCGCCGCACTGGAGGATTTCCGCGACTGGCTGACCGCGCAACTCGACCAGGGCGTGCTGGAAATCGGCGAACCCAACCCGCTGGCGGCACGCGACAACGTGCTGCGGGTGATGGCCGCTCATGTCCAGGTCCAGCCCAGCGGCCACGAGTTTTTCCTGGAAGGCCACGACACCCTGCTGGAGGCCGCGCTGCGCGCCGGGGTGGCGTTCGACTACGGATGCAGTAACGGCAACTGCGGGCGCTGCAAGGCGCGGGTGGTGTCGGGGCAGATCAAGAAAGTGCGCAGCCACGATTTCCATATTTCGGAGCCGGAAATCGCTCAGGGCTACCTGCTGATGTGCTCCAACACCGCGGTTTCCGACGTGGTCCTGGAAGCCCAGGTGGCGGGTGGGGTGCAGGATATTCCCTTCCAGCAGGTTGCCACCAAGGTCAAATCCATCGAACCGCTGGGCGCCGACCACCTCCTGCTGCACCTGCAGACGCCGCGTACCCACCGCCTGCGTTTCCTCGCCGGCCAGCACGCCACCCTCCATATCGGCAAATCGTTGTCCGCCGACCTGCCCATCGCCAGTTGCCCGTGCGACGAGCGCAACCTGCATTTCCACGTGCGCCGCCTGCCCGGCAACGTGTTTTCCGATTACGTGTTCGGCAAGCTGAAACCCCACGACACCATCGACCTGGAAGGCCCGCAGGGCGAATTCATCCTCTCCGAAAAATCCGCCCGCCCCCTGATTTTCATCGCCTTCGACGACGGCTTCGCCCCTCTCAAGAGCCTCATCGAACATGCCATGGCCCTGGAAACCGGCAATCTCATGCATCTCTACTGGATCGCCTCCAGCCTGGATAACGTCTACCTGCCCAATATCGGGCGGGCCTGGAGCGACGCCCTCGATGAATTCCGCTTCACCCCCATGGTGGTCGGCATGGACCTCGGCAATCTCCACGAACGCCACGACGAACGTCTCCACCACGTGTTGCAGGGGGTGGTGAACGATCACCCCGACCTGTTGGGTTCGGATATTTACCTGGCCGGCCCGGAAATCGTGGTCACCATCGCCGAACGCTACTTCCTCGCCCAGGGTCTGCCCAAGACCCGCGTATTCGCAGGTATCGTCGGGTAATTCCGTACTCACGGCCAGTGGAGCGCCGGCATCTGGCCGGCCTCCCGGCGCGCCGTTTTCGAAGCTGCTCCTCCCTGTATCGCCAGCAGCGCCCCGCGGAAAAGGTTGCGTTTCGTCAATATTTTGCCGGCAAACGCAAAATACCCGCTTGTCATACCGCTTTTTTACAATCCGTAAGCTGTTGATATTGCGCAATTCACCGGCAGAAAACCCCCGCTACCTGTAATAAGTTACAGGTAGTTTCTTTTTTTGGTTTGGGGTATGAATGCGAAAAATACCGGCGCGGCCCGTAACCAGACCGCGACAAGCCGGAACCCTTGGCAGGTCGTTTGCAGTTCCCCCGAAATTCGTCGTGCCCCGCACGGGCCATCGCGGCCCAGGCAGACGCATTTTGCTTGGCGGCTGCGCGAAGTAAGGCCGCCATTCCGTCCACCCGAAGGAAAAAGGAGAACGCGTCATGCCCAGCCTGCTTATTCTCGACGTCGCCATTGGCCTGGCGATGATTTACGCCGTCCTGGCCCTGGCCTGCACCGCAGCCAACGAGCTGGTTGCGCAAGTCGCCGGCTTGCGCGCCAAAACCTTGCTCAAGGGCATCCGCCAATTGGTCAGCGACCCCGAGATATCCACCGCATTGCTCAAACACCCCCTCATCGCCGCGCTTGGCCGGGATGGTCAAGCCGATAAAAAGGACGACCGACAGCCCTCTTATCTGCCCGGCAACACCTTTGCCCTGGCCTTGATCGATGTCGTCACCGACCAGAACGGCAAACTCGATGTCGAAGCATTTAACCAAGTCCTTCAGGGCGCAAAAATCAATCCTGAACTCAGGCGCACCCTCACCTTGTTGAGCGACTGCGCCGCCAACAAGGTTGCCCAAACTATTTCCGAAAAGTCGCCAAAGCCCAGCGAACTCGACCACTTGGTCGGCGAAATCACCACCTGGTACGACCAGGCCACCGACCGCTTTTCCGGCTGGTACAAGCGCCAATTGCAATACATCACCCTGGCCATCGCGGCCATCCTGTGCGGGATACTCAATGCCGACACCGCCGCCATCACCCAGGCGCTGGCCAACAACGCCACCTTGCGCGCCAGCGTTGCCGCCTACGCCGAAGGCTACGCCAAGTCCAACCCGACCATAACCGATGCCAAGCCGGCGCAGGACCAGCCGGAAAAAACCGCCGAAGCGAAAATCACCCAGGATATCCAGACCATCAGCCAAACCGTCGGTCAACTCGACAAGCTCGGCATACCCCTCGGCTGGAAGCAATGTCCTGCAGGTTTCGCCGAATGGCTGCTCAAGATTTTCGGCCTACTCGTCACCATCCTCGCCGTCTCCCTGGGGGCGCCGTTCTGGTTCGACCTGCTGGGCCGCTTCGTCAATATCCGCGCCGCCGGTGCCGCGCCGAAAAAGACCGCCGCGGGAGCCAAAACTTGAGCGACGTATTCTCGACCCGCTAGCGGAGCACCACGTATCGCTCGACTTGAGCAACTTTTGAAAAAGGGGAAACGCCATGAACAAGCCAGTGCTTATCAAGAAAGGAATGTTGCTCGGTGCCGTTGTTGGGATGCTGAGTTTGAGCGGCTGTGCGGCGATACGCACCAACAGCCTGGATACCCTGCTCAAACATAATCCGCCGGATACCTGCATCGGGCCGGACAAGCTTTACAAGAACGGCAACGAGGGTGCCGAGCTCAACCTGGAAGCCTATCTGGCCGCCAACCGGGGGGCTTCCGCGGGAACCAAGCTGGACGGCTTTCTCGACTGCACGGTTGCCGACCTCCACGGCGCGGGCGACGAACTCAAAACCTATCGCGGTTACGTGGCGCTGGCGGTGATTTCGCGTTACGCCGCATTCAATTATTCCGGACTGATCGGCGGTTACGCGGATCTCAATTTCCAGAGCTACGACGGCATTCAGGACGACGCCATGAGCACCCTGGCGCGCCTCGATTTTGCCGACCGCATGTTGCGCCAGGGCAGCGGCATCCCCAACGTCGCCAATACCGTCACTCCGGCGGACCTCGCCGGCAATCCGACGCTGACTTACATGCAGCATATCGGCGACCCGAAAAAACTGCCGGATGTGGAAAAACTGCAACGCGCCATGTCCGTGCTGATGGTTGCCGGCAGCGCCGAAAAACCCACCCTGAACCGTGCCAAGAACTGGTTTTCCACGGTAATCAGCGCCATCGGCGGCGGCCTGGTGAACCCCGAAAGCCTGGTTGACCAAGGGCTGAAAGTGGTGGGCAAAAGCCTCACCCTGAAATCCTTCGGCAACGCCTATCTCGACGACGCCCGCAAAGAACTGGAAGGCATGAAAAACCAGACCGGACGTCCCAACGAAGCCGACTGGAACTACTGGGCCAACGTCATCAAGGACTCCTGCGCCGCCATCGCCGCGACCGCCGGTGCAACCAGCCATTGCGCGGGGGGATGGATGACCAATTCCAAGGCGGCGCCCGCAGGAGTTGGAAAATAAGCCGTCCGTACCCTATAGACGAAACGCCCCTCCGCTCATGCAAACCTGCAATCCTCGTTCCTCCATTCCGGTAAGCCCCCTTGACGCCGCTACCGGGTGGGGGCGTTTCTCGTCGCAACGAAGCCAGACAAGGTGAACTCCCTCCACGCCCTATGCCTCATCGCCGCCCGCAACCTGATCGTCGCCGGCGAGGAACTGCCGGTGTGCGGCGACGGCCCGGTGTTGACGCCGTGGGCCGGCACGTTCGCCACCGAACCGTTCGCCGCCGCGCCCGATGGCGAGCCGCTTTACGACAGCGTCGAATTTGTCGGCGAAGCGGCTTTGTATCGTTACCTCAACACGACCTCCAAACTGGAAATCCTCTTCACCGGCGCGCTGGGCTGGCAGGTGCGCGGCATCGACGCCATCGCCCGGCGCAAATCGGATGGCATCTATCTACTGTGCGAAGCCAAGGGCAGCAGCCGTCCTCTGGTCGCGCCGCTCGCCTATCTGCCGATCACCAAAACAAGGGGCCGCCAGTTCGGCTGGCAATGGTGCTGGAACTCGCTCATCGACATGGCCGACCAGCTTGCCAAAGCCTATCCGCTGGACAGACAACGCGCCATGTTCGCCGAAATGATCGCCCATCCCGATGGCGCGGCGCTGGTTAAGGCGGCAGCGAATTTTTTCAATCCGCCGGGGCAATCTTGAACCCGCCGCGCCTATTCCTCAGCGACTCCCGGCGCGATGCGGCGGCGGTGGAAGCTCTCGCCTGCGAGCCGGAAAAGCGCGTGGTGAGGGGGTTTCCCGACAGCCGGTATCCGGTTACCGGGACGCTCTGGGAGGTGCGCCTCTCCCAAGGCAGCATGGGCTGGCGGAATAGCAAAAATACAGGTTGGGCCACTTCGACAGGTTCAGGACAGGTTTCACACCTCTGCCTAACGATCATGGTGGGCCACCCGCCTCAGAAGATGAAATGCCCGTCACTGTAGAGCGGCCTTGGCCGCGATTAGTTCGGTTGCGAAGGCAAGCACTGAAATCGCGGCCAAGGCACGCTCCTACAAGGAGTCGCCAAATTATGGTTCACGGGTTTCACGCTAATCTGCATGGTGAGATGAATTTTTGATACAAAATTGAAGAACCACTTGGACATGGAAACAGCGCCACAAAAAACCAACATTTTCATCGGCTACCGCCGCGACGACGGTGGGTTTGCCCGTGCCGTTTACGAAAAACTCCTCGACTGGTTCGACGAGGGGGCGGTGTTTCTCGATCATGAAAGCATCGACCCCGGCACGTTGTTCAAGGACGAGCTGGAAAGCGCGATTGGCGACTGTTCGGTATTCCTCGCGGTGATCGGGCCGCACTGGCTTTCCGACAAAAACCGCGCGCGTCTGCACAGGCCGGGGGACATCACGCGCGGCGAGATTCGTAGCGCTTTGCGCCACGGCAAGCCCATTATTCCGGTGCTGGCCGGTGGGGCGGGGTTTCCGTCGCAATCGGACTTGCCCGTGGATATTCAGGGGATGGGCGGGCCTAATGCCCTGCATTTGTACGATGCGGAATTTCGCGCCAGTTTTCAGAAGCTGCTCGACAAGCTGGAAGCGCGTTATGGACTCAAACCCGTTTATCGCCGTCGCGACGGTAGCCGCCAGCCCTTCTACACCTGCGGGCTGTTCCCCAGCCCGTATTTCGCCGACCCGACGGCCAAGCTGCCGGCCTTGCATACCGTGCTGGCCGGCGGCGGGCGCGCGGCGCTGACGGCGGCGACGGTGCAGGGGATGGGCGGGGTGGGCAAGACCCTGCTGGCGCTCAAATACAGCCACGCCTTCCGCGACGAATATCAGGGCGTGTGGTGGCTGCGCGCCGAGGACGCCACGCTGCTGGAGCAGGACTGCGAGGAACTGTGCCGCGCGCAGGACATCGCCCGCCACGACAACGAACCCCACAGCCGCAGCGTGACGCGCTGGCTGAAGACCCAGCCGGCGCCCTGGCTGCTGGTTTTCGACAACGCCGACGACCCCGCCAAGGTGCGCAAATATCTGCCGGAAACCGGCGGTCACCACGTCGTCTTCACCTCGCGCAACCCCAACTGGAACGGCATCGTCAAGGCCGAACAGCAAATCGACCTGCAAACCTGGCGCGACGACGAGGCGCTGGAATTCCTGCAAAGCCGCCTGCCCAACCTCGCCGCTGAAGACGGGCGGCGTCTCTCCGCCGCGCTGGGCGGGCTGCCGCTGGCGCTGGAAATGGCGGCTGCTTATCTCGAAACCAACGACGTTGATGTTGTCGCCTACCTCACCGCGCTGGCCGACGTGGCGGAACTCCCGCGTCTACTCGACAGCGGTCACCCGGACAACGGCTACCCCCACAGCGTCTTCGCCGCGCTGTCGCTGGCCTTCGATAAATTGACCCCGGCGGCGCGGGAACTGCTGAAGCTGTGCGCCTGGTTCGCGCCGGAGCCGATACCGGAGCGGGTTTTTGTCGAACATCTGAAAGCGCTTTCCCCCTCTAAATCTTGGCAACGATGGCTTACATGGCTGAGGAGGCTGTTTCCCGGCGGAGCTTCCACGCCCCTTGGCGCATTGCAAAAAGCCGCTACCACGCCAAATTGTTGGCGCGAAACCGTCGGGGAACTCAAGCGCTATGCGTTGTGCCGAGTAGTGGAGATTCCGGCGCTGGGTGCCGAGAAGGGCGCGGAAAATGCGCTGTTATTGCACCGCCTGACCCAGGAAGCGGTGCGCGCCAAACTGGCGGATAAGGCTGCCGACTGCGCCGCCGCAACGGCGCTGGTGGGCGCCGCTTATCCCGGCGACGCACAGCTTCCCGCCAACTGGCCTGCCTGCGCCGCGCTGCTGCCCCATGTGCGGCGCTTGCTGGATTTTTACCCGCACGGCTGGGTCGATGCCCACCCATTGTGCTGGTTGCTGAATGGCGCGGCGGGTTACCTGCAATCCGGCGCGGCGCTGTACCGCGAGGCCGAGGAACTGTCCCGCGCCGCGCTGGAAATTGCTCACAGCACCTTGGGCGAGGAGCACCCCAGCTCCCTCGCTACGATGAACAACCTGGCGAGTACGCTCCGGGCGCAAGGCGACCTGTCCGGCGCGCGGGTTCTGGATGAAATGGCGCTGGGAATCCGCCGCCGCGTGCTCGGCGAGGAACACCCCGACACACTCACCGCGATGAACAACCTGGCGGGTACGCTTAAGGAGCAAGGCGAGCTGCCCGGCGCGCGGGTTCTGCAAGAAAAGACGCTGGACATCCGGTGCCGGGTGCTCGGCGAGGAACACTTCGATACCCTCACCTCGATGAGCACCCTCGCGGGTACGCTCCGGGCGCAAGGCGACCTGCCCGGCGCACGGGCTCTGGAGGAAAAGACGCTGGACATCAGATGCCGCGTGCTCGGCGAGGAACACCCCGGCACCCTCACTGCGATGAACAACCTGGCGAGTACGCTCCGGGCGCAAGGCGACCTGCCAGGCGCCCGGGTTCTGCAGGAAAAGACGCTGGACATCTGCCGCCGCGTGCTGGGCGAGGAGCACCCCGACACCCTCACTGCGATGAACAATCTGGCAAGTGCGTTCTCGAAGCAAGGCGACCTGCCCGGCGCACGGGCTCTGGAGGAAAAGACGCTGGACATTCACCGCCGCTTGCTGGGCGAGGAACACCCCGCCACCCTCAGGTCGATGAACAACCTGGCGGCTACGTTCTGGGCGCAAGGCGACCTGCCCAGCGCGCGTGGTTTGCAGGAAAAGACGCTGGACATTCACCGCCGCGTGCTTGGCGAGGAGCACCCCGACGCCCTCAGGTCGATGAACAATCTGGCAAGTACGCTCTCGAAGCAAGGCGACCTGCCCGGCGC
>JAGXQV010000012.1 GCA_018336195.1 Sulfuricella sp. | reverse complement strand
TCTGTAGGTTTGTAAACGTTTACAATCGTCCTTCAGGTAGAGCACCTCATCGTTTCGTTTGATAAAGATGGACCCGCCCATGTGTTACCTCCGGTTAAAAATGGACCCACCGGAGCGTTTTTTTGGACCCACCCGAAAGTTGCCGGTTTCAGGATTTAGCCAATCAATATTCCGGTTTCGGACCCCGCAGGCAAAAAATTAAAAAGACCCCGCCCACCCGGCCTGTTTGTTCTGGCTTGATTTATAGAGATGGATCTATTGATGTGGTAAGCGTAAAGAAATGAGTCCTTCGATCAAGGTGAAGAGTTCTTCAACCTTTTTTTCGAGACTGGCTATCCGTTCCGAGATGGTGGGAAGAGGGCTTTCCTGAGAAGGCGGTGGTGTAATGGAGAGCATGCCGGAGAGGATGTCGCCGATTTTGGCCGGCGATGTTTGATTCTTTCGATAGGCAGCTGGTTTTTCATCCACCCTTTGGACATTACGCTCTTTTAACCAGCTGACGCTCTCGGTAAAGCCGAGTCTTAAATGCGCCATCACCATTTCGATAGGGTTGAAATTGCGCTTACAGGCAAAGCATCTGGCCAGGTTCGTTTTCAATTGAATGGAGGTATCAAAACCGCCGCACAGAGGGCAGGCAAAGCGGAGTTTGTCAGAATCGCGGCGGTGTTGAAGCGACAAAAACGACACGATAACATGTTCTATCGGTATTCCGTTTCGCAGAAACGCCAGCTCCTGCGCTGAAAATCGGCGGGTCATGCTTCTTCGGATGGAGGGCGTTTTTTAGAGGTGCGATTCAATTGCTTGGACTCATGCATGCGATAACTTGGCCCCTCAATAGTGATGATCACGGCATGATGCACCATACGATCCACAATAGCGGCTGTCACCACGGGATCGCCCAGATATTCCCCGAGCATCCTGAAGTCAATGTTGGTTGTCAAAATGGTCGATTGTTTGCAATACCGGCCCTCGATGACCTTGAAAAAGAGCGAGGCATTGCGGCTTAACTCCTGCTCGAGACGATCAAAACCGATTTCATCGATTAAAAGCACCTCGGGACGAAGATAAGCCTTGAGCTTTTGATCCAGGCTGTTGTCGGCAAGACCCGAGAGAAGATCCCGAAGCATGTGGGTGGCGGTGACATATCGGCAGCGATACAGCTGCTGACACCCCTGGAGCAAAAGCGCCTTGGCGATGTGGCTTTTTCCAGTGCCGGAACTGCCGCCCAGAATCAACCACTGCTTACGTTCGATAAATCCCAAGGTCGAAAGTTCCATGATCTGCCGCTGATCGATGCTGGGCTGGAATTTAAAATCGAAATCCGAAAGGAGTTTGCGCTCGGCAAGCTTGGACTCCCGGATGCGCCGCTCAATGCGTTTTTCAGTCAACGCGCCGGTTTCAATCGATAAAAGCCGTTCGAAAATTTCGGCGGTGGGGCGCTTTTCCTTTTCCCCATTTGAAAGCTCCGTATCCAACGCCTTTTCCATTTGGTGCAACTTGAGGGTTTGAAGATGCTTTCTGATATTTGCGAACACGTTATTCGTCATATGGGGCCTTCTTTAAAAAAATCATGGTAATCCTCGAGCGGCCGCTGTCTGATCACTGGAAGTGCATCGAAAAGTTTTGATGTGTCCCGGAAGCACGGCAGCGCACGAGGGGTCGCGCGGGCCTTTAAAATCCGCTCGACGGTCTTGCCGTCAAAGGCGTAGTACTTGGTGGCATGCAGCAGTGCCGCATGGATATCATCTGCGTGATAGCTTTCCTTGAGACGCAGAATATACCGGGCCTGGAACCCGCAGTGGTGCGGGTGGCGGTCTTTAAGCCCTTTCAAAAACTCCTCGGTGCCGCCGCCCAGCGCAAGGAAGGCTTCCCTGACCGGCTCAAGCCCGTAACGAAGCTTTGGGGATTTGCGATGGCCGAGATCTTCCACCGTAACGTTCGCACCGAGAGGCTTTCTCTCGTGATGGGCAATCAGGGAAAGATCCGGGCTGTAAACGAATATTTCCCGCTCCGTCACCTTCAGGGTAAGGATATCGGCAACGTATTCAAACGGTACCGAGTACAGGTTGGTGTCATGCTCCAGAAAACCGTCCACCCGGCAAACCCGCAGCGCCACTTCCGCCGTGTCGTAGGGATAAACGGGAAGTGTCCTTAAGGCCGACTGTTCTTGTTCCATGAACAATTCCAGGGGAGGCCGGCCGGTGGTGTCATGCTGGTGCAGATCCGAGCGATTTGAAAGCCACCACCGGGCCGTCTCGCGTAAGTCCTCCATGTCCCGGAATTTCCGGCCGTTCAATAGATTTTTCTCGACATATTGAAACGGCGCCTCGATTTTACCCTTTGTTTCGGGCCGGCCGGGAAAACAGGCAATCGGACGGCAATGGTAATGGGTGATAAAGGCGACAAAGGAGGGGTTGTATATCGGTTGACCCGCCTCCCATCGAAGCACCACCGTCTTTTCTCCATCGTAAAGGCATGTGGCCGGTACCCCCTTGAAGTGGGCAAAGGCGTCCTGATGCCGCCGGATCAACGTGAAAAATTTCCGGTTGAAGGTAAAATCGATATAGTGCCGCCTGGAAAAGCCGAGTATATACGAAAAGCAAAGTACTTGCGCCCGCCCCGTCCGGGCAAAGGCAATGGTGTACGGGCTCCAGTCCATTTGCCCCTGTTTGCCCGGTTCGGTTTCAAAGCGAACCACCGGGTCTTTCTTCGGCTTTGGACGAATCTTTCGTAAATAATCTGTTACAATGGTAGCGCCTCCGTCAAACCCGGCCGCAATCAGTTCCTCATGCATGCGAACACCGGTGATATCGGGATGACGCGCGAGTAAGTCCTTGATCACGGGCAGATACGCATCGAGCTTACTCTTTCGCAACACGGGCTTTTTTCCCCTCAGTACGTCGTGCCCCTCGTTTCGCCTGGCCCGGTTTTTACGCAGGATTCGACGGATCGTGTTCCGGCCCATGGCAAACCGCCTCGTAAGAGCGCGGATGGTCACCCCTTCGGCATGATGCGTAATGATTTGATGCTCCAGTTCTTCCCGGCTTCGCAGAATAAGCATTATGCCCCCAATCGCTCCCGAATGCTGGAAAGCGCCACAAAAATCCGGTCGATGACGGCAAGCGCGCTCTCGCGCGGGCACTTTTTAAGTTCCGCCGCCGACAGCGTCGCCAAATAAACTTCCATTTTGCAAAGCCGGCCCAAAAGACCTGAGCCCCAAGAACGCTCCGGCTGTCGATCCGCTAAAATAGGCTCTGGAAAGTGAAGGATAGGCTCATGGTTCCACCTCGGCTCTTTCAATACCATGCTTATCAGGCGGCAGATTTCCGCGCAGTTGAGCCGATACTTGATCACGGTTCTTAAGGCCAACGCCTGGTTGCCGTGCGGCAACCGAGACAGTTCCCGGCCGGTTGTCATGTTGATGAGCCCCAGCTTGAGATGATCGAGTACCTCGTCGCTCAATGTTTCGACCATACGAAGCCTGCGGCACACAAAACTCTTGTGGCGCCCCAGCAGAGCAGCGATTTCCACCTGACTTAAGCCGTCTTCCCTGTGAAGAGAGCGAATCACCATGCCGGTTTCAAGTTCGGCCATGGTGCGTGCCTTGGTGTTGAAATGAATGATGGCGGCCTTCATCGCGCGCGTGCCCCCGGGGAAAATCCTTGCATAGAGCGTATTGAACTCCAGCTTACGCGCGGCTCGCAACCGCTTGAACCCATCCACCATTTCATAGCTACTATCCTCGGCACAGCCGATGATCACCGGCGTCATCTGGCCGTAAAGTCGCAGGGATCGTTCCATGGCACTTTCGGCCTGGGGCTGAATGATCCTCAACTCGGCGTACCGCTCGCCGATGTTTGCAAGCGCCACCGTCATGTAGGGGACTGGGTCCATGATCGCGATCCTACTCAAGACGCGCTCCGGATGTCGATCGTCTCTTGAAAACGGGTTTTTGACAAGTTGCTAAATATGTCCATTTGTTTTCAATCAGTTATGCTCTTAACGTCTCTTAAAATTCCGCTATCGAGTTGTTGGCCTAATTATATTATTATTTCATATAGTTAAAGCAATAACGCCTCTTAAAAACCCGACACATTCAAGGCGGCCGGGAAGTGGTGGTTTTCGATTGTCGTCGGATGAGTTGCTCGACGATGTGTTCCAATATGACCATGTGCTCGCTTCCGATTTTCTCCATGATCATATTTCGAGCAAGCCCAAGATGAATGCGGCTTTTGGGAACAACCGAGGGGAATTTCTTAGCCGGGGGATCGGGCGGCTCTTTGATTCTTTCCAGTTTGTCGGCCAGATAGTTTGCTTTGAAATACGCCGTGTTTTTCCTATTCCACTTCCCGCATTGTCTGCGATGCAGTTCCCTTTGACATTCAGGCCGACCGCAGGTCTTCTGTCTCTGGCCTTGCCGGGGATGGGGCATAAACCACCGGTGGCAAATTTTGCAAGGCCGCTTCCTCGTTCCAGTTCGTTCCATCGCGCTCTCTTCTGTATGCAATTTGAGAGCACGATCGTATATCGTATGGCGAATAATTTTTCAGGCGTTTAGGTGGGTCCGGCTTTAACGATCAGTCGCTATGCTCTTTTTCCGGCTTGGTGGGTCCGATTTCCGGCGGAGGGTGGGTCCATCCTTGGCCGGAGGTGACA
>JAGXQV010000011.1 GCA_018336195.1 Sulfuricella sp. | reverse complement strand
TCCCGCCGGCGAGCAAAGGGGCGAATATCGGCGGCATGTCCATGGGATACGACGTCTATGATTATTTCGATCTCGGAAAATACGACCAGAAGGGGTCGGTAAAGACCTGGTTCGGATCGGAAACAGAGCTCCGCTCGCTGATCAAGGCTGCACATGGGCAGAAGATGAAGGTCTACGCCGACCTGATCCTCAATCACAACAACGGTGCCGATGCCGAAGAGTTCAACCCCATCACCGGCAGGAACTGGTGGACGAAATTCAGCCCGAAAAGCAACCGGTTCACCAGGGACTGGACCTGTTTCAACCCCTCTCCCTACCAGGAACTGGGGACCGTTACCTTTGGGGACATGCCCGACCTCTGTCATATCAATCCCCGCGTCTCGACCGGCATCCTCAACCATGCCAAGTGGCTGATCGAAGAGGTCGGTTTCGACGGCTTCCGTTACGATTTCGTCAAGGGGTTCGGCGCCTGGATCGTCAGGGCGATTCATGACCGCCACTACGAGCGCCGGGGAAAAACCGTGGATATCTTCGGTATCGGCGAGTGCTGGGCCGGGGACGAGTTCATCGACAGCTGGCTCGACGGGGTGAACAAGTGGTCCGAGCACCGTGTCGGTGCCTTTGATTTTCCCCTCCGGTATCGGTTGAAAGAGCTCTGCGATACCTACGGATTCAGCCTGAAGCGGCTTGCCGACGGCGGCGTGCTGATGAAGGACCGTCCTTTCGAGGCTGTCACCTTTGTCGACAACCACGACTTCCGCGGCTGTGGAAGTGGTATCGACGAGATCGTCAACGACAAGATCCTCGCCTATGCCTATATCCTGACCCATGAAGGGTATCCGTGCGTCTACTGGAAGGACTGGTTCAACTACGGACTGGCGCAAACGGGCAAGCCCGGAGGGATCGAGCGGCTGGTGAAGATCCATGAAAGCCATGCCGGTGGCGCAACGAACATCCTCTACATGAACGACCTGCTCTACCTGATGGAGCGGACCGGCGCCGGCAGTCAGCCGGGGCTCGTCTTCGGCCTGAACAACGCGGGCGGAACGATCAGGCAATGGGTGCAGACCGGATTCAGCGAAAAGACGCTGCAGCCTCTTGCCTGGTACGGCACCGGAGCGACTGAGCCCCAGGTCATTACCACCGGACCGGGTGGCTGGTGCGAGATCGAGGTGCCTTCCCGAGGCTATGTGGTGTATGGGGAGTAAGCCGGGACGTGATGGAACAGACCGGGCGTACTCCCCTCGGACAGGCAGGAGCGTCCGGTGACAATCGGGAGGAAACATGGCTGCCAACAAGAACATCGTCATCTGTTCCGACGGTACCGGTAACTCTGCCATCAAGGGACGCGGTACCAACGTATTCAAGATCTTCGAGGCGGTGGATATCTACGGCCATTGGGACGAACCGGCGTTACGGCCGCAGGTCGCCATTTACGACGACGGTGTGGGTACCGAAGGTTTCAAGCCGCTGCGCATTCTGGGGGGCGCTTTTGGCTGGGGACTCGGCAGGAATATCCGCCAGCTCTATACCGAACTGGCACGGGTCTATGAACCGGGCGACAGCATCTACCTGTTCGGGTTCAGCCGCGGGGCCTTCACGGTCCGGAGCCTGGCCGGTTTCATCGGTTCCTGCGGCATCATCGACCGGGCAAAGCTGGGAGACAGCGATATCCGGGCCTTGGTGGACGAGGCCTACCGTACCTACCGCACCACCTATCGCAGTGGCGGCAACGGGACAACGGCGCAGCAGCAGGCAGACAGCTTCCGCCTTGAGCATTCAGTGGTGCATGAACAGCATGCCCCTGCTGGGCGGGTGAAGATCCGTTTCATCGGCGTCTGGGATACGGTCGATGCGGTCGGGCTCCCTATCGACGAACTTTCCGTCCTTCTCAACGGCATATTCCGCTTCAAATTCCCCGATTACGTGCTGGGCGATCATATCCAGCGGGCCTGCCACGCCCTTTCCATCGATGACGAGCGTCGCACCTTCCATCCGCTCATGTGGGACGAATCCGCAGAACGGCACGAGGAGGGGAAGGAGCGGATCGAACAGGTCTGGTTTCCCGGTGTCCATTCCAACGTGGGCGGTGGTTATCCGAAGCAGGGGATGTCGCTGGTCTCCCTCTTCTGGATGATGAACAAGGCCGAGGAGGCTGAGCTGCGGTTCGTCGACTGCGACCGTCAGCTGGTACTCGACCACCAGAACCCCTTTGACAAGCTCTACGACTCCCGGTCGGGTTTCGGGGTCTATTACCGGTACCTGCCGCGGGATATCGCCAAGATGTGCGATCGCCACGGCACGCTCCCCAAGATCCATCTCAGTGCCATGGAACGGGTCATCCAGGGGACCGGCGGCTATGCCCCCGGCAACATTCCGGCAGGGTGCAGCATCGTGTCGACCGGGAATCCGCCCAAAGGACTGATCCCGGTCGGCAAGGAGATCACGCAGGCCCTCAAGGGGCGGACCTCGCTGCTGGACAGTGTCCAGCCGTGGGTCTGGCTGCGGCACTATACCCACCTGGCATTCCTGGCCGTGTCGGTGCTGACCCTGGCATTTCTCCTCTGGGATTCGTACCGGCAGGCAGGCGGCGAAGGGATCACCCTTTCCCTGAACGGCCTGCTGAAGCTTGCTGTCTGCATGATGCAGAACCCCAAGCTCTATGGGGCCCTGATAGCCATTACCGCCGTTTTTTACCTGGTCGGGCTGCTGGCGAGCCACCGGATGGGGCGGATCTATTCCCGTTTCTGGGTTGATCTGCATGCCAGGCTGCGGGATCAGCTCTATCCCTAGGACCGGCCGCACCGTGCCGCAACAGGCATTCCTGTGCGGCACTCACGACGTGTTTCATGCAAAGACACTACTCAATCGAACGTCCCTTTCACGATATCCATCCGCCAGGTTATGGAAGCCAGGCGGGTTGGTGACGATACATCAAGGTCAGGCGAGATGGTGGGCAGCGCGAAGTTGACTCCCTTGTTGTCGATCTCGGCTGCTGCCCGCTTGGTAAACATCGAAGAGCCAAAGCCGAGGGTCATGCCGAGCATGAGCCCGACACCTGCGCCGGTGCCGATATAACCCCAATGATCGAACGGCTTGTCGGTCAGGGTCATGCATGCCGCACCCAGGAGCCCCCCGAAGACGCTCCCGTATAATGAATCCTTCAATATCTTTTCGTAGTTGTCTTCAGCTCCAGCTGTCGAGGCGCCGAACAGCAAGGACGCCAGAACCAGTACACACACTGCACGAACAGCACATTTCATCGATGGTATCCTTGCATAACCGTGATCACTGCCGGTAAATAATGGTTACAGCCGATCATGTTCCCGTATCGGCTCAGTTTTGAGCATACTGTTTTGCCTGGCCTGCCGGTTCGGGGATGCCGGCAATGATATTGGCCTTCTGAATCATGGAATTCATCAACCCCATGGCAGTGAGATTTTCCCCTTCATCGGTGTCGTTCATGGTCATCCCCCAGAGAAGTCTGCCCGTCACGAGGTCGGTCATCTTCGCAGTCACGGAAACGGTGCAGCGGACCAGGCTCTTGGAGTAAAGGCTGCCGGAGGAGTTGATCGAATCACACCTGAAATCATTGATGTTTCCATACACCACTGCTGCCAGATTGTGTGCTTTCAGTTTCTGTCGCATTTCATCGCTCAAGCCAGAACTATAGAAAGAAGCTTCATTCACCCAGTTGCTGGTTATGCTGCGATCAATAACGACGTAGCCCTTTGCCACGAGTTCTTGTGCCAGACGGTCAGAGGTCTCCTGTCCGACATTTTTGTTGATCGGCGATGAGAATGGCATCAGCGCGACGTTTTTACTTGAATAGGTGGAACATCCTGACAGTAAAAGTAATGGTAAAAAAGTTGTAATCATAAATCTCATACAATCTTCCCCCTTTAGTTCAATAAGGACACCCGATATTGGAAGTCCATTCATTACACATGTATAACCTGATAGCTATTTAACAGTAAATTGAGGAAGAATTACGGATGAAATAAGGAGTTTTTCATTATAGTCGTCGTAGCTGAATCGGGCGACGACAGGGTGAGTCAGGAGCGCCCGTCGCGGGTACAGGGGGGAATTGCCGGTGATGACCGGCGTTGACAGCTTCTGCAGGCAGGCTACACTTTCTCAATCTCACTGGGGAGGCACGAGCGGCCATGTCCGAAAAGGTGATTGCCACATGTGCGGTACGACGTCTGGAGATCCTGGATGAAAGCGGGGGTGTGGACACCGATCTGATGCCCCTTTTGTCCGATGCGGAGATCAGGAGGATGTATGACCTGATGGTCCTGACCCGGACCTTCGACGAGCGGGCACTGGCCCTGCAGCGGGAAGGACGGCTCGGTACCTACCCGCCGGTGACGGGGCAGGAGGCGGCCCAGGTGGGGAGCGCCCTGGCCCTTAGGCCCTGCGACTGGGTATTCCCTTCTTTTCGCGAGATGGGGGTACATCTTGCCCTCGGCTTTCCCATGCAGCAGCTCTTCCAGTACTGGGGCGGCGATGGCCGGGGCCTGCAGACCCCTGAATCCCTCAACATCTTCCCCATCTGCGTCTCGGTTGGGACCCACATCCCCCATGCCGTTGGCGCAGCCATGGCTGCCCGCTACCGGCGCGATCCTGCCGTTGCGGTCGCCTATTTCGGCGACGGCGCCACCTCCAAGGGAGATTTCCACGAAGGTTTCAACATGGCCGGAG
>JAGXQV010000010.1 GCA_018336195.1 Sulfuricella sp. | reverse complement strand
GTAATGGGTAATGGGTAATGGGTAATGGGTAATGGGTAATGGGTAATGGGTAATGGGTAATGGGAGGGGGGGTATCTCCCATTCCTCATCACCCATCACCGCGGAATTCAGTTCAAACCGCATTGCTGTCATGTTTTGACATCACTTGGCGGATAACAGGCTAAGGAGCACGGCATGAAGCTGCGTATTTTGGGAATTTGTCTGTTTCTGGCATTCCAGGGGGGCGCGCCGGCCAACGCGGAAGACGCCGCCGGCATCGTCAAAAAAGTCAACGGTAGCGTCACCGTTTCCCGCAGCGCGCTTCCCCTGGCGGCAACGCCGGGAATGGCGGTGTTTGTGGCGGACCGTATCCTGACCGGGGCGGATGGCTCGGTCGGGATCACCCTGCGCGACGACACGCTGCTTTCCTACGGCCCCAATTCCGCGGTGGTGCTGGATCGTTTCGCTTTCAATCCCGCTACCCATGACGGCAATTTGCTGGTTTCGCTGCTCAAAGGCTCAATGGTCTTCGTCACCGGGCTGATCGGCAAAAAGACCCCGGAGGCGGTGTCGGTCAAATTGCGCAACGCCACCATCGGCATCCGCGGCACCGAGTTCGCCGCAGAAGTGGAAGAAGAAAAATGAAAAACCGCCTGGTAGCGATGCTGTTGCTCGCCATGCTCGGATTGGTGGGCTGTGCAACCAAACCAACGGAGCGAGTGGTGCTGCTCCCCGGAGCGGACGGCAAGGTTGGCGCGGTGGTGGTCCATGCCCAAGGCAAGGACGTGGACCTCAGCACGGCCTACGCAGCGGTCGAAGTTGGCGAGCACAAACTGGAAAGCCGTACCTTAAATGAGCAAGAGGTGCGCCGCCGTTTTTCCGCTGCATTGGATGCCCAACCCCAACGGGCGCAATCCTTTACCGTGTATTTTCGTTATGACAGCACCCAGTTGACCCCCGAATCGAACGCCGAGCTCGACCGGATCAAGACCGCGCTGGTGAACTTGCCTGCCCCGGAAATCCTGGTGATCGGCCATACCGACCAAGTCGGCAGCGATGTCTATAACGATGAGTTGTCCCTGAAGCGTGCGGTGGTCGTGCGCAATATTCTGATTTCCGTCGGTCTGCCCGGAAAACTCATCGAAACCATCGGGCGCGGCAAGCGCGAGCCGCTGGTGCAAGCGGCCAAGAGCCTGGCGGAACCGAAAAATCGCCGCGTCGAAATCAAAGTCCGTTAAGCGGGCTTAAGACTGTTGGGATAAAATACCGCCCAATCTTCATCCCCCCATTCAGGAGAACTCCATGTCCGTCAAACATTGCAAGTTGTTGATCCTCGGTTCCGGCCCGGCCGGCTACACTGCAGCCGTCTATGCCGCGCGCGCCAACCTCTCGCCGGTCCTGATTACCGGGATGCAACAGGGCGGCCAACTGACCACCACCACGGAGGTCGATAACTGGCCCGCCGACGTCGACGGCGTGATGGGGCCGGCGCTGATGGAGCGCTTCCAGAAACACGCCGAACGCTTCAACACCGAAATCATTTTCGACCAGATCCACACCGCCAAGCTCACTGAGAAGCCCTTCACCCTGATCGGCGATAGCGGCACCTACACCTGCGACGCGCTGATTATCTGTACCGGCGCTTCCGCCCGCTATCTCGGCCTGCCCTCGGAAGCCGCCTTCATGGGGCGCGGGGTATCGGGCTGCGCGACCTGCGACGGCTTTTTCTACCGCAACCAGGAAGTGGCGGTGGTCGGCGGTGGTAACAGCGCCATCGAAGAAGCCCTGTATCTCGCCAATATCGCCAAGAAAGTCACCCTGGTGCATCGCCGCGACACCTTCAAGGCAGAGAAGATCATGGTCGACAAGCTGAAGGACAAGGTCAACAACGGTAACATCGTTCTCGAATGTTTCTGCGAACTCGACGAAGTGCTCGGCGACAAGTCCGGCGTTACCGGGATGCGCTTGAAGAACGTCAACAGTGGCAGCACCAAGGACATCGCCCTGCAAGGCATCTTCATCGCCATCGGCCACAAACCCAACACCGACATCTTCCAGGGCCAGATCGAACTGGACGGCGGCTACATCGTCACCCGCGGCGGACGCCACGGCAATGCCACCATGACCAGTATCGAAGGGGTGTTTGCCGCCGGCGACGTGCAGGATTACATCTACCGCCAAGCCATCACCAGCGCCGGCACCGGCTGCCAGGCGGCGCTGGATGCCGAGCGTTACCTGGATGATCTGGGCAAATAATGCGCTTCGGGGGAGCGGCGGTCATGGGCATCGCCGATGCCGACATCGGCCTCGAAAATCCCTTCCGGAAGCGGCGCATCGACGCAAAGGCGCAGGCGATGGGTGACGAGCCGCTGTTCGGCGCGGGAATGGACTTGGTGCTTTCCCCCGCCACCCAAATCCTTGCCATTAATCCCGCCAGTTCCTACGTGCCGGTGGCGCCGGCGAAATAACTTCTCACCCAAACTGTTCACTTTCCTCCGGCGGGGGAACGTCGCTACCGCGAAGGATGCATCGAACATCACCGTGACGTCACGGATGATCGTGAGAATCCGTGAGTGTTTTTCATCGACAGATTAGGCGCAAAATGGGCAATTTGCGGGTGGTTTCGGGGGCAAGGCCAAAAATCGTCCGGGCGGGGCATGTTTCCGCTAATCTCGTATCTGGTTGCAACTGTTTATATATTAAGGGGAAGTGCCGTGGGTAACGATAAACTGATGGGTCGTTCGACGTTTGGGGGGATGTTCCGGCGCTTCCTTGTGCAGGTGGTTTGCGTTGCGTCTGTTGTGGCGGCGGGAACGGCCTTCGCGGGCTTCAGCTACGTCACCAGGTGGACGACCTACAACGGCAGCACCGCGTTCGATTATCCCTCCGACGTCGGTTTCATCAAGTCCAACGGCAACTTGCTGATCGTCAATAGCCACAACGGCATCCAGGGCGGCGGCGGTGTCATCATCCAGAAGCCCGACGGGACTTACGTCGGCACCTTGGCGGCACCGACCAATGGCGGCCCGGCTTACGTCGCCACCGATTCGGCGGGTAACGTGTACGTCACGATTTTCGGCGACGACGGCACGGGCATAAATTTCAACAGCAAGGTGTTGAAGTATACGGAAAGCGGCGGCACCCTGACCCTGGCCAACACCTGGACCGGCTGTAGCGCCAACGCCGGCTTCGGCCCGTATACCTTCAAGGCGCCCTCGGGAATCATCGCCGATTCGCAAGACCGCATTTACGTGGCCGATGCCGCCAACAAACGCATCGTCAAGATGAACACCAGCGGCCAATGCACCGGCCTGATCAGCGGATACGGCACCAACAATGCCACGGCGTTCAGCAGCAACGGCATTCGCGGCATCGACGTGGATAGCAACGATAACCTTTTCGCCACCGAGATGATCAGCGGCTATCTGATCAAATGGAATAGCAACGGCGTCTGGCAACAGAGCTGGCGCAATTACAACAAAGGTAGCGTCACCAATTTCAGTACGCCGGTGGACATCACCATTGACCGTGTTAGTCGCGGTGGAGCGCCTGCCACCAACTATATGTACATCACCGAGAACGGCAGGGGGCTGGTCAAACTCGCGCCGGACGGGTCGTTCATCGCCGCCACCAACAAGTATGGGCCGACCAACAACTACTCGTATTCCGGGGTGTGGGGCGCCACGATGGCGTATGATCCCGTCACCCAGACCAATTACCTGTACATAGCGGACTTCTTTGCTAATACGGTCGTGAAGCTCAAGGATCCGTCGGTGAAAGTGACGGTCAGCGTGACCGGCGCGGGCGGTACCGTGGCGGCCACTGCGGCGACGGGTGGGAATATTACCGCTTGCTCCAACACCAAGAGTGGCACAGGGTCGTGCGTCGATTATTTCAGCAATGGCGACACTGTCGTGCTGAAGGCAACCAAAACCACCGCGACCAATCTGAGTTGGTCCAATTGCGACAGCGTTAGCACTACCACCGTTGCCAACGACACCTGTGTGCTGAACATCGCCAACAGTGTGGCGCGAACCCCTAGCATGACGTTTTCCAGCGGCCCGACGGCAGCCATCGGTGCGACGACCGGCACCAGCACGACCGGCGCGACGCTAAATGGCACGGTAAATGCCAACTCCGCCACGGTCAGCGCGATCAGTTTCGAATACGGCACGACAACCAGTTACGGCACTACGGTGGACGCGACACCTTCGACCGCATCCGGTAGTTCGGCTACCGCCATATCGGCGAGCCTTACCGGCTTGACCTGCAATACGACTTATCACGCACGGGTCAAGGCAAGCTATACCAGCCCTACCAGCGGCACCGCAACGAGCGGTGACACCACTTTTGCGACCAGCGCCTGTCCCGTGTCCACGGTGGCGGCGTCTTCGATCGTGACCGTCGGCAGCCCGCAGGCCAGCGTTGCCAATTTGAGTTTTACCGTTACCTTCAGCGAAGCGGTGAGCGGGGTGGATGCCAGCGATTTCACTCTCACCGCAACCGGTACCGCGACCGGTACCATCGGTACGCCCACTACAACCACCGGCGTTCCCGCAACGGACAACATCGTCTGGACAGTGCCGATTACCGGCGTTTCCGGCGACGGCACTTTGCGCCTTGATCTGAAATCAAGCAGCACCAGCATTGCCGCAACAGCAGCAGGCAACGCGGCGATTACCGGCGGCTATACCACCGGCACCACGTTCAATTCCGATCACAGCGGGCCGACCACTACGGATTTTCCGACCACGGTTCAAGTCAGTACATCTGGCATCGCTTTCAAGGTTACGATCAGCGAAACAGGTAACGGTTACTGGATGATCGTGCCGAACGGCTCGGCAGCGCCGACGGCGGCGCAGATATTTGCCGGCGCCAATTACGGTGCGGTAACCATCAAGGCGGCAGGTAATTCTGCACTGACCGGCAACACGTCCACGTTACTTACCGCAACGGCCTCGCTCGTCCGCGGTAGTTCCTATGACTTGTATTTTGCCGCCAAGGATCAATGGGGCAACGCGCAGTCCGATGCCGCTGTCAAATCCGTCATCGGCGTGACCTTCCCCGGTCTGGCCTATACCACGGTGAAATTCCCCGAGGCAGCCGGCAGCAATGGCACCATTCCTGGAACTTTCAGCATCAACCTCACCGGCAACAGCGAGCAATTCCTCCTGGCCTTGACCAATCAAGACCTGGTGGCGCTCGGCAAGGTCACCGTTGCCAATTTGCCCCAGGGACTGACCGCGTCGGTAAAAATTCAATCCATTTATCTGGCCTATCTGACCTTCAGCGGAACGGCGACGAACCGCACGGATGTCAGCAATCTGACGCTGACCTTTGGGGACGGGGCATTCTTTAACGCTACCGCCAGCAGTGTTACGGGCTATAACACCAATAATCTGGTCATCGACTTCAACCCTGGGATTACCTACAGCGCTACGACCTTCAGCGAAGCCTCCGCCAACGACGGCAGCATCGGTAGTACGGCAACCGTGACCCTGACCAGCGACACCTTCAACGGCGTGGTCGGGACCGATTTGGCAGCCGGCTCCTCGCCCGGCGTCACATTCAGCAACGTGCCGGCGGGTTTGACCGGGCGCTTGACCATCACCAGCGCGACCACGGCGACGCTCAGCTTCGCCGGCAATGCCTTGTCGCATGCTGCCGCCAACAATGTGAGCAACGTCGGCCTGACTTTCAACGGTGCGGCATTCGCCGGCGGCAACGCGACCAACGGCACGGGGCTGACCACCAGCACTATCGCCATCAGTTTCACCAATCCGCCGGTTTCAGCGGTTTCCGATACGCCCGCCAGTCTGGGGGGGAATGCCACGACGGTGACGTTTACCGTTACCTTCAGTCAGGCGGTGAGCGGGGTGGACGCGAGCGACTTCACGCTCACCAGCAGCGGCACGGCTGCCGGCACCATCGGTACGCCGACTACTGCGGATGGTGGCCTGACCTGGTTGGTTCCGATCAGTGGGGTGTCCGGTGACGGCACCTTGCGCCTGGACCTGAAAAACAGCGGTACCAATATCGTCGCCACGGTGGGCAATGGCGTAATCGTCGGCGGCTATACCAGCGGTACGGCCTATACTGCCGACAATACCGCGCCGGCCACCGATAGTTTCCCGATTTCGATCACCCCCAGCAGCAGCGGGCTACCCTTCAAGGTCACCGTCAATGAGAAGGGGGACGGATACTGGATGATCGTGCCGACCAATTCGGCGGCCCCAACTGCCGCACAGATTATCGCGGGAAGCAATTATGGCGCCGTGACCGTGACCGCAACGGGTAACGGTGCTTTGAACGGCAATACCTCGACTTTGATGACTGCTGCCGGCAGCCTGACCGCCGGCAGTTCCTACGACGTGTATTTTGTTGCCAAGGATCAATGGGGCAATGCGCAAGGCGATGCGGCGATCAAATCCGTCGTCGGCATCACTTTCCCCACCCTGACTTACTCCACGCTGAGATTTGCCGAGGCATCGACAAACGACGGTGCGATTTCCGGCACGGCGACCCTCACCCTGAGTGGCGCTAAAAACTTCAAAGCCGCCAGCGGTAGCTTGGTGGAGAACACCGATTTCACCGTCACCAATCTACCCACCGGACTCACCGCCTCGGTCACGCTTACCAGCGCAACCACCGCGACGCTGGCGTTCAGCGGAACCGCGACGAGCCGCACCACGGATGTCGGTAACCTGACGCTGACTTTCTTGGACGCGGCGTTCTCGGGGGGAGGGGCAAGTAGTGTCGTCGGCTACAACACCAATACCCTGGCAATCGACTTCAACCCGTCGGTCGGCTATAACACAACCACTTTCGTGGAAGCCTCCGCCAACGACGGCAGCATCACGGCGACCGCTACGCTGACCCTGACCGGCGATACCTTCAACGGTAGCGTCGGCACCGTCCTTTCCAGCGGAACCACGCCGGGCGTGACCTTCAGCAACGTGCCAGCCGGGCTGACCGCACGATTGACCATTGCCAGTGCCACTACGGCGACGCTCAGCTTTACCGGCAATGCCATCGTTCATGCCGCGGCGGACAGCGTCGCCAACGTCGGTTTGGCTTTCAACGGCGCGGCGTTTACCGGCGGCAGCACGGCCAACGGCAGCGGCATTACCACGTCCAACATCGCCATCAATTTCTCCGATCCGGTTACTGCAACTGCGGATGCGCCCGTCGGTACCCCGCTTGCCAGCGCCACGACGGTGACTTTTACCGTTACCTTCAGTCAGGCGGTTAGCGGCGTGGATGCGAGCGATTTCACCCTGACCCGTACGGGTACGGCTAACGGCACCATCGGTACGCCGACCACCGCGGATGGCGGTTTGACTTGGTCGGTTCCGGTTACCAGCGTCAGCGGCGACGGCACCATGCGCCTGGATTTGAACGGCAACGGCACCAACATCGCCGCCACAGCCGCCGGCAATGTGGTGATTTCCGGCGGTTATACGGTCGGTTCCATCTTTACCGCAGATCACACCGCGCCGACCACCAATAGTTTCCCCATCGCGCTCACGCCCAGCAGCGAAGGCCTGCCGTTCAAGGTCACCCTCAACGAAACCGGCACCGGCTACTGGATGATCGTGCCAAACGGTTCCGCTGCGCCGACAGCCGCCCAGCTACTGGCGGGAACCAACTATGGCGCAGTAACCGTCAGCGCAGCCGGCAGCGGTTCCCTGACCGGCAATACCTCCACGTTGATGACCGCAGCCGGTACGCTCACCCCTGGCAACTCGTATGACCTGTATTTCATCGCTATCGATCAGTGGGGTAACGCGCAAGGCGACGCTGCGGTCAAATCCGTCCTGGGCGTGACGTTCCCGAATCTGACTTATTCCACGGTAGGATTTTCCGAGGCAACGAGCAGCAACGGCTCGATCCCCGGCACGGCGACCATCACCCTCAACGGCGAAACCTTCACCGGCAGCAACGGCAACAATCTGGTGGCACTGGGCAAGGTTGTTGTCACCAATCTGCCTGCCGGACTCACCGCCTCGCTGACGCTCACCAGCGCCACCACGGCGACGCTGGCGTTCAGCGGCAGCGCGACGAACCGCGCAGCGGTCAGCAACCTGACCCTGACTTTCCAGGACTCGGCGTTTACCGGAGGGCACGCCAGCAATGTCGTCGGCTATAACACCAATACGCTGACGATCAACTTCAATCCGTCCATCACCTACAGCACCACCACTTTTGCGGAAGCGCCCGCCAACGACGGCAGCATCACCGCGACGGCGACGCTGACCCTGACCGGCGATACGTTTAACGGCAGCGTCGGAACCGACCTTTCCGCCGGTGAATCGCCCGCCGTCGTCTTCAGCAACGTGCCGACGGGATTGACTGCCCAACTGCTCATTGCTAGTTCCACCACGGCGACGCTGCGCTTTACCGGCAATGCCGGATGGCACAGCGCCGCCGACAGCGTTAGCACAATGGGCGTGACCTTCAACAGCGGTGCCTTTAGCGGAGCGGTTTCCGGAAGCAAGGGAAACAGCATAGTCAACAGCACTGCCGTCATAGGCACGGGACTCGACGTAAAAACCATCGCGATCAACTTTTCCGATTCCGCACCGGTACCCACCGCGCCGACCGTCACGACCGGTAGTGCGACGACGTTAACTGACAGTGGGGCCACGCTCGGTGGAACGGTCAATGACAACAACGCCGACACGACGGTGACTTTCGATTACGGAACGACCACCGGCTACGGCAGCAATGTCGCAGCAACGACGGGAGGAACGGTCGTCGGCGGTTCCGGCAGCACTGCGGTATCGGTCACCCTCGCGGGGTTGTCTTGCGCAACCACTTACCATTTCCGCGTCAAAGGGCAAAACAGTGGCGGGACGAGCAACGGTAATGACCAGACGTTCGCCACGTCGACCTGCACAGCTGTTCCGACCACCCCTTCCGGCACCACCACCCTCCCCACCGGCGGCGGCAGCGCCTCGCCGAGCGGCGGCCAGACCCTGATCGTCACCGAGAACGGCAAGGATGGCACCACCATTGTTCTACCAACAGCGCCCGGCAGCAGCGGCACCAACATCGTCCAGGTCAACCTGCCCGGCACCGGCACCATCGCCACCAGCAGCACCAGCAGCGGCACCACCCTGGGGGTCACCCACGTCATCCTGCCCGGCACCACCACTTCCGTATCCGCGGTTACAGTAGATAGCGGCAGCGCCAGCTTCACCGCCACCAAGAGCGGCCAGGCCGTGGCCGGCCTGAAGAACGGCATCATCGTGGTTTCCGGCAGCGACAGCAGCAAGGTCACGGTGGATACCACTGGCGGCGCCCCCCAGATCGGCATGGCCACTAGCGACACCATCATCGTCCCGAAAGGTACCCAGAACGTCTCCGGCACCGTGGTCAACCTGCCCGCCCCGCCGAGCGGCGGCGGCAGCGCTTCGAGCGTCACCGTCAAGGCCGGCGACCAGACCATCACCGTCCAATCCAGCCAGAGCAACACCACCATGACCTTCCAGGTGGTCGACATCGGCGGCGTCAAAACCCCGGTGCTCGCCATCAGCGGCTCGGCTCAGGTCGGTGCCACCGAAGACAACCAGCCCCTGGTCAGCGTCGGCGGCAGCGTCATCCACAGCGGCAACAGCGGCACCGGCAGCCAGAAGTGCAACACCATCATCCAGGCCAGCAGCGAACTGTCCAAGGACGTGGTTCACGTCAAGACCTGCTACATCATTCTCCCCGCCGGCACCTTCTCCGCGCTGAGCGGCGGAATGGGGAACGACTTTGCCGCCATCAAGGACGGCATCGTATGGGCCGGCGAAACCGCCGAGTTCGACAAGAACGGCATGGTGATCGGCGCCTACCTCGGCACCCAGGCCGGCACCAGCGAAGCGGTGGGCGACGACACCGTACCG
>JAGXQV010000009.1 GCA_018336195.1 Sulfuricella sp. | reverse complement strand
GAAGCCTTCGTCCACGTCATCGACTCGATGTTCAACCAGCATGCCAAGTGGCTGGCGATGTCCAAGGAAGTGGCGTGGCGCGCCCCGGTTTCCAGCCTCAACCTGCTGATTACCTCGACGGTGTGGCGCCAGGATCATAACGGCTTCACCCACCAGGATCCGGGCTTCCTCGACGTGGTGGTGAACAAGAGCCCGGACGTGACGCGCATCTACCTGCCGCCCGACGTCAACACCTTGCTGACGGTGGCCGAGCATTGCCTGACCAGCACCGACTACATCAACGTGATCGTCTGCGACAAACAGAAACACCTGCAATTCCTCGACATGGACGCGGCGATCAAGCATTGCACCAAGGGCATCGGCATCTGGGAATGGGCGAGCAACGACGCGGGCTGCGAGCCGGACCTGGTGATGGCGAGCGCCGGCGACATTCCCACCAAGGAAGCGCTGGCGGCGGTGGTGCTGCTGCGCGAGAACTTCCCGCAACTCAAAATCCGCTTCGTCAACGTGGTCGACCTGTACAAGCTCACCCCGTCCAGCGAGCATCCCCACGGCTTGCCGGACAAGGATTTCGATAGCCTGTTCACGGTGGACAAGCCGGTGATCTTCAATTTCCACGGCTACCCGTGGCTGATCCATCGCCTCGCCTACCGCCGCACCAACCACAAGAATTTCCATGTGCGCGGCTACAAGGAAAAAGGCAGCATCAATACCCCGCTGGAACTGGCGATCCAGAACGAAATCGACCGCTTCAGCCTAGCCATCGACGCCATCGACCGGATTCCCGGCCTCAAGGTGGCCGGCGCCCACGTCAAGGAAAAGCTCCGCGATAGGCAGATCGAGTGCCGCAACTACGCTTACGAGCACGGCGTCGATTTGCCCGAGGTGGATGGCTGGACCTGGCCGTATTAATGTCTTTTGTAGCCCGGATGAAGCGCAAGCGGAATCCGGGAGCGCCCGCCAGGGCGCAACGGCAGATGGTTGAAACGGTGAATCCGCCTTGCGGCGGCCCCGGATTCCGCTGCGCTGCATCCGGGCTACAGTGCTCTTAACTCAAAACTCTCGACTGACCAAACCATGAACGATTTCCTGAATATCGGCGCTCTTGCCGCCGATGAAAACAGCCACGAACACACCCGCACCGGACGCTCGGTGGATGCCCTGAAACGGGCGTTTGTCGATAACCTGTTTTACGTGACCGGCCAGCCCTTCGCCAAGGCGACGCCGCTGGATCATTACCGGGTGCTCGCCTACACCATCCGCGACCGCCTCTTGCAGCGCTTCATCGCCACCGCGCAGAACTACAAGCGTAGCGGAGCCAAGACGGTGTGTTACCTGTCCGCCGAGTTCCTGCTCGGGCCGCACCTCGGCAACAACATTCTCAATCTCGACCTGCGCGCCAACGTGGCGCAGGCGATGGCCGAACTCGGCCTCGACCTCGACGACATCCTCGAACAGGAACACGAGCCGGGCTTGGGCAACGGCGGCTTGGGACGGCTCGCCGCGTGTTATATGGATTCGCTGGCGACCCTGGAAATTCCCGCCATCGGCTATGGTATCCGCTACGAATTCGGGATTTTCGACCAGGTCATCAAGGACGGCTGGCAGGTTGAAGTCACCGATCCCTGGCTGGCTAACGGCAACCCTTGGGAACTGCCGCGCCCGACCTTGCGCTACCCGGTCAACCTGGGCGGGCGCACCGAGCATTACTTCGACGAACACGGCGTCAGCCGCGCCAAGTGGATACCCGAATACACCGTTTACGGGGTGGCCTACGACACCCCGATTCTCGGCTACGGCGTCAACAACGTGAACCTGCTGCGCCTGTGGAAATCCGAGGCGCGCGAGTTGTTCGACTTCCAGGCTTTCAACATGGGCGATTACTACGGCGCGGTCAACGATTCGGTGGTGGCGGAAAATCTCAGCAAGGTGCTCTACCCCAACGACGAACCGGAAGTGGGCAAGGAACTGCGCTTGAAGCAGCAGTATTTCTTCGTTTCCTGCTCGTTGCAGGACATGCTCCGCATCGCCCTGCGCGACGTGCAGCAACTGGAGCGATTGCCCGAGAAATTCGTCGCCCAGTTGAACGACACCCATCCCGCCATCGGGGTTGCCGAACTGATGCGCTTGCTGGTCGATGAACACCAGATCCCCTGGGACGAGGCGTGGAGCATCACCCGTCGCACCTTCGCCTACACCAACCACACCCTCCTCCCGGAAGCCCTGGAAACCTGGGCGCTGGAGTTGTTCGGACGGATTCTGCCGCGCCACCTGGAGATCATCCAGCGCATCAACGCGACTTTCCTCGACGACGTGCGCATCCGCTTTCTTGGCGACGAAGCGCGCCTTGCCCAGATGTCGCTGATCGACGAAAGCAACGGCAAGCGGGTGCGCATGGCGCATCTCGCCTGCGTCGGCAGCTTCGCCATCAACGGCGTGGCGGCGATGCACAGCGAACTGCTCAAGCACACCGTGCTGAGCGACTTCCACGAGTTGTGGCCGGAGAAATTCAACAACAAGACCAACGGCATCACCCCGCGCCGCTTCATCGCGCTTTCCAACCCGCGCCTCGCCGCCTTGATCGACGACACCGTCGGCGGCGACTGGCTGCGCAACCTGGAGCGGTTGCGCGAACTGGAACCGTATGCCGAGGATGCGGCGTTTCGCGAGCGCTGGAGTACGGTCAAGCGCGGCGCCAAGGAAGACCTGGCGCGCTACGTCAAACGCAACGTGGGGGTGGATATCGACCCGGATTCGCTCTACGACGTGCAGGTCAAACGCATCCACGAATACAAGCGCCAGCACCTCAACGTCCTGCACATCGTCAGCCTGTATAACCGCCTCAAGCATCATCCGGGGCTGGAAATCACCCCGCGCACTTTCCTTTTCGGCGGCAAGGCCGCGCCGGGTTATCGCATGGCCAAGCTCATCATCAAGCTCATCAACTCGGTGGCCGACACGGTGAACCGCGACCCCCAGGTCAACCAGGTGCTCAAAGTGGTGTTCGTCCCCGATCTGACGGTGAAAACCGGCCAGTGGATTTATCCCGCCGCCGATCTTTCCGAGCAAATCTCCACCGCCGGTAAGGAGGCGTCCGGCACCGGCAACATGAAGTTCTCGATGAACGGCGCACTGACCATTGGCACTCTCGACGGGGCCAACGTGGAAATCCGCGATGCCGTGGGAGCGGACAACTTTTTCCAGTTCGGCCTGAACGTCGAGGCAGTCGAGGAAACCTGGCGGCAAGGCTACCGCCCCTGGGAAACCATCGAGCAGGACGAGGAACTGCGCGCCGCCATCGACCTGATCGATTCCGGGCTGTTCGCCCACGGCGACCACCAGTTGTTCAAGCCGCTCACCGACAACCTGCGCCATCACGACCCGTTCCTGTGCTGCGCCGATTACCGTTCCTACATCGAGTGCCAGGAAGATGTCGGCCAGCGTTTCCGCGACGCGGAACAATGGCGGCGCATGGCGATCCTCAACGTGGCGCGCATCGGCTATTTTTCCTCGGATCGGGCCATCCGCGAATATTGCGAGGAGATTTGGAAGGTGCGCCCGGTGTCGGTCGGTGATAGCCTATAAAGCAAGTTAGCCATTTATAAACCCAAACATGAATGCCATCCTCACCATCAACAGCGGTTCGTCTTCCCTCAAGGCCAGCCTGTTCCTGCCCGGCGGCGAGCGCCGCAATTTCCGTTACGAGCACATCGGCCACGGCTTTCCCCACGACCATCGGGAAGCCTTCGCCGCCCTGATCGGCGAACTCGGCGGCGTGGTGCCGGATGCGGTAGGGCACCGCTTCGTCCACGGCGGCGACGTCGCCGACCCGGCGCGGCTAGTGGACGGTGCCGAGCGGGCGCGCCTGGAAAGCATCACCGCGCTCGCCCCGCTGCACATGCCCGGCAACCTGATGGGGGTGGACGTGTGTCGTGAGCATTTCGACGTGCCGCAAATCGCCTGTTTCGATACGGCTTTTCACGCCACCTTGCCGGAACTGGCGTGGCGCTTGCCGATTCCCCAGGACTTGGGGTTGCGCCGCTACGGTTTCCACGGCCTCAATTACGCCCATGTCGCCCGCACCCTGCCGGGTATCCTCGGCCACGCCGCGCGCGGCCGGATCGTGGTGGCCCATCTCGGCAGCGGCGCCAGCCTGTGCCTGCTGGAAAATCTCCAGTCGGTCGATACCACCATGGGCTATACGCCCGCCGGCGGCATCGTCATGGGCACCCGCAGCGGCGACCTCGATCCCGGCGTGATGCTCGAATTGGGAAAACGCTACGCTCCGGCGCAGCTTTCCGACCTGGTTTATCACCACATGGGCCTGCTCGCCCTGTCCGGCGGCGAGAACAACGAAATGGCGGCCCTCGTCGAGAGCCGCAACCCCCAGGCGCGCTTTGCCGTCGAGTACTTCAGCCGCCAGGTGCGCGCCGCCATCGGGGCGTTTGCCGCCAAGGCGGGGGGCATCGACGGGCTGGTCTTCAGCGGGGGAATCGGCGAGCACTCCCCGCAAGTCCGCTTCATGATCTGCGAAGCCCTGGAATTCCTCGGTTTCAAGCTGGACCACCACTCCAACCGTGCCAATGAAGGCATCCTCAATAGCCAGGGTTCCAAGCCGATCCTGATTGTTCCCGCCGACGAGGAAGGGATGATCGCCGGGCTGGTCGGGCAGATTCAGGGCTAGCCCCGCGTGATGGGCTTTCGGCCTGTCCTGCGCTTCACCGCGGGATCTAACCATGCGTTTCAAACTGCCCCGCATAGCTGAAAATGCGCCCGAATAAGGGGTGGTGGAGGTAAAAGTCCATGGCGAATTTCCGTTCGTCCAGTGCCGCTTCGGTGATATGGGCTTTCCCCAGGAGCAGCCATTCCGGCAGGGAAAGGCGCCAGCCGCCGAGTTGCAGGACGTAATCGACGCTTTCGTAATGCAGTGTGCCCGCTTCGATCCATACTTTCATGCGCAAGCCCAGGAAGGGATTGACGTATTCAATGAGCCGGCTATCCCGGTCATGCACCCAGCGGCTGTTGAACAGAACCGTCTTGCCATCGGGGAAGCGCAAGGTTCTGGACCAGAATTGCATGGTGCCGCCCATATGCTTTTCCACCCTGGTCGGCACGTTTCGTCCGCGCCGGTTGACCAGCGCTCCCAGCGCGTGCAACACGTTCATGACAGGATGCAGGTGGCGCGGATAGTCGATGTCGAGCAATCCTTCGTCGACGTTCTCCGCGTATTGATAGTGTGCTCGCAACGCCGCCGGGAGTTCATTCCAGGCCGGCCCGAGTGCGCGTTGCATTACCGATGTTTCGTTCATTTCAAGCTCCCCAAAAGGTTTTTACCACCATCAAAAAAACCACCAAAACCATGGCGCAGAAGGCCGGCACCCCCAGCCAGAACCAAGTCCGTGCATCCCGCCAGTAACTCGCCGGTAGGTCGCTGCGGGTTGTCGCGGCCTGCACGGCGAGGTTCCTCATGCGGATTTGCAGGAACACCACCGGCAGCCAGCAGCCCCCGGCCAGGAAATACAGCGCCAGGCTGGTCGCGACCCACGGCGTATCCAGCGGAATGCCCACCATGTGGGCCAGCCAGATGCCGCTGATGGGCTGGAAAATCACAGTGGGCGTGGTAAACAGCCAATCCGCCAGAACCACCTGGCGATTGGTCGCGGCGATATGCGCGACGTTGCGGCTGCGATCCGCCATCCATTTGTAAAATGCGCTGCCCAGCCCCGTCCCAAAGAGCAGCACCATGCTGAGAATATGCAGGTATTTAAGTAGCAGATAGCTCATGGCGTTCCTCCCGGCAGGATGCTTCGATCGAGTAGGGATTCCTGCCCAGCAACCGCGCAAAGGGCGCCCCGTCGGCGATGACCGAGCGGTGCAGCATGGCGAGATTGTCGGGGCTGAAAAGTGGCGCGAAAGGGGCCGCCAGATGGGCGATGGCCATCAGCCAGTTGACGGGGATGAGCCATATCCACGGCGCATTTCGCTGGTCGGCACGCCGCAGCAGGAGCAGAAATTCCTTCAACGAGAGCGCCTCCGGCCCCACCAGGTCGATGGTCTGGCGGGGTGGGAGATGGTCTTCCAGACACTGCAATACGCTGTCGGTCACATCGCGAAGGTGAACCGGCTGTAGCACCTGATTTCCCGTGCCGGGCAGAACCCATACCGGCAGATTGGCAAGGCGGCGCAGCCAGCCGGTGCTTTTGCCCCCGACCACCAGCGAAGGACGCAATACGAACCACTCCAGAGACAGGCTGCGCAGCACGTCGTCGGCCTCGCGCTTGCTCAGGTGAAAGCGGCTGGCGGCGCCGTCATCCGTGCCCAGCGCGGAAATCTGG
>JAGXQV010000008.1 GCA_018336195.1 Sulfuricella sp. | reverse complement strand
CCCTGGCCGGCGCAACCTACCCGCTACAGGCGGCCTGGACGGCGACCAATGGAAACGGCGGGACAGCCGGTTTCACGGTGGACGGCGAGGGAGTTGCGGTGTTCCAGGACGCCGCTGGCACCGTGCAAAAGTTGTATCCGCGCTTCGCCGATCTCAAACAGCTTGTCCTGGCGTTCCAAGCGCAGGATGCCAAGGTCGCTGTCGCGGTCAACGCCGACGGTAGCGTCACCGCAACCTTCATGGGCAAGCAATATGTGCTCAAGCCCGACTACACACTGGCAGTTATTCCGGCGGAACATGCCGGTGATGCGTGGTGGCTGGGCGCGGACGGCAAGGTCTACATCAAGAACGGCGACGGCAAGACCGCGCAGGGCTTTGCCGTGAAATAGAAAACCTCCGATGTTGTCACTTTGTCGGCCACCCGCAAGGTGGCCGATTTTTTGCATCTGCTGAGTGTAAGGCGTGCGGTCAAACCAAAGGCATAACCGGAATGCCATAGTGTTGCGCCGCACTTGCTTGCCGTTGATCGAGCGTCACCAAAGCGGCGCGCAGGCGGCGAGCGATAGCCAGATGCAAGGCGTCCCCCGCGCGTAGCGCCAGATTCGGGGCGTCGAGCAATACCGCTGCGGCCCGAAAATCACCCGGATCGACTTCGACCCGTTTCAAAGAGTCGGAAACGAAGTGGTCGAAGGTGGCCAAGCCTGCGGCTTTTTCCTTTGCATCAATCTGGCCGGTGCGCTCCTTGATTGCGTCGACACTTGCCATTTCGCCGAGTGTCCATGCGGAAACCGAGAATTCCACGGTGCGGTGCTTTTCCAACGTTTCGAGAATGGCGCTTGCCGCCGTTTCGCGAAAAAATAGCGCCCCCAGTGCCGAGGTGTCGAGATAGATCACAGCAAATCCTTGTCGCGCATCTGCGCCACGGACAGGCTTTCCCGGCACGGCTGGGCTTCGACATAGGCGCGCAATGCGGCCAGATCAAAGGCTCGCGGCGCCTCAACAGGCTCCGGGATGAGCCTCGCAACCGGCTTGCCGCGCCGCATAATCACGACTTCCTCGCCGGCTTCGACTCCCGCCAGCAGGGCGGAAAAATGTGATTTGGCATCGGCGGTGTTGGTCGTTTTCATGGAAATATCCCCAGTTCAAGTTGGTCATCATTAGGCTGGAACTGTTCGCCTAGTTGGTCATCTTGTCGTGCCGCAAGGGCGGGCTGTGTATTGTAAACACCTTTCATTTTGGATTTTACGAACAGAAAAAATCACCATGTAACATTGACACTGCCTCTCCATATGTTCCCTGTGTTGGGGTAATCTCCCGGTTTCCCATTAGAACCGAAAATAAGGTCGATACCATGCCCACAGTCAAGAAATCCAGCCGTAAAGCCCCCGCCAAGCCGCCCGCCGCGCCGAAGATTTCGCGTCAGCGCCGCCCGGTGGATATGGACATGGCGGATTGGCAGGTTGCTCTGCGCCGCCAGTTCGGGCGGGAGCAGGATTTCATCGTGGAAAATCTGGGCGGTGAGCCGGTCTTTTCGGAATTTGCGGTGAACAATCCGGCCAGCGGCGGGCGTTATCGGGTGGCGATCCGGGGCGCGGGCTTGGGGGAAAACTATTGCGCCTGCCCGGATTTCGTCACCAACGATTTGGGTACCTGCAAGCATGTCGAATTCGTCCTGGCGCGCCTGGAGACGCAGCGGGGCGGCAAAGCCGCACTGGCGCAGGGCTTCCGGCCCGCTTTTAGCGAGATTTGGCTGAATTATGCCGGGCAGCGGGGTGTGCGTTACCGTGTCGGCAGCGATTGCCCGGCAGATTTGGCTGAAAAGGCTGCCTCATTGTTCGGGGTGAACGGCGAATTGGTGCCCGAGCGTTTCGACGAACTCGACGCCTTTCTCGTTGATGCGGAAGAATCCGGCCACGAGGTGCGCTGCTATGACGACGCCCTGGCCTTCATCGCCGAAATCCGCGACGCGGATGCCCGCACCCGGATTCTCGCCGAGGCTTATCCCCAGGGCGCGCAAAGTCCGGCTTTGAAAACCTTGCTCAAGGTCGCTCTGTATCCCTATCAGGCGGAAGGCGCGCTGTTCGCGGTGCGCGCCGGACGGGCGCTGATCGGCGACGAAATGGGGCTGGGCAAGACCGTTCAGGCGATTGCCGCCGCCGAGTTGTTGGCCCGCCATTTCGGCGCGCAACGGGTGCTGGTGGTCTGTCCGACCTCGCTCAAGCATCAATGGCAGCGTGAAATCGCCCGTTTCACCGGGCGCGAGGCGGTGGTGATCGGCGGCGCGCCCATCCTGCGCCGTCCCGCTTATGCCCAGGAAGCCTTTTGCAAAATCGTCAATTACGAACTTCTGGCGCGTGACGCCGACCTGATCCGCGCCTGGTCGCCGGACTTGGTGATCGCCGACGAGGCGCAACGCATCAAGAACTGGAATACCATCGCGGCGCGCGCGCTGAAGCGCATCGCCAGCCCCTATGCGATAGTCCTGACCGGCACGCCTTTGGAAAACCGTCTGGAAGAACTGATTTCCATCGTCCAGTTTGTTGATCAACATCGCCTCGGCCCCACCTGGAAGCTGCTCCACGAACACCAGCAACACGATGACCACGGGCGGGTGGTCGGCTATCGCGAGCTCGACCGCATCGGCGCGACGCTGGCCCCCATCCTGTTGCGCCGCCGCAAGGCGGAAGTGCTCGACCAGCTACCGGCGCGGGTGGACAACACCCTGTTCGTGCCGCTCACCCCGCAGCAGCGCGGCTACCATGATGAAAACAGCGACATCGTGGCGCGCATCGTGAAGCGCTGGCGCAAGACCGGCTTTTTGTCGGAATCCGACCAGCGCCGCCTGACCTGCGCTTTGCAAAACATGCGCATGGCGTGCAACAGCACTTATTTGATTGACCACGAAACCGACCATGGTCACAAGGTTGACGAACTCGCCACCCTGCTCGAAGAACTGTTCGAACAGCCGGACGCCAAGGCGGTGGTGTTCAGTTCCTGGCTGCGCACCCACGAGCTCATTATTCGCCGCCTCGAAGCGCGCGGCTGGGGGCATGTGCTGTTTCACGGCAGGGTGCAGGGCGACAAACGCGGCGCGCTGGTCGAGCGCTTCCATGACGACCCGGCTTGCCGGGTGTTTCTCTCCACCGATGCGGGCGGGGTGGGGCTCAATTTGCAACATGCGGCGGCCACCGTCATCAACATGGATCTGCCGTGGAATCCGGCGGTGCTGGAGCAACGCATCGGGCGGGTCTATCGGCTGGGGCAGGTGAAAAGCGTCCAGGTCGTCAATTTCGTCGCTCAGGGCAGCATCGAAGAGGGCATGTTGTCGGTATTGGCCTTCAAGAAATCGCTATTCGCCGGGGTGCTCGACGGCGGCCAAAGCGAAATCGCGATGGAAGGCGGCAAACTCTCGAAATTCATGGAAAGCGTCGAACAAGTCACGGCGGCGGCGGAAACCAGCGACCGTGCGGGGGACGAGGAGCCGCCAGCGCAAGCTCCCGCCGCGCCGGCATTCGAGGAGGCGGCGGTCCCGCCCCAGGCCACGCCCGGCGCAGACCCGTGGGGGCCGCTCCTCGATGCTGGCCTGAAGCTCGTCGAAACCCTCGCCGCCGCGCAAAGCGGCGCCACGCCTGCGTCTCTCTGGCTGGAGCACGACCCGCACAGCGGCAAACCCTACCTGAAAATCCCCGTTCCCGAACCGGAAACCGTGCAGCGCCTGGCCAGCGCATTGCAAGGGCTGCTGGCGGGATTGGCGGGTAAACGCTGAGGGGTATGGCCACTTCATCCGGATGCAGTGCAGCCTCTGAAGAGCACGAGAGGAGGGCGGAGCATCGCGACCGAGATATATTTAGATGGAGGGGCGAGGGAGCGGGCACCGCGCGACGCCGTAATGCGCCGTCACCAAATGGGTGAACGTAAAATTCCAGGCAAAGCATATTAAAACCAACATCGTATGCCTCATGGCAAGCGGTCAACTGAGGAATATAGGTTGTCAGCGCTTCCTTAACTCAGTGGCTTCCGACCCAGTTCTCTAAACGAATTCCGGGGTAGGCGGCGAAATCGGCTTCGTTGTTGGTTACCAAGATGGTGTCCAGGGCGATGGCGTGGGCGGCGATCAGCTTGTCCAGCGCGTCGCGGCGGCGCTGGGCGGCTGCCAGGCGAACAGCGCCGTAGGCTCTGGCCGCCGGAACGTCGAAAGGCAGGGCGGGGATGTCTTCCAACAGCGCTTCCAGCGCGGCGCGGTTGTGCGCCTGGTTGTCGCCCGAGGCGATTACTCCATATTCGAGTTCCGCAAGGGTGATGGACGAAATTGCGACTTCTCCGGCAAAACAGTCGGCAAAGCGCCGCGCGACTTCCGGTGGGTGATGTTTCATGAGGTAAATACAGATGTTTGTGTCGAGCAGATAGCGAGGCATCATAGCGCCTCCCTCTCTACCTGGTCGCCTTGGTCGCGGCCGTCGGCCATGAAATCCGGTGAGAAAGCGGCGAATTTCGCCAGCACGTTCCGCAAACGGCGGTTTGCGGGGCGGATGCGGATTTCGTCGCCAATGCGTTCGATTTCCAGTTCAATGTCGTTCCGCTCGTAGGCCAACTCGGCGGGAATTCGCACCGCCTGGGAATGGCCGTTGCGGAAAATACGGGTGGTGGTCATGATGCGCTCCAGGGGGCGGATAGACCCATCCTAAACCCGAATTCGGGCTATGTAAATACATGGATGTACCATGAGCGGGGCCGCTTATTGGTTTTCCCGCACCCGGAACCACGCCGCATACAGCGCCGGCACAAACAATATGGTCAACGCCGTGGCGACCAGCAGGCCGCCCATGATGGCGTAGGCCATCGGTCCCCACAGGATGCTGCGGGTCAGCGGGATCATTGCCAGCATCGCGGCGGCGGCGGTGAGCAGGATGGGGCGAAAACGGCGTACCGTGGATTCGCGGATCGCCATCCAGTCGGGCATTCCGGCGGCGATGTCCTGGCGGATCTGGTCGATCAGGATCACCGTGTTGCGCATGATCATTCCCCCCAGCGCAATCGTCCCGAGCATCGCCACGAAACCGAATGGCTGGTGAAAAGCCAGCAGCGCGATGGCGACGCCGATGATCCCCAGTGGTGCAGTCGCGACCACCATGAAAGTGCGCGACAGCGATTTCAGTTGAATCATCAACAATCCCAATACTACCCCCAGCATCATCGGCATTCCGGCGTTGATGGAGTCCTCGGCATTGGCGTTCTCGCCCAACGCCCCGCCGATTTCGATGCGATAGCCGGGCGGCAGCTTGGCGCGGATAGCGTCGAGTTGCTTGTCGAGCTGCATGGACACGTCGGGCGCCTGCACGCCGTCGATGATGTCGGCGCGCACGGTGAGGAACAGGTCGCGCCCGCGATGCCAGAGGATCGGTTCCTCCAGGGCTTCGTCGACGTGCGCCACCTGGTTGAGCGGGACGCTGCGCCCGCCGGCGCTGGGCACGTTGACGGCGGCGACCTGGTCGAGGCGGCTGCGCTCGGCCTCCGGGGAGCGCAGGACGATGTCGATCAACTGGTCGCCTTCGCGGAACTGCCCGACCGGCAGGCCCTCGACCACGCTGTACAAGGTGCGGGCGATGTCGCGCGAGGCCACGCCGGCGGCGCGGGCGCGATCCTGGTCGACATCCACGCGCAGTACCGGGGCGAGGTTGCCCCAGTTGGTGTGGACGTCGCGCAGGCGCTCGTCGCCGCGCAGGATGTCCGCTACCTCGTCGGCATGGCGCTTGATGGCCGGCACGTTGTCGCCGATCACCCGGAATTCCACGGGGTAATTCACCGGCGGGCCGAGCGGCACGCGCAGCACCCGTCCCCGCACGCCGGGGAATTCGTCGGTCAGCACCTGGCGCAGGCGTGCCGCGACCTGTTCGCGGGCGGCCATGTCGCGGGTGAGCACCACCACTTGGGCGAAATTGGGGCGGTACAACTGCTGGTCGAGCGACAGGAAAAAGCGCGGCGAGCCGTAGCCGACGTAGGTCACATAGCTCGCCACTCCGGCTTCCTTGGCGAGCAGGGCTTCGAGGCGGGCCGCCTCACGTTCGGTGGCGCGAATCGCCGCGCCTTCCGGCAGCCATAGTTCGACCATTAGTTCGGTACGGTTGGAGTTGGGGAAAAACTGTTTTTCGGTAAACGACATCCCCACGCCACCCAGGACGAACAGCAGCACCGTTCCGACGATCACCGTCTTGCGGTGGTGCAGGCACCACTCGATGAGGCGGCGCAGACGCTGATAGAACGGCGTGTCGAAGACCTCGTGGCCGTGGCCGGGATGGGCCTTGAGGAGGTGATAGCCGGCCAGCGGCGTGACGAATACCGCCGCCACCCACGAGGCCAGGAGCGCCAGGGTAACCACCGCGAACAGCGAGAAAGTATATTCGCCGGTAGTCGATTTGGCGGTGGCGATGGGCAGGAAACCGGCTGCCGTCACCAGCGTCCCGGTGAGCATGGGAAAGGCCGTGGCCCGGTAGGCGAAGGCCGCCGCGCGTAGTCGATCGTAGCCTTCCTCCAGCTTGCGCGCCATCATTTCCACGGCGATCATCGCGTCGTCGACCAGCAGGCCCAGGGCGATAATCAGCGCCCCGGTGGAAATCCGGTGCAGGTCGATGTTGAACCAGCGCATCAGCAGGAAGGTGCCGGCCACCACCAGGGGGATGGTCACCGCCACCACCAGCCCGGCGCGCAGCCCGAGGCTGAGGAAACTCACCGCCAGCACGATGGCGAGCGCTTCCAGGAAGGAATTCATGAATTCGCCTACCGCGTCCTTGACCACCGCCGGCTGGTCGGAAACCTTGGCGTATTCGACGCCCACCGGCAACTCGGCCTTGAGGATGGTCATTTCGCGCTGCAAATCCTTGCCCAGGCGCAGCACATCGCCGCGCGTTTTCATGGCGATGGCCAGCCCGATGGCCGGCTTGCCGGCGAAGCGCATGGTGGTTTCGGGCGGATCGAGATAGCCGCGGCTGACGTCCGCCACGTCCTTGAGGCGCAGGGTTTTGCCGTTGACCTTGAGGGGCAGGTTTTCCAGGTCGGCGAGATTGTCGAGATTGCCCGACACCCGCAGCGGCACCGAGAGGTCGCCGGCTTGCAGGCGCCCACCGTCCTGGACGATGTTCTGCGCCTCGATGGCCTGGGCGATGGCGAGCGGCGGGATGCCCAGCGTCGCCAGGCGGTGGTGCGACACGGTAATGCTGATGCGCTCCGGCTGTACGCCGATCAGGTCGATCTTGGCGATGTCCGGCAGCTTGAGGAGGCGTTGGCGCACGATGTCCACGTAATGACGCAGTTCGGCCAGGCCGACACCGTCGCCGCTGAAAGCGTATACGGTGCCGAATACGTCGCCGAATTCGTCGTTGAAAAACGGCCCCTGCAATTCCTGCGGCAGGGTGTGGCGGATGTCGCCGACTTTCTTGCGTGCCTCGTACCACAGGTGCGGCACCTCGGCGGGTGGCGAGGTATCCTGCAGTTCCAGAATAATCAGCGATTCGCCGGCCCGCGAATAGCTAGTGGCGACCTTGTAGTAAGGCACTTCCTGGAGTTTCTTCTCGATGCGGTCGGTGACTTCCTGCTCGACCTGGCGCGGCGTCGCGCCCGGCCAGAGGGTGCGGATCACCATGGCGCGGAAGGTGAAATCGGGATCTTCGCGCTGGCCCAACTGGAAATAGGCGAGTACCCCGCCGACCGCCACCAGTGCGATGAAAAACCAGGTCAGCTCGCGTTGGCGCAAGGCCATCGCGGTGAGGTTGAAGCGGTCCCTCATGGCTGTACCCGGACTTTCTGGCCTTCGCGCAGCAGGTTGGCGCCCGCCGTGACCACGATATCGCCGGGATTGAGGCCGCCGCTCACCAGCCACTCGTTGCCGCTGATGCCGCTAGTGGTCACTTGCGCCGCTTTCACCGTGGCGCTTGCCTGGTCGAGTTTCCACACCCTGGAAACGCCGTCGCGGCTGACCAGCGCCGCCATCGGCAGGCGGATCGCCGGCTGACCGGTTTCGAGGAGTTGCACGGTGGCACTCATGTTCAAAGCCAGGGCGTCGGGCGGAGCCGTCACGCTGATGCGCGCCGCGTAGGTGCGGCTCGCCGGGTCGGCGGCGGCGGATAGTTCGCGGAGTTTGCCGGGATAGGCGTGGCCGGGTTGGGCATTCAGCGTCACCAGGAAGCCGGATGCCGCCTTGACCAGCGTGAGTGCGCTCTCCGGCACGCCCACCTCGATTTCCCGTGTGCCGGGGCGGGCCAGCCTGAGTACCGGCTGAGCGGCGGCGACCACTTGGCCGGCGTTGAAATCCAGGGCGCTGACGATGCCGTCGTTGTCCGCCGTCAGGGTGGCGTAGCCGACTTGGCGGCGGCTTTGGTCGAGGGCGGCTTCGGCGCCGCGCAATTTTTCGCGGGCGCCGTCGGCGGCGGCTTGGCGGCGATCCAGTTCGGCGGCGGAGATGAAGCCTTTCTCGCGCAAGCCCTGGTAGCGCTGCAATTCGCCCTCCGTGAGGCGGGCTTCAGTGCGCGCCCCGGCCACCGCCGCCGCTTGCGCATCGGCGGCAAGCTGGTAGTCGGTGGCTTCCAGTTTGCCGAGTAGTTGGCCGCGCCGCACCGTGTCGCCCAGGTTGACGCTGCGCTCGACGATCTTGCCGCCCACCCGGAAAGCCAGGGGCGCATCGAAGCGGGCACGCACCTCACCGGCCAGGGTGAGCGCCGCCGTTGCGCTGGAAGGGGCGATTTTGAGGGCTTTTACCGGTCGAATCGGTTCGGGGGGCGCGGCTTCCTTGGCACAGCCGGCCATGACCAAGCACAGGAAAAGGGCGAGTTTACGCATGGGACGGCTCCTTGGGTTCCAGAACGCCGCGCCACAGGGCGCGCAACGCGGCATCGAGTTCGGTGAAATAGTCGGGTTGCATGAGGTTGGCGAGTTCGCCGCCGGGGCGCACGCAACCCTGGTTGCCCAGGAGTTGCCACAAGCCGAGGATCAGCCCGTAGGACTGCATCAGCAGGCGTGCCCCGGCGACATCGTCGGAAAAAGGAAAATGGCGGCATAACATGCCGCCCGCCAGTTGCAGGCGTTCCGCCAGGCGTTTTTCGAAAGCGGCGGCGACTTCCGGGGTGACGCTCTTGTGCAGCAGCCCGCCGACCAGCGTGGCGAGCGGCAGATAGGCGGGAACCTCGACGATGTACTGGTGCGTGAGCCGCATCATGTCGTCGTGGGTCATCGGCTTGTCCTCCCAGGCGCGTTCGTAGAGGGCGGTGAAAAATGCCTCGGCGTGGCGCTCGTGGGCAGCCAGCAGCAGGTCTTCCTTGCTGGCGAAATACAGGTAGATGGTGCCCTTGCCGACCTTCGCGGCGCGCGCCACCTCGGCGACGCTGGCGATTCCGTCGGGATTGTTCAGCCACAGGCTGACTGCGGCGTCGAGCAGGGCGTTGCGGCGGGACAGGCGGGCTTCTTCGGTGGCGGGGCGGCGGGCCATGAATAATGTGACCTGGAGTCAGTTAATTTTTGTGATTGTAATGACCGACGGTCATCAAATCAAGCGGCCCGGCAAATTCATCCTGTCGCGCTTGCCCGAAGGGGAGCCGGAAAGGTATATTGTGGGACGCTCCAAACACCCCCCGCGAAAGGATTTTCATGGAATACGTCAACCGCAGCATCGCGCTCATCAAGCCGCGACAGCCTTTCTTCGACTGGCTGAAGGACACCCCGGATTGGGATCTCGACCTCACCCTCGATATCCTGCGGCTGGATTGCACCTCCCTGCTGATTCCGGAATTCGAGGAGCCGGAGGAGGCAGTAAGTTACATCGACGAAATGTACGAACGTCTGTTCGAAATGGAGTTGGCGTCCTGGGTGCAGGAATCGGAGCACTGGCCGCAAAAACGCACGTTGCAGATGTTCTGGGAGTGGTTCGATGTGGAACTGCATTCCCTGGTGATCGATACCGTCGAGGAAAGCCGGCCCGAGCAGGAACTCCTGCATTGATATTTGATCATGCCGAGTTGCTTGGCAGCGTGGCGGGGGCCGACTAGCGTTTCCTTCGTTCCGCGGGTAGGAACCTAAGCCGGATGAGCGGGAACCAAAGAAAGTAATGAGTGATGGGTAATGGGAGGGTGGTTTTTATCACCCATTCCTCATCACTCGTCACCGCAGTGGTCAACTCAAAACACCTTGTGGTCACGTTTTGACATCATTTGGCGGGTAAGAGGCTAAGAAATCCGGATCCGTATAAATTAAGGCCGGCGACCTATCCCTTGGCGCCGGCCTTGAGCATGTCGCAACGTTGGCGGATATGCTCGACGGAAACCTGGAGCGCGCTTCGTTCCGCTTCGCTGAGATGCAACTGGATCACCTTCTCCACGCCGTGCGCCCCGATCAGGGCCGGCACTCCGACATACAGGCCGTTCACCCCGTATTCCCCCTGTAGATATACCGCGCACGGCAAGGTTACCTGGCGGTCCTTGAGGATGCAGTCGAGTACCTCCACCGTTGCCGTGCCGGGTGCGTAATAGGCCGAGCCGGTCTTGATCAGGTTGACGATTTCCGAACCGCCATGGCGCACCCGTTCCACGATGGCGACAATGCGCTCCTGCGGCATCAACTCGCGGATGGGGATGCCGTCCACCGTGCAGTGATCCACCAGCGGCACCATCTCCGCACCGTGGTCGCCGAGCACCATGGCATTGACCCGGCTGGCGGCAACCGCCAATTCCATCGCGATGAAAGTCTTGAAACGGGCGCTATCCAAGACGCCGGAGACGCCGATGACCCGTTCGCTGGGAAAGCCGCTGACTTCATAGGCCAGTTGCGCCATGGTGTTGACCGGGTTGGTCACCACCACCAGCACGCAGTTCGGCGAATGTCGGACCGCTTCGCGGGTCACGGAACGGACGATGGCCGCATTGGCCTCCAGCAGGTCGTCGCGCGACATCCCCGGTTTGCGCGCCAGCCCGGCGGTGATGACCACCACGTCGGAGTTGGCGGTATCCGCGTAGTCGCCGGTGCCGACCACCAATCTGTCGATATTCGCGGTCGCCATCGCCTGGGTGATGTCCAGCCCGGTGCCCTTGGCTTTGTCGGCGTTCTGGTCGAGCAGCGCGATATCGGCCAAGTCCTTGCTCGCCGCATAAACGGCGATATGGGCGCCGACATTGCCGGCGCCGATGATGGAGAGTTTTACGTCACGCTTGCTGCCTGCCATGTTTTCGTCCTGGCCCCTCGGGGCGGCTGTTTCCAAAGGGGTGGAGGATAGGGTATTCAATCCCGCTAATCAACCCGGATGCATATCGGCTGCGCGTTTCGCTCCGTTTTCCCCGGCACGGTATAGGCCGAATAAGGTATTCCAAACACCAAGCTAGGGTATCCCCTCCACGGAACTTGCCTGCCGACCCGCATAGAATGAACCATGGGCAGCACCCCTGTGCCGATGACCCTGGGTCACGTCCCTTGAAGAACTATTACCATGAGGAGGCATCATGATTACCAGACGACAGTTTCTCAATTACAGCGGCGGTGCGGGTGCGGGCCTGTTCCTTAGCTCCCGTTTCGGGTTCATGGGGCGGGCGTTTGCGGTTCCCCTGCCTGGCGGGACGCTGGATCCCGCGACCATCACCAAATTCGCCATGCCGCTGGTGGTACTGCCGGCCATGCCGCAAGCCGGGCATGGCGCAGGCCAAAGGGGCGCGGTCGACCGTTATGAAATCGCGGCGCGCCAATTCCGCCAGCAAGTCCTGCCCGCCGGCCTACCGACCACCACAGTGTGGGGGTACGGTGCGCCGTCCCATCCAGAATCGTTCCATTACCCCGCCTATACCATCGAGGCGCGCTACCGTATTCCGCTACAGGCCCACTGGATCAATGAGCTAAAGGACGATCAGGGGCGTTACCTGCCCCATCTCCTGCCGGTAGACCCGACCCTGCACTGGGCCAATCCCGGCGGCGGCATTTCCGGCAGGGACCAGCGTCCGGTTTTCAGCAATGGCACACCGGGCGCCTACAGCGGCCCGATCCCCCTGGTGACCCACCTTCATGGCGGACACAGCGCCGACGACAGCGATGGCTACCCCAGCGCCTGGGTGCTTCCCGATGCCGCCAATATTCCCGACTCTTACGCGCCGACGGGTGCCCACTGGGAAGTATTCCGCGAGCGCTTCGTCCGCAGAACGGGGGGGCGGGAGTGGCGCAAAGGCTCTTCCGTGTATCAGTACGAGAACGACCAGCGTGCCACTACCCTGTGGTATCACGACCACGCATTGGGCATGACGCGGCTCAATATGTACGCCGGGCTGATGGGGCTCTACAACCTGCGCGGCGGACCCGGCGACGAGGTGATCGACGCCGCGAGCGGATTGCGCGGGAGCCTGCCGGGCGGACGGGGAGAACGGCGGGGCCGCCAGTTCGAGATTCCCCTGATCGTTCAGGACCGCAGTTTCAATGCCGATGGTTCGCTGTTCTACCCGGATACACGGGCGTTTTTCGACGGCTTCAACGGGCCGTACATCGGCAACCCGGGAATGCCCAGCGATATCTCCCCAATCTGGAACCCCGAATTCTTCGGCAACACCATGGTGGTCAACGGCCGCACCTGGCCCTACCTGGAAGTTGAACCGCGCCGCTATCGTTTCCGCGTGCTCAACAACTGTGGCGCCCGCTTCCTTATCCTCCGATTGGACAATGGCGCCCCCTTCTGGCAAATCGGCTCCGACGGCGGTTTTCTGCCGGCGCCGGTGAAACAAGACCAGTTACTCATCGCCCCGGCCGAGCGCGCCGACTTGATCGTCGATTTCGGCGATCTCCCGCCGGGCGCCACCGTTACCCTGCTTAACGTCGGACCCGACGAACCATTTGGGGGCGGTGTTCCAGGGGTTGATTTCCCGGTTGCCGACTCTGCAACCACCGGTCGGGTGATGCAGTTCAGGGTGGTAGCCGCCACCGGGCGCGACACCAGCACCCCGCCGGAGCGCCTGAAACTACCGGCCATTCCCGCACTCGCACCGGTCACCCGCACCCGTCAGGTGTCGCTGAACGAGATGGGCTCGATGATGCTGGTCGATCCTGTAAGCGGCGAGCCTATCGCTCCCATGTCGGCCATGCTGGGTACCGTGGCTGCCGACCCGGCAAGCGGGATGCTTACTGGAGTGCACAAAATGTGGGGCGATCCGGTCAGCGAAACGCCGCAAGCCGGCACCACCGAGATCTGGGAAATCTACAACTTTACCGAGGACGCCCATCCCATTCACGTCCATCAGGTCATGTTCGAGGTGGTCAACCGAGAAATCTTCGATCCCATGGCCGGTATGCCGGGCACGACCGCCCGGCCTGAAGCGGGAGAGCAAGGGCGCAAGGACACGGTGATCGCCTACCCGGGCCAGATTACCCGGCTACGCGCCCATTTCGACCTGAAAGGGCTGTACGTTTGGCATTGCCACATCCTGGAACACGAGGATAACGAGATGATGCGGCCGATGCAGGTAGTGTGAGGGGCGAATGACCGGCTGCGGGCTATCGAGCGGGCCGCCCTCGCAGGAACCCCGCGCGGCGGCCCGTTTCCTCACGCTGAAGCCTCTTCCTGCGCCGCCGCCATCCCGCCCGACAAAAAACCACGACGCCCCATGTATTAATAAAACTAATTATAGCATCAGAAATATCTATGCTAAAGTATCTTTACGCCATTAAAACAAGGAGACCCAGACATGAATGCCCCACTCCCCCTTCAACCCACCGTGACGCTGAACCTGAGCGGCCTATCTTGCCCCCATCCCCTGCTTGGAGCCAAGAAGGTACTCAACGACCTGAACGGCGGCGACGTCCTGTTGCTGATCTCCGATTGCCCCGGCACCCAGGACGACCTGTTCAGCTGGGCCTCCCTGACCGACAACGAAATCATCAAGACCGGCAAGAACGACGACGGCGCAGGCCAATACTTCATCCGCAAGGGGAAACGCGCTCTGCCGGCATTCCAGGTCTCGCTCGACATGCGCGGCGCAACCTGCCCCGGGCCGATCATTGAAGCGCGGAAAATCCTCGAAGCAATGCATGAAGGCGAAGTGCTCAGGCTTGTCAGCAGTTGCAGCGCCGCCCGCGACGACATGCAAACTTGGGCCGTAAACACCGCCCACACCTTGCTGGAAACCAACGAGATCGAACCGGGAATTCTGGCGTTTTATATTCGGAAATAGGGCGGGTAGGCGCGAGAAATGAAACATGCGATGCGCTGAATATACGCTTGCCGTAGCAGTGGTGATATACTTTTATGTGTGTATATCAACCGTCAAACGGAGCAGCCATGCAAGTCGCCAAATGGGGTAATTCTCTTGCCGTGAGGTTGCCCGCCGCCCTGGTGCAAGCCCTCGACCTCAAGGAAGGCACGGAAATCGAGCTACACGCGGTCGGTGCCGGGGAATTCGAAGTCTCCAAGAAGCCAGGTACACGGGAATTACTGGAGCGCCTGCGAACCTACCGGGGGCGGCTACCCGCCGATTTTCACTTCGACCGCCTCGAAGCCAACTCGCGTGAATAAGTGCTTCATCGGCAGTAACGTCATCCTGTATCTTTTGTCCGGCGATACTGCCAAGGCAGACCGCGCCGAGGCCGTCGTCGCGGAAGGCGGCATTATCAGCGTGCAGGTGCTCAACGAAGTGGTGTCCGTGTGCCGCCGCAAGCTGGGGATGGCGTGGGAGGAAATCGATGTCCTCCTGGTAGCCGTTAAATCCGCCTGTGAAGTCCTGCCGCTTACCGTTGAATCGCATAGCAGAGCCGTGGAAATCGCCAAGCGTTATTCCCTGTCGTTTTACGACGCGCATATTTTCGCGTCCGCCGTATTGTGCGGTGCGAATATCCTTCTTTCCGAAGATATGCAGGATGGGCTGGAGGTCGAGGGGGTAGTGGTTTGTAACCCGTTTCGGCGGGGGTAGGGCGGAAGAGCGATAGCGTCTTCCGTCGAATGGCATGTTTCCCTTATAGCAAAACTTCCTTAATCGCCAGTTTTCCGCTTGGCAACGCTCCAGCCATTCGGTCATCCAAGCGTGGAGCGCTTGGTGATTGGGGTTTGACGACTCGGTCATCCGCCAGAGCGCCAGAACGCGCTTGCCGAACTCGTCGGGGAGGGTAAGGTCAGCCATTCCCCTGCCTCTGCTTGGAGGCTTATACCATCTCGACCCGCAACCCGGCGCGGGCGGCGGCTTCATGCTGGCGCGCGTCGGCGGTGACGAAAACGTCGGTGTGCAGGGCCACGGCGCTGCCGATGTGGATGGCGTCCATGCCGCGCAGCACGTTGGTTTCGAGGCTTGCCACCGTGCGCGTCAGCACTGCCGGGGTGAGGTCGCAAATCGCGGTATCCTCAATGTCGGCCAGCAACAAGGACTTCAGTTGCCGATATTGCGTTTCGCTGATTTTTGCCTCGCGGCGCAGGCGGCAAAATGCCGAAATGATCTCGGGTAGCGCGATGCCGGACAAGCCGATCTCGCTTGCCCGGTCGCACCATTCGGGCACGGCATCGGTTCCCGCTTCACTGACGTAGCGCTTGACGAAGGCGGAGTATCGAAGAAAACGCGCATTACAAACCCGCATCGCGCTCTTCAAGGATCATGCGGCTGACGGAAACACCGTCCAGCACCAGCGGTTGGGCCTGGCGGCGTTTCCAGGAGGGCAATTCGGCAACGATAGGGACGATGTCGGCGATGGGTTTGCCATTGCGCAGCACCCGCACGGATTCGCCCGACTCGACGATATCGAAATACTGCTTGGCGTGATTGCGTACTTCGGTGAAAGTGGCTTGTTTCATGGCAATCTCGCTATGTACAGAACAATGTGATCGTAAGTGTTCATTTCGGGGGGCGCCAGTACTTTGGTGTTGACCGGGGACGACCCCGCCGTCATTTCCTTACCTGACTTGCGCTATTCGGATTTCGGGGAATGAAACAACCGGTTGGGTTGGTTGGTACGCCTTTGCGGTGAAGCGCCGCTCACGCGCAACGCCATTGAAATCTTCGCCAGTTGAGCCTGCCAAAGGATTTAAGTAAAAGCAGTTTTTGGTTTTGAGTGTTTAGTGTTGAGTTGGGGAATGCGCTTCGCGCCTGATTCAAATCCGACGCGCTTTGCGCGGCGACATCAACTCAACACTAAACATTCAAAACTGTTTTTGCCTTTCACTTAATCAGGGGGGATTCAGCTCCGCAACGCCGCCCGATACTCATGGCGGAAATGGCGGAACGAACTGTCGAGCAATTGCACCGCGCCGTTGACCAGGTGGCAGCGGCCGCTGCCCGGCAGCATCCGGCACAGGCTTTCGAGGGTGGCGAGGTCGTCGGCGGTGCCGCGCCCGGTGTCGATGCGGTCGATGAGGCGGCTCAGGTTGGCGGTGCCGGTTTTGCAGGGCGGGCACTGACCGCACGAGGAGTGGGCGAAGAAGCGGATGTATTCGGCGACCCGCTTGACGATGCCGGTGCCTTCCGAGACCACGATCATGGCACCCGTGCCCAGCGCCCCGCCGCGTTCGCGCAGCGAGTCGAAATCCAGGTGTACGTCGAGGTCCGCCGGGGTGAGCAGGGTGTTGGAGGGGCCGCCGGTGAATACCGCCTTGAGGGGCTTGCCGGAGAGCAGCCCGCCGCCGTGGACAAAAATCAGGTCGTTGAGGGTGGTGCCCATCGGTAGCTCGTAGACGCCGGGATGCAGCACGTCGCCGCTCAGCGAGTAGAGCTTGGTGCCGGTGGCCTGGCCGATGCCCTGGTTGCGGAACCACTCCGCGCCGTTGCGCACGATGGCGGGGACGTGGGCGAGGGTTTCGACGTTGTTGATGAGGGTCGGGCAGCCGTGTACGCCGAACTGGGCGGGGTAGGGCGGCTTGCCGCGCGGGAAGGGAAATTTGCCTTCGATCCATTCGAGGGCGGCGGTTTCCTCGCCGCCGATGTAATGGCCGGAACTGGGCACCAACTCCATGTCGACCGCGTGGCCCAGTACCTTGCTGGCTTCCTGAAGGAACGGGCCGAATTGCCATTGGTCGAGTGCTGCCTGCATGGCGGTCAGGGAGCGGCTCAGATCGGGATTGACGTAGAACACGATGCGGTTGGCGCCGACGGCCAGCGCGGCGAGCAGCGCGCCTTCGATGATCTGGTGAGGGGTGTTTTCCAGGAGCAGGCGGTCCTTGAAGGTGCCCGGCTCGTCCTCGTTGCCGTTGCACACCAGGTACTTGTCGGGGCGCGGCGCTTCCTTGGCGACCGCCTCCCACTTGCGCCACACCGGATAGCCGCTGCCGCCCAGGCCGCGCAGGTTGGCTTCCTTTATCGCGCTGAACACCGCCGCCGGGTCGGCGAAGGCCTGGCGCAGCGCGGTGCCGCCGCCGGCATTGAGCCAGGCTTGCTTGTCGGAGCCGGTTCTTTGGCTGGCATGCAGCAGGTTGGCGTTCAGGCTTTCCATGATTATTTTCCCGGCGCCGTGTAGGCGGGCATGATTTGCGGAGCGCGTTTTTCCAGGGACATGCCGGCCAGGGTCAGGGCACGGCGCGCGCGGTTGACGTGTTCCAGGGTGATTTTCTTGGGGCCTCGGTCATGGCTGGAGTGGGCGGCGGATGCCCCGGCGCGCCGTCCGAAGCCGATGATCTCCAGCAGCGCGTTGCCCATGATGCGGTTGCGTCCGTGGATGCCGCCGGCCACTTCGCCGACCGCGTACAGGCCAGGCACGCTGGAGGCGCCATTCACGTCGATGACCACCCCGCCGTTCTGGTAGTGCAGAGTGGGGTAGACCAGGATCGGTTGCTGGCGCGGGTCAATGCCCGCGATGCGGGTGCGCGCCAGCAGCTTGGGGAATTGTTGTTCGAGTAGCCCCGGCTGGCTGCGTTCGAGGCGGGCGGTGTCGAGCCATACCCCGACCCCTCCCGATTCGGGGTGGATGCCGCGCCCTTCCTGGCATTCGCGGATGATCGCGGCGCTCACGATGTCGCGCGGCTGCAACTCGTCGATGAAGCGCTCGCCCTTGGCATTGAGCAGCACGGCCCCGGCGCCGCGCAGGCCTTCGGTGACCAGCTTGCCCGACAACAGCGGCGGATTGACCAGCCCGGTGGGGTGGTACTGGAATGAATCGAGTTCGCACAGGCGCGCGCCGATGCGGTAGGCGAGTACCAGGCCGTCACCGGTCGAGCCGAGATGGTTGGAAGTGGGAAAACCGTTCAGGTGCAATCGCCCCAGGCCACCAGTGGCGAGAATCACCGAGCGGGTGCGGACGATGCGCAGACTACCGTCGGTTTGCGACTTGAGTACCGCGCCCACACATTTCTGGCCGCTCTCGTTGGAAAGGAGTTCGACCGCGGCGCTTTGCTCCCATACCTCGATGCTGCGGTGCTGGATCACCGCTTCGCGCAGCACCCGCATCATTTCCAGGCCAGTGTAGTCGCGGCAATGCATGATGCGCGGCGCGCTGGTGCCGCCGGCGCGGCGGGTGTGGAGGTCGCCGCTGGGGGTTTGGTCGAACTGCATCCCCTGGCGGATCAGCCAGCGGATCACGTCCGGGCCGTCGCCGACCAGGGCGGCCACCAGGGCCGGGTCGCCGGCATGGTGGCCGGCGCGCAGGGTGTCCTGCATGTGTTTCTGGGCCGAGTCGCCGGGTTCGATGGCGGCCTGGATGCCGCCTTCGGCCATCACGGTGTTGCTGTTGCCGAGACGCAGCTTGCTGGCGAGCAGCACCCGCGCGCCGCGCTCGGCGGCGGCCAGCGCGGCGGCGCAACCGGCACCGCCGCCGCCGATTACCAGCACGTCGGTATCGGTGACCGGCACCCCGGCCAGGTCGACTTCGTCGATGATCGCTTCGGTTTGCAGAAGGTCCGCCAGTTCGCGCTGGCATTGCGTGCCGGTGTTGGGGCCAACCTTGAGGGTAGTGATGCTGCCGCGCAGATGGTCGGGGTGGAAGGCCGACAGCAGCCGATCCGGGTCGATCGGGTCGGGCAACGGCGGCAGTTCGCTATCGGAGCGGTAAGCGGCCAGCGCGGCTTGCAGGGTGGGGCCGTTCATGACGATTCTTTCTCACCCGGGCCGGAGAAGGGATGCTGGCGCAGTTCTTCGAGACGGTGGATGAGATTGGGCGGACGTAGGTGAAAATGCGCGGTGATACGCCGGCTGAACAGACCCACATGAGCGGGGGCGATTTGCTCGGGACAGGCGGAATCGCACAGTTCGCACATCACGCACTCGAAAAAGGCCTCGCCGGCCTCGCGGAAACGCCCGGCGGTGGCCAGCGCCACACCTTCCTCGACGGCGATGCCGCGCGGGCAGGAGCGCACGCAGCCGTGGCAATGACGGCAGCGGCTGGCTTCCGGGAAAATTTCGTGGAAGCGCGCCTGGCTGTCCCAGCCGTCGTCGAATTCCGCCAGCTCATACTGATGGAGGGCGGTGGAGGGCGGCGGCAGGAACAGCACTTCGATGCCCTGATCGACGATGGTCTCGCAGGCCAGCGCGACGCCGACATCGCTGCCGCGCTTGATGAGGATGCGGCACGAGCCGCACACCCCTTCCAGGCAGCCTACCCCGGTGACGCGCGGCACGCCGCCCGCCCAGGCGGCTTCCACCACGGTCATGTGGGGTTCGGCGCACACCGCCGTGCCGTTGATCGTCAGTTCGACGGTGGCACCGTCGCTCGTTTCGCTCATGGACGGGCCAGGTCGATGATCTTGTGCAGATCGTAGTCCGGGCTGCCGCCGACTTGCTTGACCAACTCGGCCATGCGCTCGTCGAGGGTGGGGCGTTCCGAACGATAGAGCAGGCCGACCGGAATGCGCCCGCGGCGATGGGTCATGTTGACCGCGTGCATGGCGGCGTCGATGTCGGTGACGTCGTGTTGGTCCTGCAACTCGTCGGCGGTTTCCTTGAAAAACTTGGCGTCGTCGATGTTGTTGAAGGTCGGGCAATGGCTCAGCACGCTGATGAACGAAAAGCCTTTGTGCTCCATGCCGTCCTTGATGAGTTGGGCAGTCAGTTTCACGTTGGTGGCCAGGGTCTGGGCGACGAAGCTGGCGCCGTAGGTGAGCATGTACAGCACCGGGTCGAGCGGCTCCTCGACGCCGCCGTAGGGCGTGGTGTAGGCCTTCATCTGGCGCTGCGAAGTGGGCGAAACCTGGCCTTTGGTCAGGCCGTAAACGCGGTTGTCCATCAGCACGTAGGTCATGTTGATGTTCTTGCGCGCCAGGTGGGGCATGTGGCCGCCGCCGATGGAGAAGCCGTCGCCGTCGCCGCCGTTAACCAGGATCGCCAGGTCGGGACGGGCGAGTTGCACGCCGGTCGCGACCGGACCCGCACGTCCGTGCAGGGTGTGCATCTTGAAGGAACGGACGAAATACGGCAGGCGCGAGGAACAGCCGATGCCGGAGATGTTCACCAGGTAATTGGGGTCGACGCCCAGTTCGGCGAGGGCGCGGTAAATGCTGGTCAAGACGCCGTGATCGCCGCAACCGGGGCACCAGAAGGGCTTGGTGTCGGTCTTGTAGTCCTTGGATTGTAGTTCGACCTTGTGCAAATGGGTCTGGGCGCAACTCATTTCAGCATCTCCTTGGCTTTGCCGACGATCATGGCAGGCGTGAAAGGCAGCCCGCCGCAAATGGTGTAGGACACCGGGCGCAGCGTGGTTTCCGCCCGGACGAAATGGGCCAGTTGGCCGAGGAAATTCACTTCCGGCAGCATGATCTTGGCGCAGGTGGCGGCGAAGGCTTCGTACTGCTCGACCGGCATCGGCCATAGCAGCTTGGGATAGAAACCCTTCACCGAATGGCCTTCGGCGCGCAGCCGCGCCACGGCTTCGCGCACCACGCCGATGGTGCTGCCCCAGGCGATGATACCGAGGTCGGCCTCGCCTTCGCCGTCGACTTCCGCCGGGGCGAAATCGTCCACCACCGCCTTGAGCTTGTCGAAGCGCTTGGCCTGCATGGCTTCATGGTTGGCGGAAGTGTAGTTGGGTTCGCCGGCCTGGTCGTGTTCCAGCCCGGTGGCGATGTGCATCCCGCCGGGAGTGCCGGGGGCCGCCATCGGAGAAATGTTGTCTTCGGTGATGACGTAACGCTGGTATTCGCCCTTGCCGTCCCAGGTCTTGCGCGCCACGATCGGGTAATCGGCAGGCTCGGGATAGGGAATGGTCTGGGTCGAAAACGCCAGCGAACCGTCGGAGAGCAGCAGTACCGGGCATTGGTATTTCTCGGCCAGGTTGAAGGCTTCCACGGTCAGTCCGATGCAGTCGCCGACGCCTTCCACGGACAGCACGATGCGTCCGCAATCGCCGTGGGAACCGTGGATCGCCATGAACAGGTCGGATTGCTCATGCTTGGTGGGCAGGCCGGTGGAGGGGCCGCCGCGCTGCACGTCCACCACCACGCAGGGGGTTTCGCTCATGAACGACATGCCGAGCATTTCGCCCATCAGCGCCAGACCGGGACCGGAAGTGGCGGTCATCGCCTTTTTTCCGGCGAAGGAGGCACCGAGCACCTGCCCCAGCGAGGCGATTTCGTCCTCGGCCTGGATCAGGGTGCCGCCGCGCTTGGGCAAATGGCGCGCCACGTAGCGGGCGATTTCGGTGGCCGGGGTGATCGGATAGGCGGCAAAGAAATCCAGGCCGGCGATGATCGCGCCGAGGCCCACCGCATCGTTGCCGGAGAGCACCACGCTGTTGTTGTCGTGAAGCGGCTTTTCCATTTTCCATGGGTCGCTCTTGGTCAGGGCGGCGGCCAGTTCGCGGCCGCGAGTGAAGGCGTTGAGGTTGCCCTCGACGACCGTGCTGCCTTTCTTACCGAATTTGGCGCTGAGAATCTCGCGTAGCGCCTGTTCGGGAATGTCGAACAATTGGGAGAGCGCGCCCAACGCGACCATGTTCTTGGCCTTGATATTGCCCATTTCCTTGGCGGTCTGGGTCATCGGGATCGCATAGGCATGCACGCCGGGAGGAACATCCGGCTCGAAATCGCCGCCGGGGCCGTCGTAGACGAAAGCGGTGCCGGGATGCAGGAGGCTGCGATTCAGATCGTAAGCCTGGCCGTTGAAGGCGCACAGCACGTCGAAGGTGTCGCCCTGGTTATACAGGGGTTCCGGACTGACGCGGGTCTGGTACATGGCGTAGCCGCCCTTGATTTCCGCAGGGAAGGTCTTGAAGGTGTAAACCTCCAGACCGGCACGTGCGCAGGCTTGGGTAATCAGGTCGCCGGTGGAAATGATGCCTTCCCCGCCTTCCCCCGCCACGCGAATAATCAAATCATGTTTGCTCAATTTACCCTCGTCTACTCAAAGAACAACAAATAAAAATTCCGCGGCTACCCCAAGAATAACCGCGACGTTGGGCAATCGCCCGAAACTGTCGGGATGCGGCGCCATGCTTCGCCGTCCTGCCAGGCACGCCCTTGTGGAGGGAACGAAATTCAGCCGCGCGGACCTGACGAACACCCTCCTACGGACGCCGATACACTCGTCACGTCGATCTGCCCAAGGGGATGATTCTCGCAATTGCGTGCCGCATGTCCCATTCCAAACGGGCTTCGCCGATTGGCCAAGGCCGTAATAGGATCATCAAGCACGACGTTCCTGAAAGCCGGCAACATCACGCCGCCAGCATTTTTTTTGTGATTTTATATTTTGTGATTTTGTATATGACTTCGCAGGCGTATGAGATATTAATTGATAACTAATGGAAGCTCAATGGGGGAGGCCCATAGTTTTCCCAGTCAGAACAATGTCCCCGCGTTCTTTGTGGAAATCGGCGCAGGGCGTCAGGCGCTGGCTGGAATCCGCGGGGAGCGTGGCTTCATTTGGTTTTGAGGGATTTCCGGCGAGGCTGCGCAACGCCGCCAAGCCCCGTATGCTGCTGCGGAGTCCGGTTGTCGGTCGATTCCAGCCGCGCATGGCGATGCTCGAATGGCCTACTTCGTGAACCGGTGACATCGAAGGCCGCTAAACTTTCCGGTGAAAGTGCCGTTTTCAAAATGTCGCTGGTGTTAAACCACCCAGAAGGTTCATGCCAACTGAAAACAGCGGAGTCGCGGAGGGTTGCTGGATTCCGGTTGGAATGGGAAGGGGTAACCCGCGAATTTTTAGGGACGTCTTAATAACCAAAAAGGAAGCGGATCATGTCCACCAAACAAGCCATACACCTGAATGACCGCGCCGTTGTCGACGCCATCCTGTCTAACCGGGGCTTCTGTTACCTGGACCACGCTATCCGGGAACGGCCGGTTACCCCGAGGGCATGATCAATACGCTTCCTGATTAGCGCTGATCTTCAGCTTGGCCGGATGTTTCAAATAAATGACTCTTTATCCTGTAGGAGCGTGGCTTGCCCGCGACAGAAGGTATCACGAAGAGGCACCGCAATCGCGGCCAAGGCCGCT
>JAGXQV010000007.1 GCA_018336195.1 Sulfuricella sp. | reverse complement strand
AATCAGGTGCAGGAGGTAGGCTTGCACTTCCTCCGAGGTTAGCAAGTCCGGCTTGCGGTGGTAGTGCTTTGCCAGTGCGGTCACCGCCGCCAGATAGCTCTCCCGCGTGCGCAGGGCAAATCCGCGCAACACCATGGCGTTATCCATTTGTTGGCGTAGTGTCGTCATCTTCGTCTCCTTGATTGATCCGGGGACATCCCCCAGCGATCAAGGATCGGAGACTTTTACTTCAGTTGCAGCAGGCGAGAAGGGGGAACAAAGAGAGGGCGGTGGATAAAGGGAGCCACCGCGATAGCGGTTTAGTTCAACGTTAAATAGACACCCTAAAACGCGCCGGCAAAAGCACCTTCGAGGTGTATAATCTGGCATCCGTGGTGCAATGCCATGTATTTATTGAGGATAAAATTTTGGCGCCCCCTAATTCTCCTGATAAAAGCACCACAACAAAACCCCCAAAATTATTGGATCAAGTGCGCGACAAGTTGCGCGTCAAGCATTACAGCATTCGCACCGAACAAACTTATCTGGACTGGATTAAACGCTATATTTTTTTCATGACAAGCAGCATCCGAAAAATCTTGGGGCGGCGGATGTCGAGGCATTTTTAACGCATTTGGCGGTAGCCGGCAAGGTTGCCGCCGCCACGCAAAATCAAGCCAAATCGGCGTTGTTGTTCCTTTACCGTGAGGTGTTGGAAATCCAGTTGCCCTGGCTGGAAAACGTTACCCAGGCAAAGGCACCCAAGCGCTTGCCGGTGGTGCTTACCGTCGCGGAAGTGCAGGCCGTGCTGTCGCGCCTTTCCGGTACGCACGGGTTGCTCGCGGGGTTGCTGTACGGTACGGGAATGCGTTTGATGGAGGCGATCCGACTCCGGGTCAAGGATGTGGAATTTTCGCGCCGCGAAATCATCGTGCGCGAAGGCAAGGGGTTCAAGGATCGGGTGACGATGTTGCCTGAAGCGGTGATTGCGCCGCTCAAAATGCATCTGGTCAAGGTCAAGGCGCTGCACGACGAGGACTTGGCGCAAGGTTTCGGCGAGGTGTACCTGCCGTTCGCGCTGGACAAGAAATATCCCAATGCCGGGCGTGAATGGGGATGGCAGTATGTGTTTCCTTCAAGGAATTTGTCGGTCGATCCGCGCTCCGGCAAAACCCGCCGCCATCATGTCGATGAAAAGGGTTTGCAGCGCGCCATCAAGCAGGCGGTACGCGACGCCGGCTTGGTTAAACCCGCCACGCCGCATTCCTTGCGTCATTCCTTCGCCACCCATTTACTGCAAAACGGCTATGACATTCGCACGGTTCAGGAATTGCTGGGCCATTCCGACGTGAGTACGACGATGATTACACCCATGTGCTGAATCGCGGCGGCAAGGGCGTGGCAAGCCCGCTGGACGTGCTGTGAGCGGCGTGGCTCGATGACTGCCATGAGAATATAGGTAGATGGAGGAAGCATTTTTTCGCCCCGTTGTTTCAAAATGACGCCCTACCCAAAACGCTTGATGTGCTAGCATCATGATGCAGCCGCATCAACCCAAAGGTGAAAATCATGCGCACCACTATCGACATTGAGGACGACATTCTTGCCGTTGCCAAGGAAATGGCGCGGTTACAGCACGTTTCGGCAGGGCAGATTGTTTCAAGGCTCATGAGAGAAGCACTGACCGGGCGTCAGCAAGCGGATCAAACCGGTAACGCCGCAATGCGCCAGGTGGGCGGCTTTCGCCCTTTCCCGGCGCGTGGGGCGCTGGTTACCAATGACCAGATCAACGATTTGCGCGACCAGGAAGGCGTCTGATGAGGGCGTTGCTGGATGTAAACGTGCTTATCGCGCTATTGGATGCCGGCCACGTTCATCATGCTTTGGCGATGTCCTGGCTGGAGCGCGAGATTCAGCATGGCTGGGCGTCTTGCCCGATTACCCAGAACGGTTGCGTGCGCATCATGTCCCAGCCCGGCTATCCGGGTGCCCTGCCCGCGGCGCAGGTTGCGGAGCGCTTGACGGAAGCTGCCGCAAGCCCGGAGCATGAATTCTGGCCTGCCGATGTCAGCTTGCTGGAGGGCGGATTGTTTGATTGGTCGCGGGTGCTGGGGCATCGTCAGGTGACGGATGTCTATTTGCTATCCCTGGCAGTACGCCACGGCGGGCGGATGGTGACCCTCAACCGGCGCATTTCGCCGGAAGCGGTGGTGGGCGCACGACCCGAGCATCTTGTCGTTCTGGCTTGAACATGAACCGTTTTTGGCACAGGCCACTGCTTTGAACCTCGATAAATGACTACCCCAAAATCCCGCCAGGAAAACCAGCCGGTTTTCGTGTTGCATACCTACCCGTTCCGCGAGACCAGTCTGGTGGTGGAGGTGTTCAGCCTGAATTTCGGGCGTCTTGCCCTGGTGGCGCGCGGTGCGCGGCGCCCGCGCTCGGCGGTGCGCGGCTTGCTGCTGGCCTTTCAGCCGCTGTCCTTGGCGTGGTTCGGCAAGTCGGAGTTGCGTACCCTGCACGCGGCGGAATGGCAGGGCGGGCAGCCGCTGTTGCAGGGCAATGCGCTGATCTGCGGCTTTTATCTGAATGAACTACTGCTCAAGCTGCTGCCCCGCGACGATCCCCACGAGCAGTTGTTTCTCTATTACCGCGATACCTTGCTGGAACTGGCGCGCGATCCCGACCATGCCGCGGTGCTGCGCCGTTTCGAGACGCGCCTGCTGAAGGAACTCGGCTATGCGCTGACCTTGGACCACGAGGTGGAATCCGGCACGCCGCTGGAGGCCGAGCAGACCTATACCTACGCTTTCGACAGAGGCCCGCTGCTGCGCGCCGCGCCCCGCGACGGTGTACAATTGCGTGGCAAAACGCTGCTGGACATGGCTGCCGACGATTATCGCGATCCGGCTACCCAACAGCAGAGCAAGATGCTGATGCGCGCCTTGCTCAACCATTATCTTGGCGAGCAAATCTTGCATACCCGGCAGATGCTCAAGGAACTGGCGGAATTTTAGTGTTGAGTTTTTAATGCTTGGTGGTAAGTGTATGAGCGCCTGCGGCGCGCCACATCAACTCAACACTAAAAACTCAACACTCAACACTGGATTTATTTCATGATCAAACTCGGCGTCAACATCGACCATGTCGCCACGCTGCGCCAGCAGCGCGGCACCCGTTATCCCAGCCCGGTGCAGGCGGCGCTGCTGGCGGAATCCGCCGGGGCGGACCTGATTACCCTGCACCTGCGCGAAGACCGCCGCCATATCCGGGATCAGGACGTGGAACTGTTGCGCCCGCTCCTGCAAACCCGCATGAACCTGGAAATGGCGATCACCGAGGAGATGCTCGGCATCGCCTGCCGCATCCGACCGCACGATGCCTGCCTGGTGCCGGAAAAGCGCGCGGAACTCACCACCGAAGGCGGGCTGGACGTGGCCGGACATTTCGAGAGCGTGCGCGAAGCTTGCCGGGTGCTGGGCGATGCGGGAATCCGGGTGTCCTTGTTCATCGATGCGGATCAGGCGCAACTTGCCGCCGCACGCGATGCCGGTGCGCCGGTGGTGGAAATCCATACCGGCCGTTACGCCGATGCGGAAAACCCCGCGGAATGCGCCCTGGAACTGGAGCGCATCCGGGCGGCCACGGCCTACGGCTTGCAAATCGGCTTGCAGGTCAATGCCGGCCACGGCCTGCATTACCACAATGTCCAGGAAATCGCCGCCATTCCCGGCATGGGCGAACTCAACATCGGCCACGCCATCGTCGCCCATGCCCTGTTCGTCGGTTGGGAGAACGCGGTACGCGAAATGAAGGCGCTGATGGTTGCCGCCGCCAAGTGATCTTTGGTATCGGCACCGACATCGTCGCCGTCAGCCGCATGGCTGGCGCCCTGGAACGCCACGGCGAGCGCTTTGCCGCGCGCCTGCTGGCGCCCGAGGAGCGCGCCGAATTCGCACTTCAAAAATCCCCGGCGCGTTTCCTGGCAAAGCGTTTCGCTGCCAAGGAAGCCTTCGCCAAGGCGCTCGGCAGCGGGGTGCGCCATCCCGCCACCCTGCACAATATCCGTGTCGGCCACGACAGCCTGGGTAAGCCGCTCTTGGCTTTTCACCCGGACCTGGCCGACGAACTGGCCCAGCGCGGCATCCGCGCCCACCACCTGTCTCTGAGCGACGAGCAGGAAATGGCGGTGGCTTTCGTGATCCTGGAGAGTTAAATGCCGCTTGGCCCCGTTATGGTCGATATCGCCGGTCTGGAACTGACCGACGACGAGATTCGCCGTCTCAAACACCCGCTGGTCGGCGGGGTGATCCTGTTTTCCCGCAATTTCCAGTCGGTGTCGCAATTGCTGAAGCTCACCGCTGCCATCCATGCCTTGCGCATCCCGGCGCTGCCCATCGCGGTGGACCACGAGGGCGGGCGGGTGCAGCGCTTTCGCGAAGGCTTCACACGCATCCCGCCGATGCGCGAATTCGGCGCGATCTGGGACGCCAATCCGTCACGCGCCCGCCATCTGGCGCACCTCACCGGCTGGGTGATTGCCAGCGAATTGCGCGCCAGCGGCGTGGATTTCAGCTTCACCCCGGTGCTCGACCTCGAATACGGCACCAGTTCGGTGATCGGCAACCGGGCTTTCCACGCCAAGCCGCAAGCGGTCTCCGATCTCGCCCATCATCTGATGATCGGCCTCAAGCAGGGCGGCATGGCGGCGGTGGGCAAGCACTTCCCCGGCCACGGCTATGTGGCTGCCGATTCGCACCTGGAAATCCCGGTGGACGAGCGAAGCTACGCCGACATCGCGATGAGCGATTTGATTCCCTTCCGCCAGATGGTCGATTTCGGTCTTGCCGCGATCATGCCGGCGCATGTGATTTACCCCCGCGTAGATAGCCAGCCGGCGGGCTTCTCCAGGCGCTGGCTGAAAGACGTGTTGCGCGGCGAACTGAATTTCGACGGCGTGATCTTCAGCGACGACCTCGGCATGGCCGGCGCGGCCACTGCCGGCAGCTTCGTCGAACGCGCCGACGCGGCGCTCGATGCCGGCTGCGATATGGTGCTGGTGTGCAACAATCCCGCCGCCGCCGACGAAGTGCTGAAGGGGCTGAAACACAAGCTTTCCGCAGCCGGCTACGCGCGCCTCGCAAGGATGCACGGCAAGCCGCATTCCGCCTCATGGGACAAACTCCACGAAGACCCCGAATACGTCAAAGCGGTACGCGCCGTCTCGTCCATCGGCGTGAAGGACGGCGATTTGCCGTTCGAGGCGGGGAAGGCGGATGTGGTGGGGAGTTTGTGATTCACCCCGAATGATGGGTTGATTTTGCTGAGCAAGAGGTCACGCATATAATGAAATCAATCGACGAGGCTGTTTGAGGAGCGACAAGGTGAGAACTACCGTAACGCTTGACGATGCGCTACTTTCCCAGGCCCAATGCCTGAGCGGCCTACAGGATCGTGGCGTTCTCCTGAAAGAAGCGCTACGCGCGCTGATCGAGCGCGAAAGCGCCCGCCGCCTTGTCAAGCTTGGCGGCTCCGAGCCGCAACTGAACGACATCCCCCGGCGGCGGGAGCCTGCCTGAATAATCGAAAAGCGCGAGGCAACGAGGCCAACTCGCCCGTGATTCCTGATTCGTGGCCTTACCCGAGACGCGGTTCCCGATGATGGCGGACTGTCCTGTCGGCCCAAATAAGGAACGACCACGAAACAACTTCCCGATTTTTTCAAAAATCGTAGCTTGATAGTGGTCATTCAAGTTGAAGTTTGCGGGGCTGTGGAAGAGATAAAAATGTAGGTTGGACTGAGGCACGAAGCCCAACAGGGGGCTTCGCCCCAAAACCATCCTCACCGGCAGACCAACTCGACAAGTCGGCAAGGTCAGATCGAAGGAAGTTTTAGGTCTGTTGGGCTTCGCGATGAAGCCGCTCAGACCAACCTACATTTGGCGGCATCACTTTCCAAGTCGGTTGGTCTAAAACGGGAAGATATTTCGTAGGCGTTCCTAAGCGACTCAAGCTTGTGATGCCTTGTCGCGAGTGCCAAATTGACTCTTTAGGGCACTTCTATAAATCCACCGATTTCTCCCACATAACGACACGGTAGTTTGAATTTGAACAAAGAGCTGTCAAACGAGAGGTTTTTGTCGTCATTGCCCCT
>JAGXQV010000006.1 GCA_018336195.1 Sulfuricella sp. | reverse complement strand
CCCGCCAGCGCGCCGCCGAATTGTGCGGCGGCCAGCCGTGGATTGCCCAGGCTCCGGTATTCCTGGTGTTTTGCGCGGACTTTCACCGCGCCCATCTGGCTGGCGCCATGAACGGGCGCGAGATGGCGATTTGCCAGAGCGTCGAAGCCTTGCTCGTCGGCGCCTGCGACGTCGGCCTGGCGATGGGCAACGCGATTGCCGCCGCCGAATCGCTGGGGCTGGGCATCGTCCCCATCGGCGGGGTACGCAGCCAGCCGCTGGCGCTGGTGGAACTGCTCGAACTGCCGCGCTACGTGTTCCCGATTTGCGGCCTGGTGGTCGGCCATCCCGCCGACCATTCCGCGCTCAAGCCGCGCCTGCCCAAGGCGGCGGTGTTCCACCGCGAGAAATATTGCGCCGACCAGCAAGCCCTGATCGAGGAATACGATCCGCGCCTGGCCACGCACATGACGGCGGCCACCCATGGACGGCTGACCAAGACCTGGTCGCAGACGGTCGCCGAATTCTACGATCACGTGTATTTCCCTGAAATCCGCGCAGCCCTGGAAAAACAGGGCTTCGCTTGTAACTAACCACTTTCCGACTCAACCTGACTTCATAAGAAAATTATGCGAACTCATTACTGCGGCGAACCCAACCTCAACCACCTGCAACAAACCGTGACCCTGTGCGGCTGGGCGCATCGCCGCCGCGACCACGGCGGCGTCATCTTCATCGACCTGCGCGACCGCGAAGGTCTGGTGCAAGTCGTGTGCGACCCGGATCGCGCCGAAACCTTCGCCACCGCCGAGAAAATCCGCAACGAATTCGTCCTGAAAATCACCGGCCTGGTGCGCAACCGCCCGGAAGGCACGGTCAACCCCAATCTCTCCACCGGCGAAATCGAAGTGCTGGCGCACACCATCGAAATTTTGAACCCCTCGCTGACCCCGCCGTTCCAACTGGACGACGAGAACCTCAACGAAAACGTGCGTCTCACCCATCGCTACATCGACCTGCGCCGCCCGCAGATGCAAAACAACCTGAAGCTGCGCTACCGCGTCGCCAAGACCCTGCGCGATGCGCTGGACGGCCACGGCTTCATGGAAATCGAAACGCCGATGCTGACCCGCTCCACCCCGGAAGGCGCACGCGACTACCTGGTGCCGTCGCGCGTCCATCCCGGCCATTTCTTCGCCCTGCCGCAGTCGCCGCAACTCTTCAAGCAACTCCTGATGGTGTCGGGCTTCGACCGCTATTTCCAGATCGTCAAATGCTTCCGCGACGAAGACTTGCGCGCCGACCGCCAGCCCGAATTCACCCAGGTCGATATCGAAACCTCGTTCATGGACGAAAAGGCCATCACCGCGCTGGTCGAGGACATGATCCGCAAGCTGTTCCAGGGCGTGATGAACGTCGAACTGCCCAACCCGTTGCCGCGCCTGACGTATAAAGAAGCCATGGCCCGCTACGGCTCGGACAAGCCCGATCTGCGCGTCACCCTGGAACTCACCGAACTCACCGACATCATGAAGGATGTGGATTTCAAAGTATTCAGCGCCCCCGCCAACTCCGGCAACGGCCGCGTCGCCGCGCTGCGCATCCCCGGCGGCGGTGAAATCAGCCGCGGCGAAATCGACGCCTACACCCAGTTCGTCGGCATCTACGGCGCCAAGGGCTTGGCTTACATCAAGGTCAACGACGTCGCCAAGGGCCGCGAGGGCCTGCAATCGCCGATCGTCAAGAACCTCCACGACGCCTGCCTGAAAGCCATCGTCGAGCGCACCGGCGCCACCGACGGCGACCTGATCTTCTTCGGCGCCGACAAGGCCAAAGTGGTCAACGAAGCCCTTGGCGCCCTGCGCATCAAGGTCGGCCACGAACGCGGCCTGGTGACCGGCGCCGCCTGGGCACCGCTGTGGGTGGTCGATTTCCCGATGTTCGAGTACAACGACGACGAAAAGCGCTGGGACGCCCTCCATCACCCCTTCACCGCGCCGATGGAAGGGCACGAGGATTACCTCTCCAGCGACCCCGGCAAAGCCCTCTCCAAAGCCTACGACATCGTCCTCAACGGCTGGGAAATCGGCGGCGGCTCGGTGCGTATCCACCGCCAGGAAGTCCAGTCCAAGGTATTCAGCGCCCTCAACATCAGCGCCGAAGAAGCCCAGGAAAAATTCGGCTTCCTCCTCGACGCCCTCCAATACGGCGCCCCGCCCCACGGCGGCCTCGCCCTCGGCCTGGATCGCCTGGTCACCCTGATGGCCGGCGCCGAATCCATCCGCGACGTAATCGCCTTCCCCAAAACCCAGCGCGCCGCCTGCCTGCTCACCAACGCACCGAACACGGTGGACGAAAAGCAGTTGAAGGAATTGCACATCCGCTTGCGCCAGCAGGTGCAGACGCAGGTTGAGGTGGAGAAGGGCTGATTTTGGTAGGGTGCAATCCGCGCTAGCGCATTGCACCGGATGGAACATGCGGCGGATTATGGCTGGCGCCTAATCCGTTGCCCTACGAGCTGTCGCCACGGTCAAACTTTGATTCAGTCACGAAAATCTTGTGCAGTAACGCATGCGATTGCTTTCGGACTGGGATGAACACGGATTCAGGTCAGTTGAGTCAGTCATGCAACGGCGCGTAGCGCAAATACTACACCATCAATGTTTTTATATACCCAATAAGGAGTATATGGCGAAAATTTGGCTATTTTTGCCATATACTTACGACGCATAACTTAAGGAGAGAAACAATTGGATAATTTGCTTGAAAACACCATTCGGCAAGCCACGGCGAGCATCGGAGCCGACCCGGACGGATGGGACAAACCGATGTCGAAAGCGGAATTTGAACATTTCATGAAATTCGACAATAACGATAGATCAATAGAAACTGTGTACCTCGGGCCGAGTGATGACGGAAATAAAATTCTCTGAACTGATAGCAACCATAAGAAATATCGGCGACGCCATCATCGCTAGGTCGGACAACAAGGTCACTTGGGCGGCAAATTGGGAAACTACACTTCGCGGACACTACGAACCCTTCAAGGAAAAAGCCAAAAAAGAAAACACCAGAGACCCGAACGAACTACTGGATAGGCACAAGGTTGGTGCCTGCATGATGATTTCGATTTTGGCGACACGCCCGCTCAGGACAGTAGATGACAGTCGTCCGACTCCACGATGGGAAACCGTCAATCAAAGGCTTTCGCTGTATATCGGTATTTTCATTTTTCGGCGATACGGCGTAGAAGACGCCAAAGACAGCGGTGACAAAGATGCGCTGACCATGCATACCGCCAGCTTCAATATGCCATTTCCCATCAACAAGGACGGCTCCTACGAAGACCAAACCGTAAGAGCGCTCTATGAGGCAACGATGGCTCAAAGGCTTGATGTTTTCATCCTTGCAAACCTGTTATTTCTGCTCGACACCCATCATCGCGCAACCTACGCGCCATAACCAGCCGGGTGGGCACGGCCTTTTGTGCCCACGCGGAAAAGCGCTAGCGTCTTCCGCCGCAAGGAAAGCTTCATTTCCCGCAAATCGCCCGTTGATTTGCCTCTGTGACAACTTGAAAGGACTGCCATGAATGCGGTTCAGGAAAAAATCGAATTGTTGCGTACCGTCGCGCTTGATGAGGTGGCGGTGGATCGGATGCTCGACAAGCTGTTGCATGTCGTTCGTGGCCAATATCGCGAAAAGCAGGATCATTACAATCGCCTACTGGCAGAGTTTGAATCCTGCTACCACCTCGAATCCGCCGAGTTCATGCGCAAGTTTCAGGCTGGCGAACTCGGTGACGACATGGACTATTTCGAGTGGTCCGGCTTGATCGAGATGCGAGAGCAGGTCAACCGCAAACTCGCCCAACTTCAAGCCCATTGATGATGCGCGACGCGGCGGATTACGTCGAGGAAATCCGGAGATTCCCACCATGCCCAAACGCAGCGACTTCGTTGACTTCGTGATCGACCAACTGGCGCCGCTCGGGGCGGTGCGGGCCAAATCGATGTTCGGCGGGTTCGGGGTGTACCTGGACGAGTTGATGTTCGCGATCATCGTCGACGACAGCCTGTATTTCAAGGTGGATGCGCTCAGCCGCGAGGAATTCGCAGCGTTGGGCTTGCAGCCGTTTACCTATGCGGCGCGCGGCAAGACGGTGACGATGCAGTATTACGCGGCGCCGCCGGAGGTGTTTGAGTCGCCCGAGGCGATGCACGACTGGGCGCAACGTGCCGTCGGTGCGGCCTTGCGGGCCAGGAAAAAGTCCTGAGTCCGGCAAAGCACCGCCCCATTGCCCCTCACCTGATCGCCTCCCTGAAATGATCCGCATCACGCCGCAAATCGCTCTCGACGAACGCGAAATCCAACTGCAATTCGTCCGTGCTTCCGGGCCGGGCGGGCAGAACGTCAACAAGGTGTCGAGCGCGGTGCAACTGCGCTTCGACGCGGCGCATTCACCCTCGCTGCCGGAGGACGTGCGCGAAAGGTTAATGCGGCTGGCGGGGAACCGCCTGACCAACGAGGGCGAGATCGTGATCGACGCGCAACGCTTCCGTACCCAGGAGCGCAATCGCCAGGATGCGACCCAGCGTTTGGTCGAGTTGATCCGTCAGGCCAGCGTGAGACCCAAGCCGCGCGTCGCCACCAAGCCGACCAAGGCGTCGCGAGTGCGCCGCCTGGAGTCCAAGCAGCGGCGCGGCTCAATCAAGCGCGGGCGCGGCGCGGTAAGCGGCGACGGCGGATAGCGCAGGCGCCTCCCGGTGCTTTTCTCGGGGATGACGCGCCTCTGCCTGGGGTGCGGTTCCCGCCGTTCATCCTGTCATGTAAAACAAACCCCCTGGATGCATTAAAAGGTTTGCCATTGTCATATTTATTGGCTATGCTAACGACATATGCCATTTCCATATTTTTGGCGAATCCGAAGGTCATCCGCGAAGCGGGAGGTTCCAATGCATGCAACCAGAATGGCAGTGGCGATGGTAATCCTGGGATTGTTGGGCGGGTGCGGTGAAGTGGATGAGCACTTGATCGTCAGGGAGCACAAGACCAAGGCCGCCGACATGTGCAAGTACGACAAAGGGGTCAAGGAGATCCTGGAAGCCAACGGCGCGAATTTCACCGCACGCTGCAAGAGCGGCATCATCGTCGCGGGTATCGCGCAGCTTTAATTTCGGTTTTTCAGTTCTCCCCCAGGCGCGTCTGCACCCCCTTCGGGTAGGCGGCAATCCCTCGTCCGGGTGCTATGATTCTCCCCTTGTCTTTTGGGAGAAGCGGCCCGTGCCCCTTCAGCGTTTCATCTTGTCGTTAGTCCTGCTCCTGGCATGGAGCGCCGCCGTGCGGGCGGGGACTTTGCCCGACGGCTTCGTTTACCTGGACGAGGTGGCGCCTGCGGTGCGCCAGGATATCCGCTATTTCACCCGCAATAATTTCCTCGGCGATCAGGTGGACGGCTATCTCAAGCCGCGCGCCATCCTCGCTTACCCCGCCGCGCAAGCCCTGCAAAAAGTCCAGGAAGAGTTGCAGCCGTTCGGATTGGGGCTGAAGGTTTTCGACGCTTACCGCCCGCAACGCGCCGTCGATCATTTCGTGCGCTGGGCTAGGGACTTGGCGGACCAGCGCAACAAGGCCGAATACTATCCGCGCGTCGCCAAGTCCAATCTATTCAAGGAGGACTACATCGCCGAGCGTTCCGGGCATAGCCGCGGTAGCACGGTGGATTTGACCCTCGTTGCGCGGGATGGCGAGGAAATCGACATGGGCGGGCGCTTCGATTTCTTCGGCCCGGAATCCTGGCCGGCCTCGGCGGCGCCCAACGCCGGGCAGCGCGCTCATCGCCTGCTGCTCCGGACCTTGATGACGAAGCACGGCTTTGCGCCCTACCCCCAGGAATGGTGGCATTTCACCCTGAACAACGAGCCGTTCCCCCAGACCTATTTCGATTTTCCCGTCCAGTAACCGCCGTGCCGCAAACCTACAAGATCCCCGTTTCCGTGCTGGTGGTAATTTACACCGCCGCCAGGCAAGTGCTGCTGCTGGAGCGCGCCGACCATCCCGGCTACTGGCAATCCGTGACGGGCAGTTGCGACCCCGGTGAAACGCCGCTCCAGACGGCGATCCGCGAGGTGGCCGAGGAAACCGGCTTGGATGCCACCCAATACCGGCTCAGCGACTGGCAGCACCAATACGAATTCGAAATCTTCACGGAATGGCGGCACCGCTATGCGCCGGGCGTCACCCGCAATACCGAGCACGTATTCGGCCTGGAATTGCCCGCCATGGAAACGGTGCGGCTGGCGCCGCGCGAGCACTTGAATTATTGCTGGCTGCCGGTGGAAGAGGCAAAACAGAAAGTGTTTTCCTGGACCAACGCGGCGGCATTGGAGAAATTGATCCAGCCGGGTTAACACTCGGCACGTTTCGTGCATAATTACCCGCTTATGTTTGTTTACCGACAGTGAGTCACGCTAGACATGAATACCACCGCATACCCGTTTTCCGATTACCAGAACCTTTCCGACGCCGAATGCCAGAGCCGCATCGAGGCGGCCAAGGCCAGCCTGGGCAAGCGCCTGGCGCTGCTGTGCCACCATTACCAGCGCGCCGACGTGTACCGCTACGCCGATTTCACCGGCGACTCGTTGAAGCTGTCGCGTCAGGCGGCCAATTCCGAGGCGGATTACATCGTGTTTTGCGGCGTCCATTTCATGGCGGAGGTGGCCGACATTCTGTCGCGTCCCGAACAGGTTGCCATCCTTCCCGATCTCGCCGCCGGCTGCTCGATGGCCGACATGGCAACACTCACCCGGGTGCGCCGCGCCTGGCGCGAACTGGCGAGCGTGCTCGATCCCGACCAGCACGTCACGCCGGTCACCTATATCAATTCCTCGGCGGACCTCAAATCCTTCTGCGGCGAGCACGGCGGCATCGTGTGCACCTCCAGCAACGCCCCGAAAATCCTCGAATGGTCGTTCAGCCAGCGCGACAAGGTGCTGTTCTTCCCCGACCAGCACCTGGGGCGATGGAGCGGCCACAAGATGGGCATTCCGCTCGACGACATGGTGCTGTGGGACTGGGACCAGCCGCTGGGCGGCCTCACGCCGGAGCAGATCGACAAGGCCAAGATCATCCTGTGGAAAGGCTTTTGCTCGGTACACCAGATGTTCCGCCCGCAGCACATCGACCAGTTCCGCGCGACTTATCCCGATGGCAAGGTGATCTCCCACCCGGAATGCTGTTACGAGGTGTGCGAGAAATCCGATTACGTCGGCTCCACCGAATACATCATCAAGATCATCGCCGAATCCGCGCCCGGCACGCGCTGGCTGGTGGGTACCGAACTCAACCTGGTCAACCGCCTCGCCGAGGAATTCAAGGAGCAGGGCAAGATCGTCCAGTTCATGGCGCCCACCGTGTGCATGTGTTCGACCATGGCGCGCATCGATCCGCCGCATCTCGCCTGGTGCTTGGAAAACCTGGTCGCCGGCCAGGTGGTCAACCGCATCACCGTGGCGCGCGAGGATGCCGAACTCGCCAAGGTGGCGCTGAACCGGATGCTCGACGCCTCCTGACGCGCCTTTCCTGCCGCGGTACCACTTGAAATCGCCCATCCGGGCGATTTTTTTCGCCACCAGAACGCGAAATCCGCTATTGAAAACGCTAATGGAATCATTGGAAATTTTAGTTTTGCAGCCCTTGTAATATATAAGTCATCTATATAACATAGGAAATTCGCGGGTCGATTTTCACGTCACTGCACCGGTTTATTAGAAGAATTCTATCTCATTGACTTTAAACACACTTCGAGGGGTTTTTTGATGTCACACAAACATATGGTAACGATCGACGGCAACGAAGCCGCCGCTTACATCGCTCACCTGACCAACGAGGTGATCGCGATTTACCCGATCACCCCGTCGTCGCCGATGGGCGAAAATTCCGATCATTGGTCGGCCCATGGCATTAAGAACCTGTGGGGTACCGTGCCCGAGGTCATCGAGATGCAATCCGAATCCGGCGCGGCCGGTGCGGTGCACGGCGCTTTGCAGACCGGCGCGCTGACCACCACTTTCACCTGCTCGCAGGGCTTGCTGCTGATGATCCCCAACATGTACAAGATCGCCGGCGAGTTGACGCCCTTCGTCATGCACGTCGCGGCGCGCTCGCTGGCGGCGCAAGGCTTGTCGATTTTCGGCGACCACAGCGACGTGATGGCGGCACGCTCCACCGGCTTCGCCATGCTGTCCTCCAATTCGGTGCAAGAAGCCATGGACATGGCGCTGATCTCCCAGGCCTCGACGCTGGAAGCGCGCTTGCCGATCATGCACTTCTTCGACGGCTTCCGCACTTCGCACGAAGTGGCGAAGGTCGAGCAAATCCCCCATGACGTGGTGCGCGCGATGATTCGCGACGATCTGGTGCAAGCCCACCGCGCCCGCGCCCTGAACTCGGAAAACCCGGTGATCCGCGGTACCGCGCAGAACCCCGACGTGTATTTCCAGGGCCGCGAAACCGTCAACACCTTCTACAACGCCATGCCGGAAATCGTCCAGGCCACCATGGACAAGTTCGCCAGCCTCACCGGCCGCCAGTACAAACTCTATGAATACGTAGGCGCGGAAGACGCCGAGCGCGTCATCATCATCATGGGTTCCGGCGGAGAAGCCGTCGAGGAAACCGTGCAACACATGACCGCGCGCGGCGAAAAGGTCGGCGTCCTCAAAGTCCGCATGTTCCGCCCCTTCGCCGCCGAGGTATTCCTCGCCGCCCTGCCGCGCACCGTCAAGACCATCGCCGTGCTGGACCGCAGCAAGGAGCCGGGCGCCGACGGCGAGCCGCTGTACAAGGACGTGGTCACCGCCATCGCCACCTACTTCACCTCCGGCGGCAGCGAATTTTCGCAAATGCCGCGCGTGGTGGGCGGTCGTTACGGCCTGTCGTCGCGTGAATTCCGCCCCGGCATGATCACCGGCGTATTCGCCGAACTGGAACGCAACACCCCCAAGAACAATTTCACGGTCGGCATCATCGACGATGTCACCCACCTCTCCCTGTCATGGGACGACGGCTGCCGCATCGATTCCGGCGAGGGCGTGATGCGTTCAATGTTCTTCGGCCTGGGTTCGGATGGCACGGTGGGCGCCAACAAGAACACCATCAAGATCATCGGCGAAGAAACCGACCTCTACGCCCAAGGTTACTTCGTTTACGATTCGAAAAAAGCCGGCGCGGCAACCATATCCCACCTGCGTTTCAGCCCCAAGGCGATCCATTCGCCCTACCTGATCGGCAACAACGAAGCCGGTTTCATCGGCTGCCACCAGCCGATCTTCCTGGAACGCTACGAGATGCTCGACCATGCTGCCGAAGGCGCGGTGTTCCTGCTCAACTCCGCGGTTCCGGCGAATAAGGTGTGGGATACCCTGACCCGCAAGATGCAGCAGCAGATGATCGCCAAGAACATCCAGTTCTACACCATCGACGCCATTGGCATCGCCAGGAAGACCGGGATGGGCGCGCGCATCAACACGGTGATGCAGACCGCCTTCTTCGCGATTTCCGGGGTGCTGCCGCGCGAGGCCGCCATCGAGTCGATCAAGGCCGCCGCGCTGAAGACCTATGGCAAGAAGGGCAAGGATGTCGTCGAACGCAACTACCAGGCTATCGACGAAACCGTCGCCAACCTGCACAAGGTCGAGATTCCCGCCACCGCCACCAGCAACTTCGAAATGCCCGACCCGGTGGGCAGCCACGCACCGGAATTCGTCAAGCGCGTCACCGCCGAAATCATGGCCGGGCGCGGTCACTTGCTGCCGGTATCGGCGATTCCCGCCGACGGCACCTGGCCGGTCGACACCGCCCAGTGGGACAAGCGCAACCTGGCGCTGGAAATCCCGGTGTGGGACGAAGACCTGTGCATTTTCTGCGGCAAGTGCCCGTTCGTCTGCCCGCATACCGCGATTCGTTCCAAGGTGTTCCCTGCCGACCTCGCCAAGGAAGCCCCGGCCGCCTTCAAGCACATCCAGGTCAAGGGCAAGGAATTCGAAGCCGGTATGCACATCAGCTACCAGGTCGCGCCGGAAGACTGTACCGGCTGCGGCCTGTGCGTGGACATCTGTCCGGCGGTTTCCAAGACCGACCCCAGCCACAAGGCGCTCAACATGAGTCCGCAGGCACCGCTGCGCGATCAGGAAAAAGCCAATTTCGAGTTTTTCCTGAAGCTGCCGGAATTCGACCGCACCAAGCTGCGCATCTCCACCATCAAGGGCGCGATGGTCATGCAGCCGTTGTTCGAATTCCCCACCGCCTGCGTGGGTTGCGGCGAAACGCCGTACATCAAGCTGGCCAGCCAGTTGTTCGGCGACCGCATGGTCGTCGCCAACGCCACCGGCTGCTCGTCGATCTACGGCGGCAACCTGCCGACCACTCCGTACAGCACCAACAACGACGGACGCGGACCGGCCTGGGCCAACTCGCTGTTCGAGGACAACGCCGAATTCGGCCTGGGCTTCCGCCTCACCATCGACAAGCAGAACCAGTTCGCCACGGAACTGCTGGTCAAGCTGCAAGACCAGATCGGCGCCGACCTGGTCGCAGCCCTGAGCAACGCCGATCAGTCCGATGAAGCCGGCATCCAGCAACAACGCGAGCGCGTGACAACCCTCAAAACCAAGCTCGCCACGCTCGACAGCGCCGAAGCACGCAACCTGACCAGCGTCGCCGACGCGCTGCTCAAGAAGAGCGTGTGGATCATCGGTGGCGACGGCTGGGCCTACGACATCGGCTTCGGCGGCGTGGATCACGTCCTCGCTTCGGGCCGCAACGTCAACATCCTGGTGCTCGATACCGAGGTCTATTCCAACACCGGCGGTCAGGCCTGCAAGGCCACCCCGCGCGGCGCCACCGCCAAGTTCGCGGCGGGAGGCAAGCCCACCGGCAAGAAGGATCTGGCCCAGATCGCCATGAGCTACGGCCATTGCTACGTCGCCCACGTGGCCTACGGTGCCAAGGACATTCATACCCTGAAGACCTTCCTGGAAGCCGAGTCCTTCGATGGCCCGTCGCTGATTATTGCCTACAGCCCCTGCGTGGAGCACGGTTTCGACATGTCGAAGCAGCACCAGCAGCAGGAACTGGCGGTCAACACCGGCCACTGGCCGCTGTTCCGCTACGACCCGCGCCGTGCCGACGAAGGCAAGAATCCGCTGCAGATGGATTCGGCCAAGCCCTCGGTATCGTTCAAGGAATTCGTCAAGAACGAGCCGCGCTTCCGCGGCTTGGTCCAGGCGATGAACAACGACGAAAGCGTCCTGGCACGCCACGAAGCCGACATCCAGAAACGTTTCGCCTTCTACGAGCACATGGCCGCCGAGCACGGCAAGAAGGAAAAACACGGCAAGGAATAAGCTTTTCCTGAGTTGAATCGAGACGCCGCACGGGCAACCGTGCGGCGTTTTTTTATGCGGGAAGGAAGGCTATACGGAAGGAAACAGCGGGATACAGGCAGTCAACGTTAGCGATCACAATCGAACTCAAAACCAGTTTTCCAGACGTAGTCCGGAAAAGTTCTCGAAATCCACGGTGTTGCGCGTTACCAGAACAAGTTCATTGATCGCCGCGATGGCGGCGATTTCCCCATCGGCACGCGGCGCCGGCTTGCCCATTGCTGCCAGCCGAGCGCGCTCCCGCCCCAACCACAAGGCACAATAATGATCGTAGGGTAATAGAACGAAATTGCTCAGAACCCCTTCCAGCCAGGAATCCAGCATGTCGCGCTTGGGGCAGGGCGGCAGGCGACGGATGCCGAAATTCAACTCCTCGACAGTGGGCGCTGCTACGGCACATCGAAACTGAAGCGCCGCCAAGCGCTGCTCCACGAGCATACTGGGTTCGCGCTTGGCCAACTCCGAAAGGACATTGGTGTCGAGCAGATACCCGATGTTTACCCCCACGCAACCTCCCGCCCGGGAAGGTTGTCTCGCAAGTCAGCGAAATCGGCATCCACCGGAAACTCTATGCCATGTGCCAGCATGTTCTTGCGCCAATCCTTGGCGAAATCGACGAATCCCGGACGCGGCTCCGTCAACCGTGCATATTCCTGTCCGGAAAGCAGCACCGCCACCGGTTTGCCGCGCCGGGTGATGTGAACCGTCTCTCCTGCCTCGGCCTGCTGGACGATGCGAGGCAAATGGTTTTTGGCATCGGCGATGGAAACTTCAGACATAATCAGCCCCTAGATAGCTACATGGATAGCCATTCTAATCCCCCTCGGCGGAAATCGGCAATCCAGATGGGGGAGATGACGACTGAAATCCGTATGTCCCCCTCTACGGCAAGATTTCCCCTTGTGGTAAAGTGGCGCATTGAGTCATTTATCTGTTAGAAGAGTTGACCGCCATGAATGCTGCCGCTTCCACCCCCCTGAATCCCAACGGCTTTCCCGCCGCCATCGAGCACCTCAGCCAGCACGCCCCGTTCGATCTGATGGAAGCCGAGCATCTCCGGCAACTGGTGGAAGGGCTGAACCTCGGCTATTACGCCAAGGGCGAAGTGATCGTCTCCTCGCAGCAGGGCGATGCAACCCGCTACTTCATCATCAAGCAGGGCGTAGTGCTTTCCGAGCAGGGCTTTTCCCGCGACGAAAAGGAAAACACCAGTTGGGAACTCACCGAGGGCGAGTCCTTTCCCTTGAGCGCGCTGCTTTCCAAGCGCTCTTCCTCCAGCACCTATACCGCCAAGGAAGACACTTTCTGCTACGAACTGGATGCCCGCGATTTCGCCAAACTGCTCAGCGTCAGCACGCAATTCCAGGATTACTGCACGCGCCGCATGGCGCATCTACTGGAACAATCCAAGCAGGCCATTCAGGCGCAATACGCCAATTCGAGCAGCGGCCAGCAGTCGATGAACACGCCGCTCGCCAACATCGTGCGGCGCTCGCCGGTGACCTGCGCCCCGCAAACCCCGGTGCGCGAAGTGCTGGCCACCATGCACGACCTGGGCATCGGCTCGATGGTGGCCACCGAAGCCGATAAACCGGTAGGCATTTTCACCCTCCACGACGTGCTGAACCGGGTGGCCCTGGCGGAAATCGACCTGGAAAGCCCCATCATCGCGGTGATGAGTACCGGCCTGACTTCCCTGCCGCCCACCGCCGCGGCTTACGAGGCGGCGCTGGTGATGGCCAAGCAGGGCTTCCGCCACGTGCTGGTGACCGACAACGACAAGCTGGTCGGGGTGATTTCCGAAAAAGACCTGTTCACCCTGCAACGGGTGGGCCTGCGCCAGATCAGCGCGACGATCCGCAACGCCGCCGACCTCGCCACTCTCCAGCAGGCTGCCGGCGACATCCGCCAACTCGCCCACAACATGCTGGCGCAAGGCGTCGCGGCTGAACAACTGACCCAGTTCATTTCCACCCTTAACGACCTGCTGACCGAGCGCATCATCGAGTTGGAATGCCACGACGCCGGGATCGCCGACAGCCCGCTGTGCCAGTCCGGCATCTGCTGGCTGGCGCTGGGTTCGGAAGGCCGCTTCGAGCAGACCCTCAACACCGACCAGGACAACGGCCTGATTTTCACCGTCCCCGAAGGCGAAACGGCGGAACATATCCGCGCCCTGCTGCTGCCGGTCGCCAAGCGCATCAACGACGCCCTCGACGCCTGCGGATTCCCGCTGTGCAAGGGCAACGTGATGGCCAGCAACCCGGAATGGTGCCTATCGCTGGACGAATGGAAGGACAAGTTCTCCGACTGGATCTTTCGCGGCGACATGCCGGTGCTGCTCAACGCCTCGATCTTCTTCGACTTTCGCGCCCTCTACGGCAAGCGCGAACTGGCCCAGGAACTGCGGAGCTGGCTGAACGACAAGATCAAGGACAACCGCCTGTTCCTCAGGAACATGACCCAGAACGCCCTGGGCAACCGCCCGCCGCTCGGACTGGTGCGCGATTTCGTGGTGGGCGAAGGCAACAAGCTGGATCTCAAGTTCAACGGCATCACGCCCTTCGTCGATGCCGCCCGAATTTTCGGCCTCGCCGCCGGCAGCGCGGAAACCGCCACCATCCGCCGCCTGCGCGCCGCTGCGGAAAACTGGCACATGGAAGAAGGTGAAGTGGAAGGCTGGGTGGAGGCGTTTCTCTACATCCAGTTGCTGCGCCTGCGCCTCCAGCACGAACAATCCGAAGCCGGCCAGGAACTCAGCAACAAGGTCGATCCCGACACCCTCAACAACCTCGACCGGCGCATCCTCAAGGAAGCCTTCCGCCAGGGCCGGCGCATCCAGTCGGTACTGGAGAAGTATTTCCAGTTCTAGGGCGCGAACGGCAGCCGCGACCGTAGCGTCGGCGAGCCATCAGAACCAACCCCGGAAATTGAAGTCCCATGGATACATCGAGCGGCCCAGATAAAGGGCGTCTCGATGAGCGGAAAACCTGGATGTTTTTCCTATTGGAGTTACCTCCAAACCCTTTTTCCAGGAGGACATCATGTCAATTTCCAGCGTTACCCCCAACCCGCCGCCCAATACCAGCCAGGTATCCCAGGCGGGTTCCGCACGTAGCGATGCGGCCGGCGCCTTGGCGGTCGAAAAAATGCAGGTGAATGTTTCGATTGTGCAGGCTTCGTACGAAGTGTCGATCGGCACGCAAAACGAGCCAATGCAGATGCTCTTCAAAGCGGCGATCAACGGCCTCAATGAAGCCCTGAAGCCGATGCTCGGCGACAACGCCATTCAGAACACGATGAATCAGGACAACAGCCCGGAAGGAACGGCAAGCCGCATTGCCGGCCTGGCAACCGGCTTTTTCGGAGCTTTCCAGTCACTGCATCAGGATCAAGACCAAGCGACCGCCGCCACCAATTTCCTCAATGTCATTCAACAAGGCATCGACCAGGGCTTCAAGGAAGCGCGCGGCATTCTGGATGGATTGGGGATATTACAAGGCGATGTGGCCGGCAACATCGACAAGACCTACGCGCTGATTCAGCAAAAACTCGACGAGTTCCGTGCCTCGATGGGAAAGGCCAGGAACAGCGGAGGTTCTTCGACCGCCAGCGCTACGCCGCCGAGCGAAACGACGCCGCCGCCCACCTAGCGGCGCCGCGCGGTGCGGACTGGCGATTTCCTCCATTGAGGTTGTTCACGTGCAGGCACCAGCCTACAATGCCTGCATGTGATATCACTCATGGGGAATGAAATGGCCAACCTGAGCATCCGCAAGCTAGATGACGAAACCCTTACCCGCCTGCGGGTTCGTGCCGCTCACCACCATGTTTCGATGGAAGAGGAAGCGCGGCGTATCCTGCGCCAAGCGGTCGCCACGCCTATCCGGCTGGGTGATCTTGCCGTGCGGTGCTTCGGCGCCGAGTCCGGTGTTGAACTGGACCTTCCCCAACACGCCCCCCACGAGCCGCCGGAATTCGCGGCATGATTATTCTCGACACCAATGTCATATCGGAAGTAATGCGCCCCCAGCCGTCCGCAGCGGTACTGAGCTGGCTCAACGCCCAGGATGGCAATTGCCTTTTCGTTACCACCATAACCTTGGCGGAAATCTGCTACGGCCTGCGGATCCTTCACCACGGCCAACGACGTCGCCAGTTGCAGGGACGTTTCGAGCAGTTCGTTGCACAGGCCTTTGAAGATAGGGTGCTTGATTTCACCGTGTCCGCCGCTCGCGCGTATGCCGAAATCATGGGCCAGCGCAAGGAAGCGGGCCACCCCATGAGCCTACCAGACGGCCAGATCGTTGCCATCGCCTTCGCCAACCGGTTCGCCGTCGCCACCCGCAACGTCAAGGATTTCATGGATTGTGGGGTGGAGTTGATCGACCCGTTTGAATACCCTGCGTGAACGAAATCTTCATCAACTACCGTCGTGCCGATAGCCTCGCCGACGCGGGCCAGCTCTACCGCGAACTGGTCCGCCATTTCGGCGAGGACGGCGTGTTTCTCGACCAGTGCGGCATCGAGTCGGGCGAGGACTTTCCCGAAGTACTGCGTAAAGCCGTCACCGACGGCGGAAGTTTTTCTGGTGGTCATCGGACCCCACTGGCTGGCGGAATTTTCCCGGCGCGCCGCCGTGGGATTACCGGGACGACCTCAAAGTCAATGCCTCATTCCTTGCCTACCAAGTTCGGTGATGCGGCTCCGTATCGCTGCGACCTCTGTTTCTATCATTTTCTCGCATCTCTTCATTGCCTCACGAGCATTTTCCATCGAACTATCATGCATGCTTTTCTCATAATCATTGTCATAAGGCTTTTGCTCTCCATGCTCATCAAAGCCAGGATGATAGGAATTGTGGTCCCCCCCCTTGCAGTGGCCCAGTTACGTTGGGTTTCACATACTTGATGGGGCGTTGGCAATAGATTTGACTGGAGGCCAAGTGACAACAAAGAATGGTCCAGCACCGCAAGCCTATCTTCAGCTAACTTTACATCTGAAATGTCGGTTTTGTTCCTGGCCAAGAACTTGAGCGAAGTCTCAGCTGCATACAAGTTTTCAAAAGCCTGCCGTAAGTCACTACTGCTTACAGCAACAAGTTTGGCAGCCTTAATGGAAGCTTGAGCTTGTTGTTTTGCTGCATTAATAGAAACCACGACGCCAATAGCAGCAATTAGCAATGCCAATAAATCCTTAAATCCTAAAAAATCAGCCATATAAGCCCATTAAATCGTAGCAATATGTCATGGCAGTACGATTTTTTGTTGACCGACAGCGCTACGCTTCGAGGGATGTGGAATCCGCTAGGCAAAGGGCTTGCCGGGCCGGCTGGCGCCGGCCCGGCGGGTGGTCAGGCGATCGTCACGTCCTTGCTCAGATACACATCCTGAATCGCGTTGAGCAGGGTCACGCCGTCCTGCATCGGCTTCTGGAAAGCCTTGCGCCCGGAAATCAAGCCCATGCCGCCGGCGCGCTTGTTGATGACGGCGGTGCGCACCGCCTGTTCCAGGTCGTTTTCACCCGAAGAACCGCCCGAGTTGATGAGTCCGGCACGCCCCATGTAGCAGTTGGCGACTTGGTAGCGCACCAGGTCGATGGGGTGTTCGCTGGTCAGTTCGGAATAGACCTTGGGATGGGTCTTGCCGAACTTGATGGCGGTGTAGCCGCCGTTATTCTCGGCCATTTTCTGTTTGACGATGTCGGCTTCGAGGGTGGCGGCGAGGTGATTGGCCTGGCCGGTGAGGTCGGCGGCCACGTGGTAATCCACGCCGTCTTTCTTGAAAGCGGGATTGCGCAGGTAGGCCCACAACACCGTGGCCATCCCCAGTTCATGGGCATGGGCGAAGGCTTCGGAGACTTCCTGAATCTGTCGGCGCGATTCGGGCGAGCCGAAATAAATGGTTGCACCGACCGCCACCGCGCCCATGTCGAAAGCCTGGTCGACGCTGGCGAAGAGGGTCTGGTCGTAGATGGCCGGGTAGGTGAGGATTTCGTTGTGGTTGATCTTCACCAGGAAGGGAATCTTGTGCGCGTACTTGCGCGCCACCGAACCGAGTACACCCAGCGTTGAGGCCACCGCGTTGCAGCCGCCCTCGATGGCAAGGCGCACGATGTTTTCCGGGTCGAAGTAGATCGGGTTGGGGGCGAAGGAAGCCCCACCCGAATGCTCGATGCCCTGATCCACCGGGAGGATCGACAAATAGCCGCTGCCCGCCATACGCCCGGTGTTGTAGAGGGTTTGCAAGGCGCGCAACACGCCCGGCCTGAGATCTTTCTGCGATACCACGCGATCAACGTAATCCGGCCCCGGCAGGTGCAGCATGTCGCGGGGAATGCCTTTGCATTGGTAACTCAGCAAGGATTGCGCTTCGTTTCCCAACAATGCGGCGATATCGGTCATAGCAAAATCTCCTCGTGAAAGAAAAAGTGTAATGGGGGTAGGACGGATTGCGTGGATTGGCGCCTATTGGTGCGGCGCTCTAGCCCGGAAGGACTCCCGATTATGAATATAGACGATACTTGGGCAGTATCTGGAATTTTAGATGGCGCCGCGCAGAATCGGCTCCTCCAGGCGGTTCCGCCCCGCCACGGCGGGAAACCGCTTGGCGATTGGTTGTCCGTACTCGCCCGAGGAGCGTCGCGGCGCGCTATTCACAAACGTATCTGAAAACCGATTTGGGTATTTGCCCACCAGCAAAACTGAAATATTTCCTTACAAAAATTTCCCCCACGCTAGGGGTTACCCCTATCCTGCATTAAGGAAAAAAGGAATATATTGCAGAGCTAACATAATCGCCCCGCCCATCCAAATCGTCGGGACGGGGTAGACAAGTGACCAAAGAAAAGGGAAGTCGTCAATGAGCCAGCCAACCGGAAGTAGTATCAAAACCCGCCTGTTATTCATCATGGTCGCTGCCATGGCGGGTATGGCACTGATTGCCGGATTTGCCCTGCAATCGGAAAAATCCACCCTGATGGACGACCGCAAGGTCAAAACCCGCCATCTGGTCGAAGCCGCCCATGGCATCCTGGTCTACTACCACGACAAGTTCAAGCAAGGGGCGATGCCCGAGGAAGACGCCAAACAGGCGGCGCTGGATGTCATCCGCAAGCTACGCTATGACCAAAATGAATATTTCTGGATCAATGATATGCAACCCCGCGTTATCATGCATCCGATCAAACCGGAGCTGGATGGAAAGGATGTTTCGTCTTCCAAGGATCCTAGCGGGAAACAGCTTTTTGTAGAGTTCGTGAACGTCGTCAAGCAAAGCGGCGCTGGCTTCGTCGATTATTCCTGGGCCAAGCCGGGAACCGACAAGCCCCAGCCCAAGATATCCTACGTGAAGGGGTTCGCCCCGTGGGGCTGGATCATCGGTTCGGGGATCTACGTCGACGACGTCGAGGCGATATTCTGGAGCCGCGCCGCCTGGACGATCGCCATCATCCTGGTGGTGGCCATGCTGATCGGCGTTTACATGGTGATCGTCACGCGCGGCATCATGAACCCCATCAAGGCTCTCGAAGCGGCCATGTCGAATATCCAGAACACCAACGACCTGTCGCAGCGCGTGCAGGTGTTGTCGCAGGACGAGATCGGTCGCATGGGAGCCTCCTTCAACGGCATGATCGCCAGTTTTCAGGATCTCATCCGCCAGGTGGTCGACAATTCCCACGGCGTGCTGAAAGCCGCGACGCGCCTTACCGAATCCGCCCAGCGAGTCGCGACCAGTTCGCAAAACCAGAGCGAGGCGACCACCTCGATGGCCGCCGCGGTCGAGGAAATGACCGTCACCATCGACAACATCGCGGAAAGCTCCAGCCAGACTTACAGCACGGCGCGCCAGGCGGGCGACCTTTCCGCCCAGGGTAGCGAGGTGGTGCGCGGCGCGGCAACTGAAATGAGCATGATCGCCGACTCGGTGAACCAGTCATCGAAATTCATCGAACAATTGGGCGAGCATTCCAACCAAATTTCCGCCATCGTCAACGTCATCAAGGAAATCGCCGACCAGACCAACCTGCTCGCCCTCAATGCCGCCATCGAAGCGGCCCGCGCCGGCGAACAGGGACGTGGCTTCGCGGTGGTGGCCGACGAAGTGCGCAAACTGGCCGAACGCACCAGCCAGTCGACTCAGGAAATCACCGGCATGATCGGCAGCATCCAGAGCGGCACCCACAATGCCGTATCCAGCATGAAGCAAGGCAGCGACCGGGTTTCCGAGGGAGTGGAGATGGCCAACCGGGCCGGCCAGTCCATGGAACAGATCCGCGGCGGCGCCAACCAGGTGATTGCCGCGGTGAGCGACATTTCCTCAGCGTTGCGCGAGCAGAGTTCCGCCAGCGCCCAGGTTGCCCAGAACGTCGAGCGCATCGCCCACATGACCGAGGAAAACAGCGTCCAGGCGATGGAAATCGCCACCCAGGCGGAACAACTGGAAAACCTCGCGACCGCACTGGAAGGCGCGGTCAGCCGTTTCCGGGTCTAAACCAGCACCTGGCGCGTTTCGGCAAAATAACGGTAGATTCGCCGTTCTACCAGCGGATCGACCAGCGACTCCGGGCGTTTGCCGTTCGGGCAGGCGAGCCGCGGCGTGGTACCGAACAGGCGGCAGATCAGGGGCCGCTCCGCATAGACTTGGCAGCCCTGCTCGCCAAGGTGCGGGCAATTGAGGAGGGCAAGCGCCGCCTTGTGTTCTTCATCGCTCTTGCGCGGCAACCTCGCCATCTCTTCGCTGGAGGCCGTCACCGGCCCACAGCAATCGTGACAGCCGGGTTCGCATTCGAACGCGGGAATGTTCCTGCGGAAATAGCGGATTTTTTGACTGTTGACGGTCATTTCCCGGCGTTCCGCCTCGTCACTGATTACTCTCGGCCAAACAATCACCCTGGTTGGTGTACTTGCACAAGTTTCTCACCACCCACGACAAATCCAGCCGGTATTGTTCATCCAGGGTTTGCCCCCGCGCTTTCAGCGCATACCAGTGGGGAAAGCCATTCTCACCCTTGATGGCGAAGGCGATCTGGTTGCAACTGTCGCTGGCCCGGCTGCACCACACCCGATTGCCGAAGATGGCATCCAGGCGATTCAGGTAATCCATGTGGCCGAGGTTGCCCGACCACAGGTTGGCGACCAGCACGCCGTTTTCGCCCAAAGCCCGCCAACAGTCGGTGTAGAACGCTTCCGAGCACAGGCAATCGGGCAGCCCGGTGGCATCGAAACCGTCCAGCAGGATGACGTCGGCCGCGACGTCGGCGCTTGCCAGATACTCGGCGGCATCGGCATGGATGATCCGGAAGCGCTCGTCGTCACGCGGAATCAGGAATTCGTCGCGCAAGGCGATCACCTCCGGGTCGATCTCCACGGTGGTGATACGCGCATTCGGAAAGCGCTGATAGCAATATTTGGAGAGCGATCCGCCGCCCAGCCCGACCAGCAGGATATGCCGGGGGTCGGCGTTGAACAGCAGGAACCCCATCATGGTCTTGGTATACCCCAGTTCCAATGCATAGGGGTCCGCCAAACTCATCGAGCTTTGCACCGCCACGCAACTGAAATACAGGGAGCGGACGGCCTTATCCTCGTACACGTAGGGCCGAACTTGGTAGTCGGGCTGAAACTGTTCGAGAAAACCGGGGCGGGTGCGACTATTGGCCATGCTCAGCGGCCCTCTCGCGTAATGTGGAACCGACATTCACGGGGACACAACGACCGGGACTTGGCGAGCATAAGGAGGTGCTTGAGAATGGTCATGGCAGCGGGTAGCTGGAAACGGCTTTCGAATTTTTAAGATGGCGACTCTCGAAGGGGTGAAACATTATCACAATATAATGCGTATTGCATGATAATAGCATTGTCATTAACCTTCTTGCCGCCCATCCGGCAGGCTTTTCGGCGAAATCCGGATATTTGTTGTTATTCCGCCGGGTAAGCAAAAGAGGTTGGCAATCTCAGCATCATATAATTATAATCCAATGCACATAACACTCTCGCAGCCCCTCCGATGGAATCCAAAACAGCACGCCTCACCATCCTGATCGACCCGATCAAGAAGGAAGCCTTCGACACGCTGTGCGCGGCACAGGATCTGACCCCCTCGCAGGTGGTGCGGCAGATGATCCGGGATTATCTGGAACTGCATGGTGTGGCTTATAGCACCAAAAGCCAGGTCGGTTCCGCCAAAAAGAAGGCCGCCGCCTAAGGCTTGTCGACCACCGCAACACGCACCCCGCATGGATCCGCAACAACTCCGGTTTATCGACATCCCCAGCCCGTTCGCTTTCCGGCCCGGGGTGATTCGCGCGTTGGCGCCGGTCGGCGCCACCCGCGACGAAATCCTCAGCGAATTACTCGACGGGGATGGAGACAAGCCTTTCGTGCTGGATACCGGAACCCATCGCGCCCTCCATTTCGACCTGATATACATGCAAAGCGCGATGCGGATGAGCGACCCCAATGCCTTGGAGTTGCCCTATACCCGCTACATGATGGCGTTCCTGATGTTCAACCGCGCGCCGCGCCATATCGCGATGCTCGGCCTGGGCGGCGGCTCGCTGGCGAAATACTGCTACCGCCATTTGCCTGACGCCGCGATAACCGCGGTCGAAGCCAATCCCCAGGTTATCGCCTTTCGCGAACAATTCTTGCTGCCCGGCGACGATAGCCGCTTCCGGGTGATTTGCGCCGATGGCCTTGATTATGTGAAAGCAGCGGAGCATATCGACGTGCTGCTGATCGACGCCTATAACGACGTGGGACTTCCCCCCACACTCTTCGCTGCGGCGTTTTTCGAGCAGGTCCGGCGCAGCCTCGCGCCTGACGGCATCGCCGTCATGAATCTGGCCGGCAGTCGCCGCGAGCGCGGCGAATGTCTGAAAATGCTGAAACAGGTTTTTGCCGAGCAGGTGATTGCGATTCCGGTGCAAGACGACGGCAACCACGTCGCTTTCGCTTTCAACGCGGAAAACGCCCTTGCCGGGCTGGCGCACCACGCAAACCATGCCGCCGAACTCACCGATAGCCTCGACCTGCCTTTTGCGCTGATCCTGAAAAGAATGCTGGCATCCGCGCGCCGCTTGAAAGATCGACAGCAATAGCGCGGCGCGTTCAACCCTTCCCCGCGCTTTTCGGCACTCACCAGTTCTCACATTTCCTCACCAACAGGAAGGATTTACCCGTTTTTGCCCTAAAATCGTCAAAATTCAGTTTCGACGAGATCTTGCCCGGGGCGCACGACATACGTGGTGTTTTTTCCCGAATCATCATGTCGGCCCAAAAGCGCGGGCAGGCAACTCGGTTTCTCAACGTTTTTTCAGGGTCAAGGATATGCTACGCAATCTTCGTCTGTGGGCCAAAGCCATGTTGGCCATGGGTTTTTCGATATTCGTGGTCGGCGGCCTGCTGACCATTTCCAACCTGCGCACCATGGAAGACCTGATCCACAAGGCCGAGAAAAAAGAGTTGGATGCTCATCTGAAAGCCCTTTCCAACAATATCGCCGCGGAAAACCGGATTGCCGAAACCCTCAGCGCGCTGGTCGGCAACATCCCCCTGGTCCAGGACAAATTCGATGCGGGCGACCGGACCGCGCTCGCCAACCTGTTCCAGCCGGGCTTCAAGGTGCTCGCCAAGGATTACGGGGTCGAGCAGTTCCAGTTCCATACTCCCCCGGCCACCTCTTTCCTGCGGGTCCACAAGCCGGAAAAATTCGGCGACGACCTGTCCTCCTTCCGCAAGACGGTGGTGGTCACCAACGATTCGAAAAAGCCCACCCGCGGCCTCGAAGGCGGCGTGGCGGGGTTGGGCGCGCGCGGGATCGTGCCGGTTTTCCACGGCGGCCGGCACGTCGGCTCGGTGGAATTCGGGATGACTTTCGGCCAAGCATTTTTCGACAATTTCAAGGCGCAGAACAAGGTCGACGTCAGCCTCGACCTGCGCGACGGCGAAAACTTCAAGACGCTGGCCTCGACCATGGGCAAGGAGCCGGTGCTTGCCGGCGAGGTGCTGCGCAAGGCGATGGGCGGCGAGCCGCAGCTTGAACACCGCGATATTCAGGGGATTCCGCACGCGATTTACGCGGCGGCGGTCAACGATTTTTCCGGCAAATCCATCGGCGTGGTGGAAATCGCCATGGACAACAGCACCTATCTGGCCTCGCTGGCGGGGGCGCGCAATTCGGCACTGCTGGTCGGCGCGGTGTCCCTGGCGCTCGGCCTGTTCCTCGCCATGCTGGCGACGCGCAACCTGGTGGCCCGCATCGGGGTGGTGGTGGCCGGGGTGAACCGCGTGGCGCGGGGCGACCTGACCGTCGACATCACCGATGAAAACGCCGACGAAATCGGCGAACTGGCCCACGCCGCCAACGAAATGCGGCGCCAACTCCACGCCCTGGCCTCCCAGGTCGGCGCTCATGCCGACCAGGTGAACTACGCCTCGCAGGAGATCGCCGGGGCGGTGGACGGCCAAGCCGCCACGTCCTCGCAAATGTCCTCGTCGGTGGCCGAGATCACCTCCACCATGGAAGAGTTGTCCGCTTCCTCGACCCAGATTGCCGACCATTCCAAGGCAGTGGTGGATATCGCCACCCAGACCTGGGAAAGCAGCAAGCGCGGCTCGGAAGCCATGCAGCAGGTGCAAGGCCGCATGGAAGGCATCCGCGCCGACAACCAGAACAACCTGGAGGAAATCGTCGCCCTGGGAACCAAATCCAAGGAAATCAGCAAAGTGATGGAAATCATCAACGCCATCGCCGACCAAACCAAGCTGATCGCCTTCAACGCCGCGCTGGAAGCTTCCAGCGCCGGCGAAGCGGGCAAGCGTTTCAGCGTGGTGGCCCAGGAAATCCGCCGTCTCGCCGACAGCGTCACCGATTCGACCGGCGAAATCGAAGGCAAGGTCCAGGAAATCCAGGATTCCATCAGCCGCCTGGTAATCACCTCGGAACAGGGCGCCGACGCCATCGGCGCCGGGATGAATGCGAGTTCCGCGACCGCCCAGCGTCTCGGCGACCTGGTCGATGCCGCCAGCCACACCACCAGCGCCGCGCAGCAAATCTCCCTGTCCACCCAGCAGCAGAAAACCGCCAGCAACCAAGTGGTGATCGCGCTGCGCGAAATCGTCACGGCCAGTTCGCACACCGCCCAGTCGATCAGCCGCATCTCGCAAATCAGCAACGACATGACCGGCATGTCGGCGGAGTTGCGCGAACTGGTGCGGCAATTCAAGCTCGCCGAGCATCCCGACCGGTCGGCAACCTAACGACCAGCGGAATCCGCGGAACATGGAAAAAATCAGGGTAGTTCTCACCGACGACAGCGGCGTGGCGCGCAGCCTGTTGCGCTCGTTTCTGGAAAGCGACGCGGATATCGAAGTCGTCGGCGAGGCGCACAACGGCGAGGAAGCCGTGCGTTTGGCGCGCGAATTGCGGCCCAACCTGATTACCATGGATCTCGAAATGCCGGTGATGGGCGGGATGCAGGCCATCGAGGAAATCATGGCGAGCAAGGCCGTACCGATCCTGGTGGTGAGCAGCGTGGCGGACGCGCAGAACGCCTACGAGGCGGTGGCGCGCGGTGCGCTGGAAGTGATCGCCAAGCCGGAATACGACCAGGACATCGCCGCCGAATTCGTCGCCAAGGTGAAAATGCTGGCGCGTGTACCGGTCATCACCCACCTCCGCACCAAGCCGACGGCAGCGCCCAGCACCGCCATTCGCCGCCCGCCGGCGCACAGCGAACCGGCGGCAGCCCCCCTCCAGTCCGGCAGTTATACCCGGCTGTTCGCCATCGCCTCCTCGACCGGCGGACCGCAAGCGCTGGCGCAAATCCTGCGCGACCTGCCGGCCAATTTCCCCTGCCCGATCCTGGTTTCCCAGCACATTTCCGACGGTTTCGCCGGCGGCATGGCCGACTGGCTGGCCGGCCTGTGCCGTCTGCCGGTTCACTTGGCGCGGGAAGGCGAGTTGATCGTGCCTGGGACGGTTTACGTGTCGCCTTCCGAAGCCAGCCTGGCGATCACCCCGAGCCGCCGCGTCACGCTGCTGGCGCGCCAGTCGAACGACGTCTACCGGCCCATCTGCAACGCCCTGCTCAACTCGGCGGCGGAAATTTTCGGGCGCAACGCCGTCGGCATCATCCTCACCGGAATGGGTAGCGACGGAGCCAAGGGCATCGCCGCCATCCGCCAGGCGGGCGGCCACACCCTGGGTCAGGACGAAGCCAGTTCGGTGATCTACGGGATGAACAAGGTCGCCATCGACGCCGGCAATGTCCAGGACATCCTCCCGGCCAGCCGCTTCGCTGCGGAAATGTGCCGCATCGCCGGGGTATCCCTGCCGCCCCGGGCGGGAGGAGCGCGATGAAGCGGCTCGACCTCGCCCCTTACCAGGAGCTCATCAAGCAGCGCTGCGGCCTGATCCTCGAAGGCAACAACGCCGACAAGCTCGCCACCGTCCTGGCGCAGAGAAGCGCCGTCCTCGGCTGCGCCGACCCCGCCGATTACTACACGCGGCTGTACGGCGACCACACCGAATTCCAGGAACTGGTGAACCTGCTCACCATCAACGAAACCTATTTCTTCCGCGAACCCGAGCAACTCGAACTGCTCACCGGCACCCTGGCGCCGCGTCTCCTCGCCCAGCGCGACCATGCGCTGCCGCTGCGCATCCTGAGCGCCGGCTGCTCGTCCGGCGAGGAACCGTATTCGATCCTCATGGCACTGCGCGAAAAATACCCGGAAAGCGCCGATACCCTGTTTGCCGTGGCCGGCGGCGACATCGACACCCAGGTGCTGGCCAAGGCGCGCGGCGGCTGTTACGGCGAGTTCTCCTTCCGCGGCGTGGCGAGCGACATCAAGGCGCGCTATTTCGACCGCGAACCCTATGCCTACCGGATCAAGGAAGACTTGCGGCGGCGCGTCGAATTCCACCAACTCAACCTGTTGGTCGACAGCTACCCGGCAACGCTGGGCAATTTCGACGTCATCTTCTTCCGCAACGTGTCGATCTATTTCGACACCCCGACGCGCCGCCTCATCCAGCGCAATCTCGCCACGCTGCTGAAGGACGACGGCTACTTGGTGATCGGCACCGCCGAAACGCTGGCCAACGACCTCGGCGAACTGGCCCTGGTCGAGGAAAACGGCTTGTTTTACTTCGTCAAGCCCGCCGCGAAACTCGCCGCGACGGCCCCGCAGCGCCCCGCCGTGGTGCCTGCC
>JAGXQV010000005.1 GCA_018336195.1 Sulfuricella sp. | reverse complement strand
CGCTACTACTCGAATAAGCTCGCTTACGAAATAGATTCATGGGATTTGAAGGTATTGCTTGAGAACGAAGGCCACGTCGTCGTCATTGATACCCGCTCGTCCCAAGCATTCGCTGCCGAGCACATTCCCGGTGCAATATCTTTTCCTCACCGCACCATGAACGATATAACCACGGTTGCCCTAGATCGAAACGCTCTCATCGTCACATACTGCGATGGCATCGGTTGCAATGCTTCCACCAAGGGCGCGCTGAACATGACGAAACTTGGTTTCCGTGTCAAAGAGTTGATGGGGGGACTCGATTGGTGGAGACGCGATGGTCATTCGACAGCAGGAGAGGCTGTCGCTACTCAAGGCGGCTCTGCCTGCGGCTGTGGCTGATGCCGCCCCCCCAACCCATCATCATCAACCCGAAGGAGGAAGTAATGAACGCTCTCAGAATGTTGTTCCTGTCCGTGGCTGGAATGGTTTTGCTTGGCATCTGGCTAACCGGTTTCGACAAAGCTCACTGGGTCTTGTATTTCCCGGTTGCGTTTCTCTCGTTCGCTGGTGTCACGGGTATTTGCCCTGGGCTAATTTTCTGGAACAAAATTGGGTTCAGGAATGAGCCGCTGGCCTGCGACATTTCGAGGCGCAAGGAGTAGTTCCAATGGTTTTCTTTGCCGATTCCATCAAACAAGAAATATGGGTCACCGCCCGCGCAATGAACGTTGCATGGACAAAAGGCAACCCAACCTGGGGCTAACTGCCGACGGCAAAGCATTGCCCCACATCCCAACGATCATGGAGGTGACATGACGATCATCTGTCGGATATGCGCTAAACAGATTGCACCGACCAGTCAAGTGGAACGAGGCGGCATCACCCACGGGGTTTGTGAGGCTTGCGTTCTTCGGGTGTCCAGCACTTCGGATTACCACGAGTTCCTTGAATCAATCGACGCGCCAATTCTCTTGATGCAGGGGAGTCCACGGCAAGTTGTTACAGCCAATCATCGCGCTCTCAAGCTGTTCGAGAAGGAGTTCCATGACGTCGAAGGGCATAGAGGTGGAGAAGTTTTCGACTGCGTTCATTCCTTTACCGAAGCAGGCTGCGGGAAAGACATCAACTGCGAACACTGCAAGATCAAGAATGCAATCGTCGATACATTTACTACGGCAAAGGCACACAACGGCGTTTCGACCGAATTGGCAATCAGGAAGGCCAACGGGACAAGAAACTACGCATTGCAGGTATCAACCGAGAGGGTTGGTGACTTGGCATTGGTACGAATTGATCGCTATGACACAGATGCCATTTCACCTATCGTTCCGGAGCCACTTGTAGAATCCGAGTTTGTCCTGAACGTTCGTAGGTTTGCCGAGGATTCTTTCGCTTCCGGCCTCTATTGCGCGGAAAGCGTCGTGCTCGCTCTCGCAGATGCTCAAGGCGTTGAGTCCGAGCTTCTGCCCAAAGTCGCTACTGCCTTTTGCAGCGGCATGGGCCGCACGTGCGGCACTTGTGGCGCGCTCACCGGTGCAATCATGGGCGTCAGCCTCGCGCTTGGCCGCACCGAAGCCAGTGAGCCGGTGCAGCCGTCATACACTGCCACTGAGCGTCTCATTCGAGAGTTCGAGAAAGAATTTGGCGCCCGAGACTGTCACGTCTTGTTGGGGTGCGATCTTGCCACGCCGGAAGGCCAAGCCATGTTTCGCGAAAAGAAGCTGGGGCGGCAGTGCGCCAAATACACGGGCAAGGCCGCAGAACTTGCTGCTCGCATACTTGAAGAAATGGCTAGCTAGAACGCTGGTGGCTTCAAGCCTTCCCTACGCCAGACCGTTCAGTTATTGGAGAATACGATGGACAGCGACCAACTCCGCTACTACTCGAATAAGCTCGCTTACGAAATAGATTCATGGGATTTGAAGGTATTGCTTGAGAACGAAGGCAACGTCGTCGTCATTGATGCGCGCTCGTCCCAAGCATTCGCTGCCGAGCACATTCCCGGTGCAATATCTCTTCCTCACCGCACCATGAACGATGCAACTACGGTTGCCCTGGATCGAAACGCTCTCATCGTCACATACTGCGATGGCATCGGTTGCAATGCTTCCACCAAGGGCGCGCTGAACATGACGAAACTTGGTTTCCGTGTCAAAGAGTTGATGGGGGGGCTTGATTGGTGGAAGCGCGATGGTCATCCGACAGCAGGAGAGGCTGTCGCTGCTCAAGGTGATCCTGCCTGCGGCTGTGGCTGATGCCGCTCCCCCCAACCCATCATTCCTCCGACTCGCACATAAAACCGCCCAAGGCTGGTGAATTCAGCGCTGCAGGGGGGGGGCGCGTCGCCTCATCCAGACTGTTTGTCTATGCCCCCCGCCTGCTGAAAATCAGCGTTCCTCAGGCGGTTTGACGTGACTGAACGCTCGCCACAACAGCAGATCGTAGGCGATTTTCATCGCTGCGCCGATGAACAGCGGCGTTCCTAGCGCGAGTCCCTCCATCAAAATGCCGGCGAAGCCCGGCGCGATTGCCCAGCCGCCCAGGCGCACCAGGTGCGTCACCCCGGAGGCGAAGGTGCGTTCCTCCGGCCTGACCATCGCCATCACGTAGGATTGGCGGGTCGGTACGTCCATTTCCACCAGTCCTTCGCGGAGCAGGAAAAGCACGGCGGCGACCCAGAAATTCGGGGCGAAGGCGACCGTGGCGAGCAACAGGCTGGAGGGGATGTGGGTGAACACCATGGTGTTCACTAGGCCGATGCGCTGCGCCAGCCACGCCGCGCCGAGGTGCGAGGCGGCGTTGGCGAGCCGGGCGGCGAAGAACAGCACGGCGATCACGCCTTCGCCGACGCCGAAACGCTCGTAGAAAAAATAGGAAAGCAGGGCGGTGCCGAGGAATCCGCCGGCAATGCTGTCGATGGCGAACAGCGCCGAGATTTTCCACAAGACGCTGCGGCTTTGCGGAGCCAATTGCAGAAGCGGGCGTTGCACGGGGACTTCGGTGGCTTTGGAAAGAAACAGGTAAAGCAGCGCGGAAGCCAACAGCAGCACGGCATACAGCGCCACGCCAAGGCGGAAAGAGGGAATTTCCGCCATCCCGGCAAGGCTGCGCGCCGCAGTCGGCACGAAGGCCAACAGGCCGCCCAGGGCGTGGCCGATATCCTGCAACAGGTTGTACCAGGCGAAGGTTTGAGTGCGTCCCGCGGCGTCGCTGGTGGCGGGCAGCATGGCTTGTTCGAGGATCAGCGCCGCGCCCCGGTCGCGGCCCTGGCCGTTGAGCATTCCCAGGAACGCCGCGAGCAGCATCAGCGTTTCGCCGCCGGTCCAGGCGACCACTGCCCCGCCCAGCGCCGCCAGCAGCCCCAGGCCAAGCAGCATCCGGCGCCGCCCCCAGCGATCTCCGGCGAAGGTTGCCAGCAGTGCGGCAGCGGCGGCCCCGCCCAATCCAGCGCTGATGGTCAGGCCAATGGCGGCAGGGGAGAAATTCAGACGCGCCAGGTAGATGCCCAGCAGCACCCCCATCATGCCGGTGGCCACGGCACGCAGGAATGCTGCGCTGAAGATCAGGCGGCGGTCGCGGAGCATGGGTCGTTATCCAGGCGGCTGGTCAATGGGCGGTGGGAAGCCGCGTTGTGCGAGTGAACCTTCCCCTCACCCCATCCCTCGCCCCAGCGGGGAGAGGGATGGGGTGAGGGGAGAGCGCGATGCGCAGGCATTCCAACACGCTCTCCGGATTTTCCGGCATCTCGTTGTTCCAGAAACGCAGCACTCGATAGCCGGCGGCGGCGAGCCACGCGGTGCGACGTCGGTCGTAATCGACTTGTTCGGCGTGCTGCCCGCCATCCAGTTCGACGATCAGTCGTGCCTCGATACACACGAAATCGACGATATAGTTCCCCATCCCATGCTGGCGGCGAAATTTGCATCCATCCAGTTGGCGATTGCGCAGCCTTTGCCACAGACGTTTCTCCGCATCGCTTTTGGGTCGCGCGCAAGGCACGGGAGCGCTCGATTTGCTGTTCGGGATGTTTTGGCACAGTCTCCCTCCTCACCCTGGTTCAGCGTGCCATGGCCCGCTTGATCAGCCGTCCCGCCTTCTGCAAGGGCGTCTCCGCGCAATAAGCATAGAGCGCGTCGTACATCACCATGCCGGCTTTCAGCATTTCGTGGTCGTCGGCGAAATTCAGCGACAGGCCCAGCGAAATGGCTTTCAGTCCTGCCGCTTCTTTCGCCAGTTCGGGCTTGCCGGTATCGGCGGCGCGAACAATTTTGGCGAGCTTGAGCAGGGCTGGGTCGGTCAGTGCGTATTTGGCGATGAAGGCGTCGAAGCTGCACTGGTCGCCGTGGTGGCCGAGTTCCACCCCTGCAACGTCGTAGGGAATCGCGCCGGTTTCAGTCGCGAGTTTCATTACCTCGCCGGCAGGCACGTAAAGAAACTCGGGATTTTCGTCGATAAAGCGCGCTACCAGCCAGGGGCAGGCGATACGGTCGATCTTGGGGCGTTCGCGGGTGATCCATTGCATGGCTTTCTCCTTAAACGATCAGTGTGTAAACCAAGCCAATCAGGGCGCAGGCACCGATCACTTTCATGACATCCGCCTGGTATTTCCACAGGGCCACGAAGCTGGCGGCGGCGACCAGCACCGGCAGCCATTCGAAGCTCCCGCCGAAGGGCACGGCGTAGGTGGCGGCGGGCCAAAAGGTGTGCCAGGCGAAGAACACCGCGAGGTTCATGATGACGCCCACCACGGCGGCGGAGATGGCGGTGAGCGGGGCGGTGAACTTGAGTTCGCCACGGCTGGCTTCGACCACCGGGCCGCCGGCGATGATGAAGAGGAACGACGGCAGGAAAGTGAAAAAGGTCGCGACTGCCGCGCCCGCCAGACCGGCGGCAAGCGGGTCGGCGAATACTTGCTTGGTGACGCCGCCGATATAGCCGACCCAGGTGACCACCATGATCAGCGGCCCCGGCGTGGTTTCGCCGAGCGCCAAGCCGTCGATCATTTGCGCGCCGGTCAGCCAGCCGTGATGTTCGACTGCGGCCTGGTAAACATAGGGCAACACCGCGTAGGCGCCGCCGATGGTGAGGAAAGCCGCTTCGGTGAAGAAGGCGCCCATGTCGGCGAGGATTTGTTGGCCGCCGATGACTGCCATAACGGAGCCCCAGATGATCGCGAAGATGCCGGTGGTAACCAGGGTCTTGCCCCACGAAAAGGCGGCGTGGGCGGGGGGCGGGGTGTCGTCGTCGATCAGCGCCGGGCCGTATTGCTTGTGGGACGCGCCGTGGCCGCCGCCGCCCTTGAATTTGGCCGGGGCGAACTTGCCGCCGATGGCGCCGAGGGTGCCGGCAGCCAGGACGATCCACGGGAAGTCGATGTTGAAAAAGAAAATGCCGACGAAGGCCAGCGCGCCAATCGCCAGCAGCAGCCCGTTCTTGATGGTTTTCGAGCCGATGCGCCAGGCGGCGAACAGCACCACCGCCACCACCGCCGGCTTGATGCCGTAGAAGATGCCCGCCATCAGCGGCAGGTCGCCGTAGGAGAGATAGACGCCGGCGAGCAGCGATAGCAAAGCGAAAGCCGGCAGGAAAAACAGCACCCCGGCCATGATGGCGCCTCTGATGCCGTGCATCAGCCAGGCGATGTAGATGGCAAGCTGGATGGCCTCCGGGCCGGGCAGCAACATGCAGAAATTGAGCGCATGGAGGAAACGCTGCTCGGAGATCCAGCGGCGTTTTTCCACCAGTTCCTGATGCATCATGGCGATCTGCCCGGCGGGGCCGCCGAAGCTGATGAAACCCAGCTTGAGCCAGTATTTGAGCGCTTCGCCGAGGGTAGGCGGGGCGGGGGGGGCGAGGTGGTCGGACATGAGGGCTCCTTAGAAAGTTTTTAGTGTTGAGTGCTTAGTGTTTAGTTGATGTCGCCGCGCTGCGCGCGGCGGAATTTGTTTCATGCGCAAAGCGCATTCCACAACTAAACACTCAACACTAAGCACTAAGCACTAAGCACTAAACACTGAATTATTCAGCGTAGGCCGTATATAACAAATCGAAAAGCCGCGACGCTTCGGCGAGCAGTTCGTCATCGTCGGCGCAGCGGTTGCGTAGGCCGGCCAGCAGAGTTTCCACCCCGGCGGCATCGGCTACCGGGATACCGCCGGCGTCGAGGAAATGCACCAGCGCCGCCAGTTTGGCGAGTGCCGGGTCGGCACCTAGGGCGAAGCTCGCCGCCAGCACTTCGAAAGTGACTCGGTTGCCGACGTGGGTGAAGGCCGCCCCGTCGAAATCGAAGCCGAGTGCCTCGGGCGGACAATCGGCGGGGCTTTCCAGCCACACGAAGCGCGCCTGCGGGTCGATGAAACGGCGGATCAGCCAGGCGCTCGCCATGCGATCCACCCACAGGTGGCGTCGGGTGGCCCAGACGCGCCCCCGGTAGTCGAGCGGGTCGCGGCGGGCAATCTCACCGGCGGCGGGTTGCGGTTCGCCGGGGGAAAAGCGTGCCTGTACGGCGCCTTCCAGTTCGCCCAAGGCACTTTCGACCTGCTCCCTGGCGGCACCGGGAAAAAAATCGATGGCAGCCAACGCGGTGAAATCGCGGCGCAGGTTTTTCATGGCCTTGCGCAGCGCCGGGGTTTCCGCAGGCGGCAATGCCGCCTGGGTTCCGGCGATTTCCCCGGCCAGTTCGGCGTATTGCGTGGTGCGGTCGAAGAGCGCCCGGAAAGCCGTCTCCTGCGCTTCGTCGCGTGCCGCGATGCCCAACTGATAGGCGGTTCCGCCGCTTTCCTCGACATCTTGTGCCAACTCGCCGAACAACTTTTCCGCGCCTTCGCAGCGCGGTAGCAGATACACGCCATCGCGCAGTACCGCACAGCCTCCGGCCTTCACCGCACGCCACAGCCTCATGCGCGGCGTGGCGCTATGGGTGGCAAGCGATGCGACCAGGGCCAGCCAGTGCACTGATTGTGCGTTTTTCATGTAGCGATAATTACACACTGTTTGTATCGTGACAAGAAAATGTTTTGTGCCCGGATAAAACATGACTTGAAAAGCGTTATGGCGGCCCGGGGTGGACCGGGTTGCGGTTGCGCATAACGGGACTACAATCATTCCAATAGCCATTTAAATTTGCGGAACCCCACCACCCTGGTGCGGACTAACCGACATTGCTCTGGAGGTGCCCAAGATGATCCGCATCCGCAAACACGACGAACGAGGCCATTTCGATCACGGCTGGCTGAATACCTGGCATACCTTCTCTTTTGGCGATTACCACGACCCCGCTCATGTCGGTTTTTCCACGCTGCGCGTCATCAACGACGACCGGGTCGCGCCGGGCGCCGGGTTTCCCACCCACGGCCATAGCAACATGGAGATCATCACCTACGTGATGCAGGGCGCGTTGGCGCACAAGGACAGCATGGGCACCGGTTCGGTGATCCAGGCCGGCGACGTGCAGTACATGAGTGCCGGGAGCGGGGTGACCCACAGCGAATTCAATGCTTCCGCCCAGGAGATGGTGCATCTGCTGCAGATTTGGATTTTCCCCAAGGAAAAAAGCCTGCCGCCCTTGTACCGGCAAAAGCATTTCTCCGCCGCGGACAAGCGCGGCAAATGGTGTCTGATTGCCTCCCCGGACGGGGCGGCAGGCTCCCTGGAAATCCGCCAGGATGCCCGGCTTTTTGCGGCGCTGATCGATAGCGGCACGCCGCTCGATTATCCCGTCGCTTCCTCGCGCCGGTTGTGGCTGCATGTCGCGCAGGGCAGCGTCAGCTTGGCCGGGATCGAGCTTCAGGCCGGCGACGGCGCGGCTGTAGAGGGCGAGAACGCCATCCGCGTGGAGTCCGGCAGCCAGGGGGAAGTGTTATTATTCGACCTCGCCTGAACTATTGCCGAGGAAAACCATGAAATCGAGATTGCTGCTTCTGCTGCTCCTGCTGGGACTGTCCTGCGCCGCCGTCGCCGCCAACCCGCAAGTCGAAATGAAAACCTCGCAAGGGATGATCGTCCTGGAACTGTATCCCGACAAGGCGCCGAAAACCGTGGAAAACTTTCTCGGTTACGTTGAAAATGGATTGTACAAGGGCAGCGTATTCCACCGGGTAATCGACAATTTCGTGATTCAGGGTGGGCGGTACGATACTTATTTTCGCGAGAAGACCGCCTGGAAGCGCATTTATAATGAAGCCAAGAACGGTCTGAAGAACGAAGCCTTCACCCTTGCCATGGCGCGCACCAAGGATCCGCATTCGGCGGTCTCGCAATTCTTCATCAATCTCAAGGACAATCCGTCCCTCGACTTCACCGAACCGACCGTAAAAGGTTGGGGCTACACGGTGTTCGGCAAGGTGGTGAAAGGCCAGGAAATCGCCACCAAGATCGGCAAGGTGCCGACCGGCGCGCGCGAGCCTTTCGCCTCCGACGTGCCGCTGGAAAACGTGGTGATCGAAGACATCCGCGTGATAAAGAACTGATCGATCCGAATTCAAGAATCGGCCTATTGCAGGAGAATCCATGCAGCATAAAACCGCCCAAACCCTCGAACCCGTCCACGACATCATCGAGCGGCGCTGGAGTTGCCGGGCCTTCGATGCCGCCAAAGCGGTGAGCCGCGCCCACCTCGTTTCGCTGCTCGAAGCGGCGCGCTGGGCGCCCTCGTGTTTCGGCGACGAGCCGTGGCGCTTCATGGTGTGGGATCGGAACAGCGACCGCGCCGCCTGGGAAAAAGCCTTCGGCTGCCTGGGGGAATGGAACCGGAACTGGGTGAAAAATGCCCCGGTGCTGTTGCTGTCCACCGCCAACAGCCTGTTCCGCAAGAACGGTCAACCCAATCGCTGGGGGCAATACGACACCGGGGCCGCCGCCGAAAACCTCTGCCTGCAAGCCGTGGCGCTGGGCTTGGCGGCACACCAGATGGGCGGTTTCGACGAAGCCAAAGTCCGCGAAACTTTCGCGATTCCCGCCCAATATGCCTGCATGGCGATGATCGCGGTAGGCTACCAGGCCGAGGAATCCGTTCTCGACGACGAACTTAAAACACTGGAAACCGCCCCGCGTGCGCGCACCCCGCTGGGCGTGCTGTTTTACGAAAACGGCTGGGAACAGCCGGTGCGCACGGAGTAGCCCGGATGAAGCGCGAGCGGAATCCGGGGCCGCCGAAGGTGGGGTGTTCGGTCCTGCGCTACCGCCGCGTCCTGGCGGGCGCCCCTGGATTCCGCGTTGGCTTCATCCAGGCTACAAATCTGTAGCTGCGCACGGAATAAGCCGAGGTAGAATCCACACTTTTGCAATTTGCTGACTAAGGAACCCACATGGCCGGACTCGATCAAGGCACTCCAATGCCTACCGAAATCAAACTGCACCAGGTCTCGCGCATCCTCGAAGTCGCTTTCGCCGACGGCAAGCGCTTTGAATTTCCCTGCGAATACCTGCGCGTCTACTCGCCGTCCGCCGAAGTGCGCGGCCACGGTCCCGGCCAGGAAGTCTTGCAGGTCGGCAAAAAGGACGTGGAAATCACCCGCATTGAGCCGGTAGGCAACTACGCCGTGGTGCTGGTGTTCTCCGACGGGCACGACTCGGGGATTTATTCGTGGGACTATTTCTACGATATCGGCATCAATCAGGATGCCCTGTGGGCGCGCTACCTGGAACGCATGGCGGAAGCCGGGGCGAGCCGGGAAGCCAAGAAGGCGGGCTAGACTGGCTCAGAAGCTATGTTCGGCGGCGGGAAACTCGCCGCTTTTCACGGCGCTAATGTAGCTTTCCACGGCACCGCGCACGGAGTCGCGGCCAACCAGGAAGTTCTTCGAGAATTTCGGCGACTTGCCGGGGTAGACGCCCAGCATGTCGTAGAGCACCAGCACTTGCCCGGAACAGTCGGGGCCGGCGCCGATGCCGATGGTGGGGATGGTGAGGCGGGCGGTGACTTCCTTCGCCAGGTCGGCGGGAATCGCTTCCAGCACGATCATTCCCGCGCCGGCATGTTGCAGGGCGAGGGCGTCGTCGAGTAGTTTCTTGGCGGCGTGGTCGGTCTTGCCCTGTACCTTGTAGCCGCCTAGTTGATGGACAGACTGTGGCGTCAGGCCGATGTGGGCGCACACCGGAATGCCGCGTTCGGTGAGGAATTGAGTGGTTTCCACCATTGCCGCGCCGCCTTCCAGCTTGACCATGTGGGCGCCCACTGCCATCAGCCTGGCGGCGTTGGCGAAAGCCTGTTGCGGGCTTTCCTGGTAACTGCCGAACGGCATGTCGGCAACGATGAATGCTTTCTGCGCGCCGCGCGTCACGCAGCGGGTGTGGTAGAGCATGTCGTCCATGCTTACCGGCAGGGTGGTGGTTGCGCCTTGCACCACCATGCCCAGCGAATCCCCGACCAGCAGCACTTCCACCCCGGCGGCGTCGAGTTGGGCGGCGAAACTGGCGTCGTAACAGGTCAGCACAGCGATTTTTTCGCCGGCGGCGGCCATTTTGCGTAGTTCCTGCTGGTTCATGATCGGGCGATGAGTAATGAGTGATGGGTAATGGGTAATGGGTAATGGGTAATGGGAGGCGTGCTGGGGTTTTCCATCCCCCATCACGGGCCTAGGCGCTGGCTCTCCTCGGTGCCTCCCGCCTGTCGAGCCGTTCCACCTGCTGGTCATGGCAGGTTTGCGCCCACTCCGCCGCGGCGCCGCGTCCCGGAATGGTGCAGTGCGGGGCGATTTCGAGGAGCGGCAGAAGAACGAAAGCGCGCTCGTGCATGCGCGGATGGGGCAGGGTCAGGCCGGCTTCGTGGCAGATCAGGCCGTTGTAGAGCAGCAGGTCGAGATCGAGGGTGCGCGGGGCGTTGCGGAAAGTGCGTTCGCGCCCGTGGCAGTGTTCCAGTTCGAGCAGGGCATTCAGCAGGGCATGGGGCGGCAGGCTGGTTTCGATCTGCGCCACGGCGTTGACGAAATCGGGTTGGTCGGCGTAGCCCACCGGGGCGCTGCGATAGGCCGAGGAACAGGCAAGCAGGCGGGTGTGCGGCAGGCGCGCCAGTTCGGCGAATGCTTGGTCGATCTGGTATGCCGGATCGGCGAGATTGCTGCCCAAGCCGACATAGGCGATTTGCGGGGCGTTCAAGAGGCCGAATCCTGGGTGGAGCCGGCGTCACCGCCCGGTCCCTTGGGCTTGCGGCGGCGCCGGCGTTTTTTCGGGCCGTCGTCGGGGAGCAGCATGACTTTGCGTTCCTCGTCGGAGGCGTTCTGGAATTCCGTCCACCAGTCTCCCAGTTCGGCGTCGATTTCGCCGCTTTCGCAGCGCATCAGCAGGAAGTCGAAACCGGCGCGGAAGCGCGGGTTTTCCAGGAGACGGTAGGGGCGCTGGCCGCCGCGCTGGGCGAAACGCGGCTGGAGGTTCCAGATTTCCTTGATGATTACGTCGTAGCGGCGCGGCACGGCGAGGGTTTCGCGCTGGGCGTCGAGTACCTGGTCCATGGCGAGGTTGAGCGCGGGCAGGGGGCGTTCGCCGCCGTCCTGGAATATTTTCCAGGCACCCAACACTTCGTGCCATCCCAGCGCAGCGAACAGGTAGGCAGGCAGCACCGGCTTGCCTTGGGCGACGCGCTCGTCGGTGCGGCGCAAGGCCAGCATGACGAAACGTTCGCCCTGCGGATGTTCGAGGATCACGTCGAGCAAGGGCAGCAGGCCGTGGTGGAGGTTTTCCTTGCGCAATTGTTCGATGCTCTGCACGGCGTGGCCGGAGAGCAGGAGTTTTTCCATTTCCACCAGGATTCGCGCCGGCGGAACGCCCTGCAGGCGCTCGGCGAGGGTGTGGATGGGCTTGCGCGATGCCGCGTCAAGATTCAGCCCCAGCTTGGCGGAGAGCCGCACGGCGCGCAGCATCCGCACCGGGTCTTCGCGGTAGCGCCGCGCCGGGTCGCCGATCACCCGCAGCAGACCGGCCTTGAGGTCGGCGACGCCGTGGCAGTAATCCCAAATCTCCATCTTGTGCGGTTCGTAATACAGGGCGTTGACGGTGAAGTCGCGGCGCATGGCGTCTTCGGCCTGGCTGCCGAACACGTTGTCGCGCAGGATCCGCCCGCTTTCTTGGTCGGTGCTGTGGTCGTCGTCGTCGCTGCTGGCCTGCATGGCGCGGAACGTCGAAACCTCGATGGTTTCCGAGCCGCACATTACGTGGACGATGCGAAAGCGCCGCCCGATAATGCGCGAGCGGCGGAACAACTGGCGCACCTGTTCCGGCTCGGCGTCGGTGGCGACGTCGAAGTCCTTGGGTTCGCGGCCGATCAGCAGGTCGCGTACCGCGCCGCCTACCACGAAGGCCTTGAAGCCGGCGTGGCGCAGTCCTTCGGTGACCTTCAGCGCGCACGGGCTGATGTGCTCGGGGCGAATGCCGTGCTGCTTGAGCGGGATGATATGCGGGTCGTGACCTTCCGCGCGGGAAGGGAGCGCTTTCTTGAAAACGCGATGGAGGAATTTACGGATCATTATTGGGCAGGATTATCCTAAAATCCTCAGTTGGACGGGTTGGAGTGTGCGGTTTCGCAGGTGCAGGGCAAGGCGCAACGACGACGAATGGCTATTCCATTCCGAGGAGTTGCAACGCAGCCATGCGCCTGCAAAACCGTGCAATCCGGCCCGTAGCGATTTCACCATATGTAGTGAACGTAAAATTTTGACAAAGCCGCTTGGAACCAGGACACGGAACCTCATGGCAGGCGGTCAACTGAGGAATTTAGGATTATACACATTTCATGGCGTTACCGGCGCAATCCCCATCCAGTCGGCAGGCAGGCGATAGCCGTAGAGCCTTTCCAGGTTGGCCGGGGTAAGCATCTCGGCAGTCAAGCCGTGAGCCGTTTCGCCGTCGCCGTAGAGGAGCAGGACGTGGCTGCAAAAGCGCGCCGCCCACCAGGGTTCATGGAGCACCAGGACCACGGCGCGCTGTTCCCGTGCCGCCACGTCGCGGAACAAGGCCATCGCTTCGGCTTGATGGCGCAGGTCGAGATGTTGCAGGGGTTCGTCGAGCAGGCACAGGCGCGGATTTTGGGTAAGTAACTGGGCAATTCGCACGCGCTGGCGTTCGCCGCCCGACAGACTGGGATAGCGGCGCTCCGCCAAGACTGCTAGGCCTAGACGGTGCAGGGCAGCGCTGGCGATCTCGGTATCCCGGTCGCCGTGAGGAAAGCGTCCGAGTAGGGTGTATTCCGCCACGGTTCCCCAAAAGCCCGCCGCTTCGTCCTGCAGCAATACGCCGATTCGGCGCGCCAGTTCGCTGCGGGAATAGTCGTGCAACGGCTTGTCGTCAAGGCTGGCGTGTCCTGAGTGCGCGGTCGTCAGGCCGCTCAGGACGTGCAGCAAGGTGCTCTTGCCGCTGCCGTTGCCGCCGAGGATGGCCCAGCACTGGCCGGCCTCGATGGTCACGCTCAGCCCCTCGCACAAGGTGCGACCGGGGACGGTGAGGGTCAGGCGCTCGGTTTGGAGCATGGCGATGCCGGTTCAACGAAAAAGCGCCGGCTGGCCGGCGCTTTTTCGTGAGACGCAGGGGTCACGGCGGCGTTTAGCTGAGCTTGCCGTGGCACTGCTTGTACTTTTTGCCGGAACCGCACGGGCAGGGATCGTTGCGCCCCACCTTGTCGCCGGCGCGGACGAAGGGATGATGCTCGGGGTCGCCTTCTTCGCCGCTTTCCGTGCCCAGCGCCTCGTCGAAATCGGCGTGGTGGTATTGCACGTTGTGCATGGAGGGGGTTTCCACGGCCTGCACGTCTTCCTCGCCGCGAACCTGGACGGTCATGACGATTTGCGTGACTTCGCGCTTGACGGTATCGAGCAGGGCGGCGAACAGTTCGAAGGCTTCGCGCTTGTATTCCTGCTTGGGATTCTTCTGCGCGTAGCTGCGCAGGTGAATGCCCTGGCGCAGATGGTCGAGCGCCGCCAGGTGGGCGCGCCAGTGGTTGTCGAGAGTTTGCAGCATCACCGCACGCTCGAAGTTGTGCATGGTTTCGACGCCGACCGAGTCGATCTTAGCCTGGTAGCCGGCGCGCGCGGTGTCGGCGATGCGCTGGCGCAGACCGTGTTCGTCGAGGCGGTTGTCGCTTTCGAGCCATTCCTGGAGCGGCAGTTGCAAGTGGAGTTCGGCGGCCAGAAGTTTTTCCAGGCCGGCCACGTCCCATTGCTCTTCCATGGACTCGGGCGGGATGTTCTGGCTGATGAGTTCGCCGAGCACGTCCTCGCGCATCGCCTGAATGGTTTCGGAAATGTCGGTGACTTCCAGCAACTCGTTACGCTGCTGGTAGATCACCTTGCGCTGGTCGTTGGCGACGTCGTCGTATTCCAGCAACTGCTTGCGGATGTCGAAGTTGCGCGCTTCCACCTTGCGCTGGGCGTTCTCGATGGCGCGCGTCACCCATGGATGCTCGATGGCTTCGCCTTCCGGCATGTTGAGGCGATCCATGATGGAGGCTACCCGGTCGGAAGCGAAAATGCGCAGCAGCGGGTCTTCCAGCGACAGGTAGAAACGGCTCGAACCCGCATCGCCCTGGCGTCCGGCACGTCCGCGCAACTGGTTGTCGACGCGCCGCGATTCATGGCGCTCGGTGCCGATGATGTGCAAGCCGCCGGCGGACAGCACTTGCTCGTGGACTTTCTGCCAATCCGCCTTGTGCATGGCGATGAGCTTGTCCTTTTCCTCGGCGCTGAGCTTGTCGTCGTGGCGGATCTTGTCGATGTCCGGCTCGATGTTGCCGCCCAGCACGATGTCGGTACCACGGCCCGCCATGTTGGTGGCGATGGTAATCATCTTGGGACGGCCCGCCTGAACGATGATCTCGGCTTCGCGGGCATGTTGCTTGGCGTTCAACACCTGGTGCGGCAGCTTTTCCTTGGTCAGCAGACCCGATAGGTATTCCGAGGTTTCGATGGAAGTGGTGCCGACCAACACCGGCTGGCCGCGCGCCTGGCAATCCTTGATGTCGAGGATCACCGCGTTGTATTTTTCCTTGGCGCTGCGATACACCTGATCCATGCGGTCGTCGCGCACCATCGCGCGGTGGGTGGGGATCACCACGGTTTCCAGGCTGTAGATCTGCTGGAATTCGTAGGCTTCGGTGTCGGCGGTGCCGGTCATGCCGGAGAGCCGCCCGTACATGCGGAAATAGTTCTGGAAGGTGATCGAGGCGAGGGTCTGGTTTTCCTTCTGGATGGTCACGCCTTCCTTGGCTTCCACGGCCTGATGCAGGCCGTCCGACCAGCGCCGTCCGGTCATCATGCGTCCGGTGAATTCGTCGACGATGACGACTTCGCCGTCCTGCACCACATAGTGCTGGTCGCGGTGATACAAAGCATGGGCGCGCAACGCGGCATACAGGTGATGCACCAGGGCGATGTTGCTGGCGTCGTACAGGCTCGATCCCGGCGCGAGCAGCCCGGCCTGGGTGAGGAGAATTTCGCCGTGTTCGTGGCCGGCTTCCGAAAGCAGTACTTGATGGGATTTCTCGTCGACCCAGTAATCGCCCTCGCCCTCTTCCTCTTCCTGGCGGATCAGCTTGGCGGGCAATTCGTTGATGCGGTAATACAGTTCGATGTTGTCTTCGGCCTGGCCGGAGATGATCAGCGGGGTGCGCGCCTCGTCGATGAGGATCGAATCGACTTCGTCGACGATGGCGAAGTTCAGGCCGCGCTGGACCCGTTCCGCCGGCTCGTAGACCATGTTGTCGCGCAGGTAGTCGAAGCCGTATTCGTTGTTGGTGCCGTAGGTGATGTCGGCGGCGTAGGCCCGTTGTTTGGCCTCGTGATCCATCTGGGAGAGGTTGATCCCCACCGTCAGGCCGAGGAAGCCGTGGAGGCGTTCCATCCATTCGGCGTCGCGCTTGGCCAGATAGTCGTTCACCGTCACTACGTGGACGCCCTTGCCGGACAAGGCATTGAGGTAGGCCGGCAGGGTCGAGACCAGGGTTTTGCCTTCGCCGGTGCGCATTTCCGAGATTTTGCCGTAATGCAGCACCATCCCGCCGATCAACTGGACGTCGAAATGACGCATTTCCAAAACCCGCTTGCCGGCTTCGCGCACAACCGCGAAGGCTTCCGGGAGGAGGTCGTCGAGCGATTCGCCGTTGGCATGGCGTTGCTTGAACTCGTCGGTCTTGGCGCGCAACTCCGCGTCGGAAAGCGCGGCGATCTGCGGTTCCAGTGCGTTGATGGCGCGCACCGTCGAGGAATATTGCTTGATCAGCCGATCATTGCGGCTGCCGAAAATTTTCTTGACCAGTTTGGTTAGCATAGGGGCTAGGCTTCACTCTTTATAAACCGCAACGCCCGCTAAATTGCGGGCGTCAAATCGGGGGACATTATACAGATATCCAGATTACCCGTTTGCTTTCAGGTAATGCTCGGGGTTTTGCGGTGCGCCCTGATGGCGCACTTCAAAATGCAGGTGCGGGCCGGTGGAGCGCCCGCTGCTGCCGACTTCGGCGATTTTCTGGCCTTTCAGCACCACGTCGCCTTCCTTGACGAAAATCTTCGAGGCGTGGGCATAGCGGCTCACCAGCCCGTTGCCGTGGTCGATTTCGATCAAGCGGCCATAGCCCGCGTACACGTCGGCGAAAATCACGATGCCGCCACCCGCAGCATGAATCGGCGAGCCGACGTCGGCCATGAAATCCACGCCTTCGTGAAAGGCGTTCTTGCCGGTGAACGGGTCGATGCGCCAGCCGAAATTCGATGAATACCAGCCGGACTGAACCGGGCGCTGGTTGGGCAACGCGACCTTTTTCACCTTTTGCTGGAGCAGCATCGCCTCCATCAGTCCCAACTGGTCGGCACGCTCGTCGAGCTTGCTCATCAGGGTGTCGAGTTGCTGGCTGAATTCTTTTGGGGAAAGGACTTTCTGGATGCTCGGTTCGGCACCGCCCTGGCCGGGCTTGGCGGTGAAGTTGAATTCCTGGCGACCGATTCCGGACAGCTTGGCGAGGCGGTCGCCCATCGCGTCGAGGCGCAGCATCTGGGCCTGCATCTGGCCGAGCTTGATCGCCATCGCGTTGAGGTTTTCCTGGACGTATTCGCGGTTTTTATCCAGCTCGTTCTGCTGGGCGCTCAATACCAGGGATTGCAGAAAAGGGTGGGGGAGCAGCGATGCGTGAAAGAGAGCCATGTAGGTCAGGCCCGCAGCCAGCAACAACGGCAGCATCAACATCGCGATGCCGAGCAGGATGGTCTGACCATGGTTGAGGGTTAATGCCCCGCGTTTTGCCAAACTGTTGGAAACCAGAATAATATTCATCTTATCTCGTCCCTGTCTTTATATTTATGACCGCTCAGCGCTTTGAATTCTACCTTGGAGCTTCGTCCAGTCTCCAATCCTTGGTTCAGGAGACCCGGAAAATCGCGGCTATCCAGCGCGCCTGGGAGAGGTCCGCGCCTACCGCGTTGCTCGATGCCTGCCACGCCGGTCCCTTGCATCAAGGCACTCTGACGATTTTCGCCGATAATGGCGCGGTTGCCGCCAAGTTGAAGCAACAAACTGCGAGATTGACGGAGAAACTGCGCCAAGCGGGCGTCGAGGTTACTTCAATTCGATTCGAAGTGCAAGCCGACAGCGGCGCGCCGCCGGCCAAACCGGCCAAGGACATCGCCATCGGCCAAAGCGGCCTGGAGGAACTCGGTCACCTCGCGGAAAGCCTTGAGGATTCGCCGCTCAAAACCGCCCTGGCGCGGCTGGTGCGGCGTCATTCAAAGCCCGTATAGGATAATCCGCCCCATCGTCACCAGCGCGGCGAACACCAGCACCAGCCACAGGGCGAATTTGAAAAGCTGCCAGGCGAAACGGACATACCCCTTGTTGCGGGTGACGACGTACATGATGAGGGAAATCCCGACCGCGATCAGGATCAGGATCAGGAGTAGCCGGACGACGATCACGGCTTGAGCATCCCGGTCAAATGGCCGTTTGGGCCTGGAGGCGGTGGAACGCCGGAGGAGCTTCCTCGGCGCGTTCGAAAGTGACGTATTCCCACGCTTCGGCATTGGCCATCAGATGGCGCAACAGCTTGTTGTTGAGGGCGTGGCCGGACTTGTAGCCGTGGAAGGCGCCGATCAGCGGGTGGCCGAGCAGGTACAGGTCGCCGATGGCGTCGAGCACCTTGTGGCGGACGAACTCGTCTTCGTAGCGCAGTCCGTCGTTGTTGAGCACCCGGTATTCGTCCATCACCACCGCGTTGTCCATGCTGCCGCCCAGGGCCAGGCCTTGCGAGCGCAGGTATTCGACGTCTTGCATGAAACCGAAGGTGCGGGCGCGCGCCACTTCCTTGATGTAGGAGGTGGTGGAGAAATCCACGCGGGCGGTCTGGCGCGATTTGGCGAAGACCGGATGGGCGAAATCGATGGCAAAATCCAGCAGGAAGCCTTCGTAGGGTTCGAAGCGCACCCACTTTTCGCCTTCCGTGACTTGCACGGGTTTTTTGATGCGGATGAATTTCTTCGGTGCCGGCTGTTCCTCGATGCCCGCCGACTGGATCAGAAAGATGAACGGCGATGCCGAGCCGTCCATGATCGGTACTTCCGGGGCGGTCAGATCGACGTAGGCATTGTCGATGCCCAGGCCGGCGAAAGCCGACATCAGGTGTTCCACCGTGGCGACCTTGATCCCGTCCAGTTCCAGCGTGGAGGACAGGCGGGTATCGCCGACGTGGTTCGGTGCGGCACTGATTTCGCGAGGGTTTTCCAGGTCGACGCGGCGGAACACGATACCGGTATCCACGGCGGCAGGGCGCAGGGTGAGAAAAACCTTCTCGCCGGTATGCAACCCCACGCCAGTGGCACGGATGACGTTTTTCAGCGTCCGCTGTTTGAGCATCATGAAAATCCCTAGTGGCGTCAGTCGGTTAGATAGGGGCAGGATTTTATCACGCCCCCTCCCGTTTAGCCAGCCGGCATCAGTCCGCCTGTTTGCGCAGGAATGCCGGGATTTCCAGGTCCGCACTGGAGGAGGAGCGTCCGCTGTCGCTCAACCCGCCGCGCCCACGGCGCATCACTGCCGGGGTGTCGAGGTCGTCGTAATTGACTTCCATCGGAATGTCGTCGGTGCCGGTCTTGATGATGGTCATGGTCGGCTGCTGGCGTACCGGCTGCTTGGGTTGGCCCAGGCCGGTGGCAACCAGCGTGACGTGGATCATGTCGCCGGCATCCTCGCTGATGGTCTGACCGTAGATCACGGTGGCGTCGTCGGCGATGGATTCGCGGATGGTGTTCATCACTTCCGTGACTTCCTTGAGCTTGAGGCTCATGTCGCCGGTGATGTTGACCAGCACGCCGCGCGCGCCGGACAGATCGACGTCTTCCAGCAACGGGCTGCGCACCACGGATTCCGCGGCGACGCGAGCGCGATCCGGGCCGGAAGCGGTGGCGGTGCCCATCATGGCCTTGCCGCTTTCCGACATGATGGTTTTCACGTCGGCGAAATCGACGTTGACGTCGGCGGGGTTGTTGATGATCTCGGCGATGCCGGCCACTGCGCTATGCAGCACGCCATCCGCCGCCTGGAAGGCTTCCGCCATCGAGATATCGGCGTCGAGGACTTCGAGGAGGCGCTGGTTGGGCACGATAATCATCGAGTTGACGAATTTTTCCAGTTCGGACATGCCGGCCATGGCCAGTTTCATGCGCTTGCCGCCTTCGAAATCGAAAGGCTTGGAGACCACTGCGACGGTGATAATGTCCATGTCGCGGGCAATCTGCGCCACCACCGGAGCTGCCCCGGTACCGGTGCCGCCGCCCATGCCGGCCGCGATGAACAGCATGTCCGCACCTTCGATCAATTCGGCGATACGCTCGCGATCCACCATTGCCGCTTCGCGACCCACTTCCGGTTTGCCGCCTGCGCCCAGCCCTTTGCCCAGTTGCAACTGGGTCGGTGCGGAATTGCGCTTCAACGCTTGCGCATCGGTGTTGATGCTGATGAATTCGACGCCGTTCAGGCCGCCGCCGATGATGCGCGTGACCGCGTTGCCGCCGCAACCGCCTACACCGATCAGCTTGATGACCGGCTTGGTCTCTTCCACTTCGACGATTTCGAACATACTTGCCATGTTTATTCTCCTTTGACTATCCCAAGTTATTCCTAAAAACCGAAACTACCTTCCCCAATGCTCAAAAATTACTGAACCAACTCTTCATCTTGTTTAAAACCTGTGCCAGCGAACCGGTCTGGGTATTGGCCAACTGGTTGCGCTGAAATTGTTCGGTGCCGGCCATCAACAGTCCCACCCCAGTCGAGAAGCGCGGCGTGTTGACCAGTTCCGCCAGTCCCCCGACATAGTGGGGGCGCCCCAGGCGCACCGGCAGGTGAAACACTTCCTCGCCCAGTTCGATCATGCCCTGCATGTCCGCGGAGCCGCCGGTAATCACGATGCCCGAGGAAATCAACACCTCGAAACCGCTACGGCGCAGTTCCGCCTGCACCAGGGTGTAGAGTTCCTCGACGCGCGGCTCGATCACTTCGGCGAGGGTCTGGCGCGACATCTGGCGCGGTTCGCGCTCGCCGACGCCGGGCACTTCGATCATCTCGGTGGGGTCGGCCAACTGGCGCAGGGCGCAGCCGAAACGGCGCTTGATGTCGTCGGCTTCGACCGTCGGGGTGCGCAATGCCATGGCGATGTCGTTGGTGATCTGGTCGCCGGCGATGGGAATCACCGCAGTGTGGCGGATTGCCCCGTTGATCCAGATGGCGATGTCGGTGGTACCGCCGCCGATGTCCACCAGGCACACCCCCAATTCCTTTTCGTCCTCGGTCAGCACCGCGTGGCTGGAAGCCAGCGGCTGGAGGATCAGGTCGCGCACTTCCAGGCCGCAGCGCCGCACGCACTTGATGATGTTCTGGGCGGCGGCGATTGCCCCGGTGACGATGTGGACGCGCGCTTCCAATTTAACCCCGCTCATCCCCAGCGGTTCGCGCACGCCTTCCTGACCGTCGATGATGAATTCCTGGGTGAGGATGTGGAGGATCTGCTGCTCCGCCGGGATGATCACCGCGCGCGCCGTTTCAATCACCCGGTCCACGTCGGACTGGGTGACTTCCTTGTCCTTGATCGCCACCATCCCGTGGGAATTGATGCTCTTGATGTGGCTGCCGGCGATACCGGTGTACACCTCGCGGATCTTGCAGTCGGCCATCAGTTCGGCTTCTTCGAGGGAGCGCTGAATGGCGGCGACGGTCGCCTCGATATTGACCACCACCCCTTTCTTCAAACCGCGCGACGGATGCTGGCCGATGCCGATGATCTCCAGCCTCCCTTCCGGCAGGACTTCGGCGACGATGGTGACGATCTTGGAAGTACCGATATCCAGACCGACGATTAGATTCTTGTTGTCCCTGGCCTTAGCCATGTTTTGCTCCTTGCTTGTTCGTACCTGTCGCCTTGCGTGTCGCCAGTTCCGGATAGCGAACTGCGAATCCGTTGGGATAACGCAGATCGACGTAATTTACCGATGCCGGCAGCTTCGCCACCGTCCGGTCGTAAACCTCGGCGAACCTGGACATCCGCGCTTCCACTTCTTCCCTGCCCAATTCCAGGGTCAAACCGTTTTTCAGACGCACCTGCCAGGCGCGCCGCGGACTCAGCACCATCTGCACCGGGGGCAGCCCCAGTGGCGCCAGGGTCGCCTTGAACAGCCCGTAGTGCTCGGTGATGTCCTTGGCGGATTCCGGCGTCGGCCCGATGAATTCGGGCAAATCGCCATCCGAGGCCGCCTGGAAAACCTCGCCGCGGGTGTTTACCAGGCCGATGCCGCCCCAGCGCGCCAGAGCCTGATGCTCTTCCAGCGCGACTTCGAGACGATCCGGCCAGCGGCGCCGCACGTTCACCGTGCGCACCCACGGCAGTTTCTCGAAAGAACCCCGTATCCGCTTGATGTCCAATGTAAAAAAATTTCCCTTCATCTCCTGCTGAACGATCAGCTTCACTTGTTCGCGGTTGACGTGGTCGAGGTGTCCGTTCACGTCAATCTTCCTCAGCGGGAATACCGGTAAATTGATTACCAGGAAAAATCCCGCGTACAACATCATCACTGCCGCCAGAGCGAACAGCAGATGCGCAATCCGTAATGTCAGGAGCGTCTTGTCCCACATCGTCACAGGGCAAGGGCTGCTAGCGTCCGCCGCATTTCGCCAGTTCCAGTATCTTTACCACCAACTCCTCGAAGGGTATCCCCGCCGCGCGTGCCGCCATCGGCACCAGGCTGTGGTCGGTCATCCCCGGCGCGGTGTTCACTTCGAGGAAATAATGATTCCCTGCTTCATCCATCAAAAAGTCCACCCGACCCCAACCGCGCCCGCCGATAGCCGCGAATGCCTGGGCAGCCTGGGCGCGTATCCGTGCCTCCTGCTCCGCCGCCAAGCCGCACGGACACAGGTAGCGGGTGTCGTCGCGAAAATACTTGGCTTCGTAATCGTAAAACTCGGTGGCCGGTTCGATCTTGATGACCGGCAACACCTTGTCGCCGAGGATACCCACCGTATATTCCCCTGCACCGATACCGGCCTCGGCGATCACCAGATCGTCGTGCTGGACGGCTTCCTGGTAAGCGGCACGCAGGCCACCGGGCGTCTTCACCTTCACTACCCCGATGCTCGACCCTTCCCGCGCCGGTTTGACGAAGATCGGCAAGCCCAGGCGTTGTTCGATTGCCGCGAAATCACTGGCCGCGTCGAGGACGGCGAAGTCCGGCACCGGCAGGCCGACCGCTTGCCAGATCAGCTTGGTGCGCCACTTGTCCATCGCCAGCGACGAAGCCAGCACGCCGCTGCCGGTATAAGGCAGTCCCAGCAAATCCAGGGCGCCCTGGATGGTGCCATCCTCGCCGTAGCCGCCGTGCAGGGCGATGAACACCCGTGCAAAACCGTCCTTCAGCAACTCGCCCAACGCCCGTTCGGCGGGGTCGAAGGGATGGGCATCCACCCCGCCGCGCCGCAACGCCGCCAGGACGGCATTGCCGCTTTTCAGCGATACCTCGCGCTCGGCGGATTGGCCACCCAGCAATACCGCTACTTTGCCCAATCCGCTCACGCCGTCTCTCCGATAATCCGCACTTCACGTACCAATGCCACGCCGTGTTTTTCCATTACCCTATCCTGCACCTTGGTGATCAGCGCCTCGATATCGCCCGCCGTGGCGGTGCCGGTGTTGACGATGAAGTTGGCGTGTTTTTGCGAAACCTCCGCACCGCCGAGGCGCATCCCTTTCAACCCGGTGGCTTCAATCAGGCGCGCGGCGTGGTCGCCGGGCGGGTTGCGGAATACCGAGCCGGCATTGGGCTGGCTGAGGGGTTGGCTGGCCACGCGCTTTTCCAGCAATTCGCGCATTTTCTCGCGGGACGCCTGCCCGTCGCCCTTGGAGAAGCGCAGCCAGGCCGCGACGAACCATTCCTCGCCACTTTCCTTGAGGGTGGCGTGGCGATAGCCGATCACATATTCCTTGGGGGTGCGGCGGCGCAGTTGGCCGAAACGGTCGATGGTCAGCACCTCGGCGACCCGGCCCCAGGTTTCCGCGCCGTAGCAGCCGGCGTTCATCGCCAGCGCGCCGCCCATCGTGCCGGGAATTCCGGCCAGGAACTCGGCGCCTTGCAGGTCGTTGAGCGCCGCATAGCGCGCCACTTTCGGGCTGGCCACCCCGGCTTCGGCGTAGATGCCCGCCACTACCGGCTGTTCGCCGTCCTTTTCGTGCCACGGGCTGATCTGGTTCAGTGCGCCGTGCAACAGGATCACCGTGCCACGCACGCCACCGTCGCGCACCAGCAGGTTGCTGCCCAGCCCGACGAAATGTACCGGTTCGTCGTGCGGCAGGCTTTCCATGAAGTTGGTGAGGTCCGCCAGGTCCGCGGGAATATAGGCGTATTCCGCCTTGCCGCCTACCCGCCAACTGGTGTGCTTGCTCATCGGCTCGTTGTTCAACATCACGCCGCGCAAGGGTGCAGGCGCTACCGCCAGGGCTAGATTCATCTCGCTATCCTCCTCACTGTTGTCCACGCGCCAATATTCCCGGGATTTGGCCGACCGAGCCGGCACCCATGGTCAGCACCACGTCGCCGTCGCGTAGCGCATCCAGGATGGCTTGCGGCATGTCCGCGACGTTTTCCACAAAAATCGGTTCGACCTTGCCGTGCACCCGGATCGCCCGCGTCAGCGCTCGCCCGTCGGCCGCCACGATGGGCGCTTCGCCGGCTGGATACACTTCGCTGAGCAGCAATACGTCGACCGTCGACAGGACTTTCACGAAGTCCTCGAACAGGTCGCGGGTGCGCGTGTAGCGATGTGGCTGGAAGGCCAGTACTAGGCGCTTGCCGGGGAATGCGCCGCGCGCCGCCGCGAGGGTGGCCGCCATTTCCACCGGATGGTGACCGTAGTCGTCGATCAAAGTAAAGCTTCCTCGCCGGTTTTCAGGCGAGGAAACGTCTGCTCTCTCTCCCGATGTCGGGAGAGAGTTGGAGAGAGGGCTGTCCGGCAGCATGATTTCCCCATACCGCTGGAACCTCCGTCCCACCCCGCGAAACTCCGCCAATCCCTTGACGATGGCCTGGTCTTCTGCGCCCACTTCCATTGCCACCGCGATGGCTGCCAGGGCGTTGAGCACGTTGTGGTGGCCCGGCAGATTCAAGGTTACCGGCAGGTCGGGTTGCCCTTCGCGTTCCACGCTGAAATGCATGCGCCCGGCGGAGTGGGCGATGTTCTTGGCCCGCACCTGGGCGCCCTCGCTGACGCCGTAAGTCACCATCGGCTTGGCTATGCGCGGCAGGATGGCGCGCACGTTGGGATCGTCGTAACACAGCACGGCCAGGCCGTAGAAGGGCAGGCGCTGGATGAAGTCCACGAAGGCGGTCTTGAGACGCTCGAAATCGTGGCCGTAGGTTTCCATGTGGTCGGCGTCGATGTTGGTCACCACCGCCAGCACCGGGGTGAGGTAAAGGAACGAGGCATCCGACTCGTCGGCCTCGGCCACCAGGAATTCGCCCTTGCCCAGGCGGGCATTCGACCCCGCCGCTTCCAGGCGTCCGCCAATCACGAAAGTCGGGTCGAGTCCCGCTTCGCCGAGAATGCTGGCGATCAGGCTGGTGGTGGTGGTCTTGCCGTGGGTGCCGGCAATCGCGATGCCCTGGCGCAGGCGCATCAGTTCGGCCAGCATCAGGGCGCGCGCCACCACCGGCACGCCCTTGGCGCGCGCCGCCACGACTTCCGGGTTATCTTCGCTGACGGCGGTGGACACCACCACCACGTCGGCGCTGTCGAGGTTTTCCGTGGCATGGCCGTGCATCACCGTCGCGCCCAGCTCGCGCAGGCGACGGGTAGCGGTATTGTCGCCCAGGTCGGAGCCGCTCACCTCGAAGCCGAGGTTGAGCAACACCTCGGCGATGCCGCTCATCCCGACGCCGCCGATGCCTACGAAATGGACTTTTTTAACTTTGTGTTTCATATCGCCCCGCTTTGGTGATGAGTAATGAGGGATGAGTGATGGGAGAAGACCGACTCTCCGATGCTCACCCGATGTCCCACCCATTCCCCATTACTCATCACCCATTACCCAATTCAATACAAACTTCCGCCACCCGCGCCGTCGCTTCCGGCTTCGCCAGCTTGCGCGCGGCTTCGGCCATGGTCAGCAACTTGTCGCGGGTGTAGCCGCGCAGCAGTTGTGCGATTCCTTCCGCGGTCAATTCCGGCTGCGGCAGCAACAGCGCCGCGCCGTTGTCGCTCAAATATTTGGCGTTGTGCGTCTGGTGGTCGTCCACCGCGTGGGGATACGGCACCAATACGCTCGCCACCCCGGCGGCGGTGATTTCCGCCAGCGTCAGGGCGCCGGCGCGGCACACCAGCAAATCGCACCAGCCGTACATCGCCGCCATGTCGTCGATGAAGGCGCGGCAATCCGCGCTCACCCCGGCCTTTGCATAATTCGCCTGAAGTGCGTCGATCTGTTTTGCGCCGGACTGGTGAATGACTTCCGGCCTGTCCGCTTCGTCCAGCAGCGCCAGCGCTTGCGGTACCACCTCGTTCAAGGCCGCAGCCCCCAGGCTGCCGCCCACCACCAGCAGGCGCAGCTTGCCGCTGCGCTCAGCGTAACGTTGTGCCGGCGCGGGCAGCGCGGCGATGTCGGCGCGCACCGGGTTGCCCACCATTTCCCCCTTGGGCTTGCCGAACGGTGTCGGAAACGCCGTCAGTACCCGGTTCGCGAGGTGCGCCAATACCTTGTTGGTCATCCCGGCTATCGAGTTCTGCTCGTGGATCACCAGCGGCTTGGCCAGCAACACGCTCATCAGCCCGCCCGGAAACGCGGTAAAGCCGCCCATCCCCAACACCACGTCGGGACGTACCCGGAGGATCACCCCGATGCTTTGCATAAACGCCAACAGCAACTGCACCGGCAGGATCAACATGCGCATCGGCCCCTTGCCGCGCACCCCGCCGAATCGCACGAATTCCATGGGGTAGCCGCGTTGCGGCACCAGCCGCGCTTCCATGCCGCCGGGAGTGCCCAGCCACACGATGCTCCAGCCCTTTTCCTTGAGCCAGTCCGCCACCGCCAGCGCCGGGAATACGTGGCCGCCGGTGCCGCCGGCCATGACCAGCAAAGTCTTTGGGTGATGGGCAATGGGGGATGAGTGATGGGACAAATCGTCTCCATCGCCATCACCGCCTTTACCATCAATCCTGTTGCTCATTTGGCTCTCCAAAGACCACACTTCTTACCCGTTACCCATTACCCATTACCCATTACCCGTTACCCGTTACCCGTTACCCATCACCCATCACCCATTACCCATTACCCATTACCCATCACACCGAATACCCCCGCTGCTTCTGGCGGCTTTCCCAGTCCACCCGCATCACCACGCCGATGGCGATGCAGTTGGCGACGATGCCGCTGCCGCCGAAAGACAGGAGCGGCAAGGTCAGTCCCTTGGTAGGCAGCATCCCCATGTTCACGCCCATGTTGATGATCGACTGCACGCCGATCCACACTGCGACGCCGTAAGCGACCAGCGCGGAAAAATGTTCGTCTTCCTCTTCCGCTTGCTTGCCGATCTGGAAGGCGCGCAGTACTACCCAACTGAACATGAACAGCACCGCGCAAACCCCGGCAAATCCCAGTTCCTCGGCAATGACCGCGAGCAGGAAGTCGGTATGCGCTTCCGGCAGGTAAAACAGTTTTTCCACGCTGCCGCCCAGCCCCACTCCGAACCATTCGCCGCGCCCGAAGGCGATTAGCGCATGGGAGAGCTGGTAGCCCTTGCCGAACGGGTCGGCCCACGGGTCCATGAAACCGATCACCCGTTGCATCCGATACGGCGAAGTCCAGATCACCAGGAGGAAGCCCACTACCAGCAGCACCGCGAGGCCGGCCAGTTGTTTCCAGTGCAGCCCGCCGAGGAACAGCGCCGACATGGCGATTGCGGTAATCACCGCGAATGCCCCGAAATCCGGCTCGCGCAGCAGCAGCGCGCCGACCAGCAGCATTACGATCAACATCGGCAAAAAGCCGCGCTTGAAGTTGTCCATGTAGGCGGCCTTGCGCACCGTGTAGTCGGCGGCGTACATCACCGCGAACAGCTTCATCAGTTCCGAAGGTTGCAAATTAACCACCACCAGCGACAGCCAGCGCCGGCTACCGTTGACTTCGCGGCCGATCCCGGGAATCAACACCACCAGCAACAGCAGGATGCCGGCGAGGAACAACCAGGGGGCGAATTCCTGCCAGATCTTGAGGGGCACCTGGAAGGCCAGGAATCCGGCGGCCAGCCCCACCAATACGTAAACGCCCTGGCGCACCAGGAAATAGGCTTCCTGATAGCCGGTGTGGCGGTCGTTGGCGGCAATCGCGATCGACGCCGAATACACCATCACCAGCCCGAATCCCAGCAGCAGGATAGTCGCCCACAGCAAGGCGCGGTCGTAATCCGGCTTGGCGTGTTGGGCGGCGAGCGGCGAGACGTAGCTCATGCTGCGTCCTTGCTTGCCAGTTGTTGCACCGCAGCGATGAACACTTCGGCGCGATGCGTGTAATTGCGGAACATGTCCCAGCTTGCGCAAGCCGGTGAGAGCAGCACTACGTCGCCGGGCTGTGCCTGGGCGGCGGATACTTCCACCGCATCTTCAAGAGTGGCGGCGCGCAGCACCGGTACGCTGCAACCGTCGAGCACCGCGGCGATCTGCGGGCCGTCGCGGCCGATCAGCACTACCGCGCGGGCGTGGGCTTCCACGGCGGCGCGTAGCGGCGAGAAATCCTGGCCCTTGCCGTCGCCGCCGCCAATCAGCACGGCTTTGCCGGCCTTGTCGGCGAAGCCGGACAACGCCGCCACCGTCGCCCCGACGTTGGTGCCTTTTGAATCGTCGTAGTAGGTCACCCCCGCCACGCTCGCGACCTTCTCGACGCGATGGGGAAGTCCCTTGAATTCGCGTAGTGCCGCCAGCAAGGCCGGCATCGGCAGTTTCAGCGCCGTGCACAGCGCCAGCGCGGCGAGCGCGTTGGCGGCGTTGTGCAAGCCCGCCAGAGGCAGTTCGCCGACCGGCAGCAGATTTTCCGCGCCGTGGGCCAGCCAGGGGGCGCCTGCTACTTCGCGTATCCCCCAACTATCAGGACTGAGGACTGAGGACTGAGGACTGAGGGGGGCGTCGAGGCCGAAAGTGACGACTTTTCGGCCCGCCAGCGCCATGCCGGTGCTCCACTCGTCCTGGCGGTTCAGCAACTGCACGCCGTTGCCGGCGAAAATCCGCGCCTTGGCGGCGGCGTATTCGTCCATGCCGGGATAGCGGTCGAGGTGATCTTCAGTGACATTCAGAACCGTTGCCGCCGCCGGATTCAGGCTGGAGGTGGATTCCAACTGGAAGCTGGAGAGTTCCAACACGTACACGTCGGGCTGGGCACCGCTACGCTCGGCATCGCCCAGGGCATCCAGCACCGGCAGGCCGATGTTGCCGGCAACCATGGTTTTCAGGCCGGCCTTGCGGCACATCGCCCCGACCATTTCGGTGACGGTGCTCTTGCCGTTGGCGCCGGTAATCGCCAGAACCGCAGTTTTTGGTGTTGGGCGTTGGGCGTAGAGTTGGTTGAGTGCTCGGGCGAACAGTTCCACGTCCCCAACGACCGGGATTCCGCGTTGCAGGGCATCCGCGACCAGCGGCTCGGCGAGGGGGACGCCGGGACTGATGGCGATCAGTTCCGCCGCCGCGAAATCGCCGGGACGGAATGGCCCGGTCACCAGCGCGGCCTGCGGGACTTCCTCGCGCAGGCGCCCGGCATGGGGCGGTGCGGCACGGGTGTCGGCGACCGTGACCCAGGCGCCCTTGGCACTCAGCCAGCGCGCCAGGGATAACCCGGTGTCGCCGAGGCCCAGCACCAGAACCTTCCTGTCCTTGTAATTCGCGGTATTCATCTCAGTTTCAACGTCGAAAGTCCAACCAGCACCAACATCATGCTGATGATCCAGAATCGCACCACCACCTGGTTCTCTTTCCAGCCCTTCAATTCGTAGTGATGATGCAGCGGTGCCATACGGAAAATCCGTTTGCCGGTGAGCTTGAACGACGCCACTTGCAGCATCACCGACAGGGTTTCCACCACGAATACCCCGCCCATCACGAACAGCACGATTTCCTGGCGCACGATCACTGCTACCAGTCCCAGCGCGGCGCCCAGCGCCAGCGCGCCGACGTCGCCCATGAATACTTCGGCGGGGTAGGCGTTGAACCACAGGAAACCCAGGCCGGCGCCGGCCATCGCCGCGCAGAAGATGGTCAACTCGCCGGCGCCGGGGATGTAGGGTATCCCCAGGTAACGGGCGAACACCATGTGGCCGGCGAGGTAGGCGAAGATTGCCAGGGCGCTCGCCACCATTACGGTGGGCATGATCGCCAGGCCGTCGAGACCGTCGGTGAGGTTCACCGCGTTACTGCTGCCGACCACCACGAAATAGGTCAGCACGATGAAACCGACGGCGCCCAGTTGGATGGTCACCAGCTTGAAGAACGGCACGATCAGTTCGGTCTGCGCGGGCACGGTGGCGGTGCCGGCCAGGAAAAACGCCACGCCCAGGGCGATCAGCGACTGCCAGAACATTTTTGTCCGTGCCGGCAGCCCCTTGGGGTTGCGATGCACCACCTTGCGGTAATCGTCGACCCAGCCGATTACTCCGAAGCCCAACGTAGCGATCAGCACCACCCACACGTAGCGGTTGTGCAGGTCGGCCCACAGCAGGGTGGAGACGGCGATGGACACCAGGATCAGCGCGCCGCCCATGGTCGGTGTACCGGCCTTGACCAGGTGGGTCTGCGGGCCGTCGTCCCGCACCGCTTGACCGATCTTGTAGGCGGTCAGCTTGCGGATCATGGTCGGCCCGACCATGAAGGAAATCACCAGCGCGGTCAGCGTGGCGAGCACCGCGCGCAACGTGATGTAGCTGAACACGTTGAAGGTGCGGATGTCCTGGCCGAGCCACTGGAATATCGCTAGCAACATGGGCGGCCTCCAATGCAGTGATGGGTGATGGGTGATGGGTGATGGGTAAAGGCGGCCCGCGCCAAGCTGGAACCGCTTGGCGACGCAATGGCAAGTGAAATCACCAGCGGTTTTTTCCCATTACCCATTACCCATCCCTCATCACTAGGTTTCATTGCTCGTTACCCATTTCCAAACTAATTACTACCCGTTCCATTTTCATGAAGCGCGAACCCTTGACCAGCATCACCACGTCGGGGGCGAGCTGGTTTTCGGCTTCATGGAGCAGATCTTCGATGGTTTCGAAATGCTGGCCGCCGCTGCCGAAGGAGCGCGCCGCCGCGATGCTGAGTTCGCCCAGGGCGAGCAGGCGGTCGATGCCGGCCTGTTTGGCGTAGGCACCGATTTCTCCATGCAGGCGCGGGCCGGACGTGCCCAATTCCCCCATGTCGCCGAGCACCAGCACGCGCTTGCCCGGCCATGCCGCAAGGGTGTCGATGGCGGCGCGTACCGAACCGGGGTTGGCGTTGTAGCTGTCGTCGATCAACTGCGCGCCGTGCACGGCGGGTTTGGCGTGCAGGCGCCCTTTCACCGGTGTGAAGGATTCCAGGCCGTGGGCGATGCGCCCCAGCGGAACGTCCAGCGCCAGCGCCGCCGCCGTGGCGGCGAGGGCGTTGCGGACGTTGTGCAGGCCGGGGGCGTGCAGTACGAGTTCGATTTCGCCGCGCGGGGTGGAAAGCTTCAGCCAGCTTCCATCCGGGTCGAGGCGGTAGTCCGCACTGACCTCGGCAGGGCTGTTCAGGCCGAAGGTGACCACCTTGTGCTGGTGCGCGAGTTCGCGCCACAACTCGGCATGGGGATCGTCGGCGTTGACGATGGCGCTGCCGTGTTCGGCCAGTCCTTCGAAAATTTCGCCCTTGGCGCGTGCCACCGCTTCCACCGTACCGAGGCCGGCCAAATGGGCGGGGTGGGCATTGTTGATCAAGGCCACGTCGGCGCGCGCCAGTTTGGTGAGATAAGCGATTTCGCGCGGGTGGTTCATGCCCATCTCGATCACCGCGTAGCGATGCGGGGCACGCAGCTTGAGCAGGGTCAGCGGCAGGCCGATGTCGTTGTTGTAGTTGCCGGCGGTCGCCAGCACGGCGTCGGGGCCGGCGGCGGCGCGCAGGATGGCGGCGCTCATTTCCTTGACGGTGGTCTTGCCGTTGCTGCCGGTAATGGCCAGCACGGCCGGATTGATCTTCAGGCGCCATTGGCGGGCCAGTCGCCCAAGGGCGAGGCGCGTGTCGTCCACCACCAGCAGCGGC
>JAGXQV010000004.1 GCA_018336195.1 Sulfuricella sp. | reverse complement strand
GCAGCAAAAGCGGCATATCCTATCTTACTCGCTGAAATCAATAACAATCCAGAACTCAAGCTAAAGTTGGTTGAAGTGTTGGCGCAGCAAACCAAGCACCGTATTGATACCGAAAAGCAGTTGATTGCTCTTGGTGTTGAACAACAAAAAAGGGCGCAAATTTATACATTTACCGTTTCAACATTGTCACTTATCTGTGCGACTTGTCTTGGATATTGGGGATCCCCTTGGCTCGCTGGAATAATCGCCATTGTTGGAGTTGGTGGCCCATCAGCAGCGCTCGCTGTCGCAGAACGGATGGCGAAGCCCCGTTCAGGGCCATAGGAAGCCAAGATGGGACTTCGCGAAATCCGGGGACACCGATAGGCGGATGCGATAGTTGAAAATGCCGCCACTGCTTGCGTCCTCGCGGACGCTCCCGGATTTCGCTACGCTGCATCCAGGCTACAAACTAATTGCACCCGACGCTGAAATGGCCCGTGAACGAATTAATGCGTACAAACGTAGGCTTGGGATGAGTGGGCGAACCCCAGCGATTTTTTGCACCAGCGGTGATGCTGGGGTTCGTCCCTCACCCCAGCCTACCATTTACTGCCGTTTCGAGACCGCAGCTCGGTAGGATGGACGGATAAAGCCGTGCCACCTTTCGTTCCCGTTGCTTATCGGGAAATATCTTGAATTGAATATGGATTGCGAATGACTCAAGGATTTGTGTTCACCCTGTTGGCCCTGTTGCTTTATGGCGTATGGGGGTTTTCCTACAAGCTCCTGTCCATCCGGGAAATCCAGGGGGAATGGGTGGTGGCGCTGGTCATGCTCTGTAGCGCGGCCATATCCGCATTGCTCGCCGTGACCCGCGCCGAGCCGTTTCCTTTAACCAAGATCGGGGGAAATCTTCCCTGGCTGGTTCTCGCCGCCCTGAGCGGCGCCGTTGGGAATATTTTGTTGGTAAAAGCCATGGCATTCCCCGGTCTCAGCTCGGGGGTGGTCTTGGCCATTACCGGGGCTTATCCCTTGGTGGCCGCGCTCCTCGCTTATTTTTTTCTGGGCGAGTCGTTAACGGGTACTCAAGCCATCGGCACCGCCGCGATTGTCTTTGGTGTGGGGCTGCTGATGTTCCAGCGAGTCTAGACTGGGGGTCGTCCCCCCCAGCCTTTTTATTAGCCTGCGTCCGATGCCAAAAACCGTGCCCCCCCCCTACGTCAAGTCTGAGCTACAAGGCTGGAAGATGACGGCTTGCCTTATAATGGCGCGGCTTTTCCAAAATCGACTTCCATGAAACGACTTTCCCTTGCTCCGCTGCGTCCGCTGGCCTTGCCGTTTTTCCTCGGCATCCTGACGGTGGCGGGGTTTTCCCCTTTCGATATTTTCATCCTGCCGGTGGTGACGCTGGCGCTGCTGTTCCGTGTGCTGCGCCAGGCGCATGGGCATTGGACGGCGAGCCGTTCCGGGCTGGTTTTCGGGCTGGGGATGTTCGGCGCGGGGGTGTATTGGGTGTATGTGAGCCTCCACGATTTCGGGGGGATGCCGCTGCCGGTGGCGGTGGTGGTGACGGCGCTGTTCTGCACGGTGCTGGCGCTGTTTCCGGCGCTGCTCGGGGCTTTGCAGGGACGCATCGGCGGTACCCCGACGGTTCGTTACCTGTTGGTGATGCCGGCCCTGTGGGTGGCCCTGGAGTGGACGCGCGGCTGGCTGTTCACCGGTTTTCCGTGGCTGGCGCTGGGTTATTCGCAGGCGCCGGATAGCCCCCTGGCGGGATACGCGGCGCTGTTCGGGGTGTACGGGGTTTCGCTGCTGGTGGCGGTGAGCGCCGGGGCGCTGGCGCTGCTCGGCGAAAGGCCGCTGCGCAAGGGGTTGGCATTGGCGTTGCTGGCTGGTGTGTGGCTGGGCGGCTGGGGCTTGAAGCAGGTAGCGTGGACGCAACCGGTCGGCGAGCCGGTGTCGGTCAGCCTGTTGCAGGGCAACATTCCCCAGGAAATGAAATGGCGCCCCGAAAAGACCGCTGCTACCCTCAAGCTGTACCGCGATCTGGCGCTGGGCAGCCGCGGGCGTTTGATCGTGATGCCGGAAACCGCCTTGCCGCTGTTTATCGACCAAATCCCCCGCCCCTATTACGAGAGCCTGGCGGCGCACGCCGTCGAACTGAATGGCGACGTCATCATGGGCGCCCCGGAATATGATGGACAGCATTACTTCAACAGCGTGCTGGCGTTCGGCGTCGAGCCGGTGCAGCTCTACCGCAAGGTGCACTTGGTGCCGTTCGGCGAATTCATCCCGCTCAAGCCTTTCGGGCCGTGGCTGGTGCACCAGGTATTGAACATTCCTCTCGACGATTTCGCGCGCGGTGCGGACAACCAGGCGCCGTTGCGCGCCGCCGGGCAAAAGCTGGCGCTGGCGGTGTGCTACGAGGACGTGTTCGGCGAGGAGATGATCCGTGCCCTGCCGGAGGCGACCATGCTGGTGAACATCAGCAACGATGCGTGGTTCGGCGAATCGGTAGCGCCCTGGCAGCATTTGCAGATCGCCCGGATGCGTGCCCTGGAAACCGGGCGTTACATGCTGCGCGCCACCAATACCGGGGTGACGGCGATCCTCGACCAGCGCGGCGCGACGGTGAAGATCGCGCCGCAAGCCGAAATCACCCGCCTCGACGGGATGGCGCAAGGCTTCAGCGGGGCCACGCCTTACGTACGGTGGGGCAACCTGCCGGTACTCGCGGCGTTGGTGCTGATGCTGGCGGCGGGGCGCTGGAGACGGCGGTGAGCTGGGTTTGCTACATGCTCGAATGCGCCGACGGCACGCTCTACACCGGCATCACCAACGACCCGGACAAACGCCTCGCCGCACACAACGCCGGCAGCGCCGCGAAATACACGCGCACCCGCCTACCGGTATGCTACGTGTGGCAGGAGCCCTGCGCCGACCGCGCCGCCGCGAGCCGGCGCGAATTCGCGGTGAAACGCCTGCCCCGCACGGCGAAACTCGGCTTGATTCAAACCGCTACATCCCGTGTAGAATTGAGCGATAAACCTAAAACTTCGGAGCAACCATGAAACAATTCAAGTGGATTCTTTTTGCCCTGCTGGCCCTGAGCGCGGGGCTGGCCCTGGCCGGCGGCGCGGACAAGCGTCTGATCGTCGATACCGGCTACGTCGCGGATGCCATGAAGCGCGGCGCGCTGCTGTGGGACGTGCGCAACGCCGACGATTTCCGCAAGGGCCACATTCCCGGTGCGCTGAATGTCGGCAACATCGGCCAGGTGCTGCGCTACGACCATAGCGAGGATTACCTGCCCACCCCGCAAATCGAAAAAATCCTCGGCGACGGGGGCATCGACCTCAACCGCGAAATCGTGGTGTACGGCGACAAGGCCGACCCATTTGTGTATTTCGGGCTGTTTACCGTCCAATATTTCGGCGGCAACAATGTCAGTATCTATCACGGCGGTATCGACGACTGGCGGGCGGCCAAGAAGGAAATCAGCAGCGAGCCGGTAAAACACCAAACGGTGGCGCTCAAGCTCAAGCCGCGCCCAGAACTGGTGATCGACACCGAGGAAGTAGTCAGCAAGCTCAACGCCAACGTGCAGATCATCGACGCCCGCACGCCCCGCGAATACAACGGCGAGGACATCCGCGCCATCCGCGGCGGGCACATCCCCGGCGCGATCAACATCCCCTTCCAGAAAAACTGGTCCGACCCGGATACCCCGCTGAAGCTCGCCAAGCGCGAAGTCGCCAACAAGGACGGGATGAACCTCAAACCCCTCGATCAGATCAAGGTTCTCTACGCCAAGCTCGATCCGGAAAAGGAAACCATCGTGTATTGCCAGAGCGGGGTGCGCGCGGCTGAAAGCGCTGCGGTGCTGAAAGACCTGGGCTTCAAGAACGTCAAGGTTTACGACGCTTCCTGGCTGGGTTATTCCAACGCGCTGTCCACCCCGGTGGAAAGCGTGTCCTTCTTCAACGTCGGTCAGATGCTGGGCCGGATGGACGCCATGCAGCGTCGCCTGGACAGCATGGAGCGGGTGTTGAACGAAATGATGAAGGCGATGAAATAAGGGTTGCGCATCGCAGGAGAAGAGGGCGGCCTTGAGCCGCCCTTTTTAATGCGCGGCGAAAGCCGGGTGATGGGCACGCCGCAACTCGCCGCGCCGCACGTACAGCCCCGCCAATGAGCCCACGGCGCATAGCGTCATCACGTAATGGACCGGCGCCAGCGGGTCGAGGGGCAGCATCAGGCTAACCAGGACCGGCGTCATGCCGCCGAAAATCGCGTAGGCCAGGTTGTAGGAAAACGATAGCCCGGAAAAGCGCACCGCCGCTGGGAAAGCGTTCACCATCACGAACGGCACCGCGCCGATCACTCCCACGAAAAAGCCCGCCAGGGAATACAGCAGGTTGATCTGCACGGGATCGTGGCTGACGCCGTCGTAAAACAGCCAGGAAGTTCCCGCCAGCAGCACGCAGCCGAACATCAGGGTGCGCCCCGCCCCAACCCGATCCACGATGGCGCCGGCCAGCACGCAGCCGACGGAGAGGCACAGGGTCGCCAGACTGTTGGCGCGCAGGGCCACGGCAGCGGGAATGGCGTAGAGCTTCTGCACCAGGGTCGGGGTCATCAGGATCATCACCACGATGGCGGCCGACAGCAGCCAGGTCAGGACCATCGACAGCGCCACCGCGCTGCGGTGCTCGCGGATCACGGTTTTCAGCGGCTGTTCCTCGGCGAGTTGCTGGTTGGCCTGCATCTCCTTGAAAACCGGGGTTTCGTGCAGCCACTGGCGCAGCCACACCGACACCAGCCCGAAAATTCCGCCGATGATGAAGGGAATGCGCCAGCCGAAATCCAGCATTTCCGCCGGCGTATAGCTCGAATTCATCGCCGTGGCGACCAGCGAACCCAGGAGGATGCCGCCGGTCAGCCCGGCGGTGAGGGTGCCGCAGGCGAAGCCGACGTGGTGCGGCGGCGCGTGCTCGGCGACGAACACCCAGGCTCCCGGCACTTCCCCGCCGATGGCCGCGCCCTGCACGATGCGCAGCATCAGCAACAACAACGGCGCCCATATCCCCAAGGTCTGATAGGTGGGTAGCAGGCCGATGGCCAGGGTCGGCACCGACATCAGGAAAATCGAGAGGGCGAACATTTTCTTGCGCCCCAGCAAATCGCCGAAATGCGCCATCACGATCCCGCCCACGGGGCGGGCCAGGTAGCCGGCGGCGAAAATCCCGAAGGTCTGCACCTGGCGCAGCCAGTCCGGCATGTCGGGGGGAAAGAACAGTTGCCCGATCACCACCGTGAAGAAAATGAAAATCACGAAGTCGTAAAACTCCAGCGCCCCACCCAGCGCGGCCAGTGCAAGAGTCTGGTAATCGCGGCGGTTGAGCGGACGGTGGGCGGTCAGCAGGTCTTGCATGGTCGAAACCCGATTGAATGAACTCGGGCATTGTAGCCCGGCGGAAAGGAGATTTCACGGAATCGCGACGCGTAGGGGTGGCCTCGCCCGGTTTTGGATGCGATGTCATTCCATAACCAGGTTGCTTTCGACTTTTGATGAGAATAATTATCAACTGCATTGACTTGTGGTTTTCTTGCTCCTACAATTGCGAACAGTTCTCATCTGCATGAAAGGAAAATCATGAAATATTTAGTCGATGCTTGGCTGGAACGCTTCGATCCGATTATTCGCCTGTTTGATGCCGTCACCGGCAAAACCCTGGCCGAGTGGCGGGGCGCCGATGTGCAGCGCCTGATCTCGGACGGCACGCTGGAAATCGCCGACCTCGACGAAAGCGCCTGCCGCCTGGCCGGACTCGAATGGCAAGCCAGCCCTGTCTGAATTCAACAACCGTTATCGACCTTGAAAGGAAACTCCCCATGACACGTTTCGTAAAATCACTTTCTCTGGGCGGCTTGTTGCTGGTGTCCGCCGCCGCTTGCGCCGTGGAATATCCCATCGGCACGCCGCAACAACGCTTCGGCATGGAAATCGCCGCGGTCTACCTGCATCCGGTGTTGATGGAGCCGGAAGGCGTGATGAAGAAACCCGAGGAATCCGACGTTCACATGGAAGCCGATATTTCCGCGCTGGCCAGCAATCCCAACGGATTCGCGGAAGGCGCGTGGATTCCCTACCTGGTGGTGAAATACGAAGTCACCAAGCAGGGCAGCGCCGACAAGGTGAGCGGCGACTTCATGCCGATGGTGGCCAACGACGGCCCGCATTACGGCGACAACGTCAAATTGAAGGGGCCGGGCAAATACACGGTGAAGTTCCACATCGCCCCGCCCACCGCCAATCCGCAGTCGCATTTCGGGCGCCATACCGACCGTCTCACCGGGGTGCGTCCGTGGTTCAAGCCGTTTGAAGTGGAATATGAATTCACCTACGTCGGGATCGGCAAGAAAGGCGGTTACTAAGCATGAAACGCCTCCTCGTGAAACCGCTGGCCGCCGCCGTGCTGCTCGCCCTGAGCGGCGGCGCGGCGCAAGCTACCGATGGCGACGTCGCCAAGGAACTGCGGCGCCTCGCCGAACGTCTCGAAGCGCTGGAAAAGGACAATGCCGCCCTGCGCAGCCAACTGGCCGGTGAGAGTGCCGTGGACAAGCGCCTGAAAGTCCTCGAAGAAAACCACGCCCGCGTCGAACAGGGGCTGGCACGGGAGAACTTGAGCGAAACCGAGCCGGAACTGACTTCGCGCCTGAAAGCCGTGGAATACCAATCTCTGGAAATGCAGAAACAGTCGCGCGTCATCGAGGCGCTGGAAGGCATCACCGCCGGGGCGAGCTTCACCACCGTCGCCCAGCGTGCCAGCGGCGGCCCCAACAACGAAGTGCAGCTCAACTACCGCACCGACATCACCGCCAGCACCCCGGCGGGCACCATCGGGGACGTCACCAGCAAGATCTTCGGGCATTTCCGCATCGGTCAGGGCAAGGGGCTGGGCAACCTGATGACGGCTTTCTCCGGCGCCAACACCAGCGCCTTCCAGCTCGGCACCGCCGAGCAGGCCGACAACAGCGCGGTGATGCTGGCGCAGGCCTGGTATCAGGCCGACATACCGCTGCCGCTGGGCGGTTTCAAGCCGCGCTCCAAGGAAACCCTGACGGTTAATTTCGGCAAGATGGACCCCTTTGCCTTCTTCGACCAGAACGCCGGCGCCAACGACGAAACCCGGCAGTTTCTCAGCAGCATGTTCGTCCACAACGCCCTACTCGACAACCCGCTGGCCGCCAACGTCGGCGCGGATGCCTACGGCTTCAGTCCCGGCGTGCGGATGTCCTACCTCAACGAATGGTCGAAGCCGGAAAACTTCCGCCTCTCGCTGGGCGTGTTCGGCGCCGGGCCGGGGGCCAATTTCAGCCGCTCCTTTACCTCGCCGTTCGTCATCGCCCAGGCGGAAACCAAGCAGATGTTCTTCGGCGGGCTGGCCGGTAATTACCGGGTGATGGTGTGGCGCAACGGCCAAGCGCCGACTTACGTGTCCGGCGAAACCCGCCCGCATCGCGGCATCGGCCTGAATTTCGACCAGCGCGTGGGCGACGGCGTCACCCTCTTCGGGCGCTACGGCAGGGCATGGGGCGAGCGCTTGGCGTTCGACCAGACCTTGAGCCTGGGCGCGGAATTCAACGGCAGCTACTGGAACCGGGGCGGCGACAGCCTGGGCGTGGCGCTGGGGCTGAACAAGGTGAGCGCGGACTTCCGCAACGACGCCCCGACCCTGGATGGCTTCGGTTACGCCGCGCAGGGCGTGGAAAACGTGGTGGAAGTGTATTACCGCTACCGCCTCAACAAGCAGTTCGAAATCACCCCGGATTTCCAGTGGCTGCGCCGCCCGGCGGGTAACGGCGAAGCGTCTTCGGTGAAGATCCTCGGCGCACGGGCGCAACTGGTGTTTTAAGCCGGAAGGAGCGGCCTGGGCCGCGACCAGCGGTGCTTCCGGGCCGTATCACGTTTCCGATGCACCGTTATCGCGGCCAAGGCCGCTCCTACCAGAATGAAAGGAAAATCATGAAAACCCTGCTTTGGTTATTACGCGGCAAAGCACTCGCATTGGCGGGACTAACCTGCCTGGTTGCCGCCGGCCTGGCATTGCCGCTGTATGCCGACGAATTGCCCGCCTATCCGCTCACTGTCGAAAACGGCCATTTCACCCCGGAGACCGTCACCGTCCCGGCGGGCCAGCGTTTCAAGATCGTGGTCACCAACAAGGGGCCGGGGCCGGAGGAATTCGAGAGTATCGAACTCAAGAAGGAAACCGTGCTGGCTCCCGGCGTGACCCGCGCGGTGGTGTTCGCGCCGCTTAAACCCGGCACCTACAAGTTCTTCGGTGATTTCCACCCGGAAACCGCCAAGGGCCAGATCGTCGTCAAATAGGAGAACGGCATGGGCAGCGCACTTTTCATCGTCTGGCGGGAAAGCATCGAGGCCATCCTGGTCATCGGCATTCTCTACGCCTGGCTCAACGCCAACGGTCTTCAATCCGGCCTGCGCTGGCTGTGGGGCGGGGTTACGGCGGGCGTGGCCCTGGCCGCGCTGCTGGGCGGCGCCATGCTGCTGGTGCAAAGCCAGTTGGCCGGCGATGCGCTGGAATGGTTCCAGATTGCCATGGAGTTCATCGCCGCCGTCCTGATTACCCAAATGGTGTTGTGGATGCGCAAGCACGGCAAGAACCTGAAAGGCGAACTGGAAGCCGAGCTGGGGCGTGCCATGAACCGCGCCAACCGGTTCGGCGTGGCGCTGGTGGCGGCGCTGGCGGTGGGCCGGGAGGGTGCGGAAACTGCGATATTCCTGTATGGGCTGGGCCTGGAGCGTAGCGGTAACGACCTCGCGCTGTTCGCCGCCGCCGGCTGCGCCGGGCTGATCCTCGCCCTGATTAGCGGCTGGGCGCTGGTGCGCGGCGGACGGCGGATTTCCACGCGCACCTTTTTCCGCGTCACCGAAATCATCCTGCTCTTGCTCGCCGCAGCGCTCCTGGTGAACGGCACTGAAAAGCTAGTCGGCCTGGGCGTGGTGCCCGCCCTAATCGACCCGCTGTGGGACAGCGCGTTCCTTCTCGACGACAGCGCCGGCATCGGCGGCTTCCTCGCCCAACTCACCGGCTACCGCGCCCGTCCCTCGCTGACCACGCTGCTTGCATTCGGCCTGTACTGGCTGGCCGTATCGGCCACCCTGCGCCGCCCGGCGCGGGTAAAGGCGGGATAGGAAAAGTGTAATGGAAGCCGCCCTCACCCCCAGCCAGGAAAGCGAGTGCCTGCCCTGCGCGCTGATCGGCGTGCTACTGGGGGCGCTGGCGGTGGTGGTGCTGGTCAAGCTGATGGTGCTCGCCCCGCCCAAGGCCATCACCCTGCCCCTTGATGCCACGTGCAGCCTGAGCAGCGCCACTTGCGCGGCAACTTTGCCCGATGGCGGACGCCTCGAATTCACTCTCGGCCCTCAGCCGGTGCCGCTTTTGAAGCCTTTAAGCATAGCCCTGCGTATCGAGGGCAGCAGCGCCCGCGCGCTGGAGGTGGATTTCAACGGGGTGAACCTGCCGATGGCATTCAATCGCGCCGACCTGACTCCCGCCGGCAACGGTCAATATGCCGGGCAGGCCATCCTGCCGCTGTGCGCCAATGGCCGCATGGCATGGCAGGCGACGGTGCTGGTGGAAGACGGCCAGCGCCGCATTTACGTGCCGTTCCGTTTCGAGACGGAACGCGGCAACAGCGTAGGCTGGAGTGAGGAACGAACCCCAGCACCGGTGCGAATGGAACGATCCGCTGGGGTTCGTGGGCTCACCCCAGCCTACGCACCGTTGCCATATTGAACTGAATTTACAGAGGTCTCCATGGAACACGCCATCATCCCCATCCTGTCCTTGTCCGAAACACGCCGGAAAGCGTCTAGCCGGCTCCAGCGTTTCGGCGACGCCCTGCGCCGCCATCGCGGCGTCATCATCGGCCTGCAGTGGGCGGTGGTGGTGTTTTACCTGGCGCTGATGCTGATCCCGGCCTTTCTGCCCTTGCCGCCCGCCGACGGGAAAATGCTGGAAAACCTCACGCTGTTCGCCCAGTTCATTTTCTGGGGAATCTGGTGGCCGTTCGTGATTCTCTCGGTGATGGCGGTGGGACGCGCTTGGTGCGGGCTGTTCTGCCCGGAAGGCTCGCTCACCGAACTCGCCAGCCGTCACGGGCTGGGGCTGGCGGTGCCGCGCTGGATCAAGTGGAGCGGCTGGCCGTTCGTCGCCTTCGTCAACGTAACGATCTACGGGCAACTGGTGTCGGTTTACGAATACCCCAAGCCGGTGGCGCTGATCCTCGGCGGCACCACGCTGATCGCCATCCTGGTCGGCCTGATTTACGGCAAGGGCACCCGCGTGTGGTGCCGCCACCTGTGCCCGGTATCCGGCGTGTTTGGCCTGCTGGCGCGCCTTGCGCCGGTGCAATTCAAGGTGGACCGTCAACATTGGGACGCCGCCCAGGAAACCCACCACGGCCACGTGAACTGCGCCCCGTTGATCGATATGCGGCGCATGACCAGCGCCGCCCAGTGCCATATGTGCGGGCGCTGCAGCGGCCACCGCGATGCGGTTACCCTGACAGCACGCCTGCCGGGGCGGGAAATTGTCGAGATGCGCGTGACCGATGCGCGTCCCTGGGAAGCCCGCCTCTTGGTGTTTGGCATCCTCGGCGTGGCGGTCGGCGCTTTCCAATGGTCGGCCTCGCCGTGGTTTGTCACCGTCAAGACCGCCATCGCCGCCTGGCTGATCGACCGCGACTGGTTCTGGCTGTTGCAGGACGACGCCCCATGGTGGCTGCTCACCCATTACCCCAACTCCAGCGACGTCTTTACCCGGCTCGACGGCCTGCTGATCCTCGCCTACATCGGCGCCGCCACCGTTTTGGTGGGCGGCTGGGTATGGCTGTGGCTGCGCGCGGCGGGCGCCATCCTGCCGGGCAAGACGGCGGACAATGCCCGCTGGCTTACTTACAGCCTGATCCCGCTGGGTGGCTGTGGCATCTTCCTGGGCTTGTCGGCGCTCACCATCAGCCAACTGTCCGCCGAGGGTCTGCAATTCGACTGGTTGCCCAGCGCCCGCGGCGTGCTGCTGGGCATCGCCGCGCTGTGGAGCATGGCGCTGGCGGCGGGGATGCTGCGCCGCGAGACGTCTGCGACCTGCCGCATCGGGGCCAATCTGGCCGTGGCCGGCGCGGTGGCGGGCGTCATCACGCCGTGGTGGTTCCTGTTTTTTGGGTGGTGAGGAAAGGCGGGGTACCTGCTTGCCCAACCATTGCCCCCGCCCCGTCCTTCATGTTCCAATTCCCGGCTTCGCCAATCGACAGGGGTTGTTACCGTGCTTCGCATCATTTCCGCCAATCTCAACGGCATCCGTTCCGCCACCAGCAAGGGCTTTTTCGAATGGCTGGCGGCGCAGGACGCCGACATCGTGTGCGTTCAGGAATTGAAGGCCCAGGCAGCCGACCTGACCGCCGCGATGAGTGCCCCGCCGGGGTATCACGGCTATTTCCATTACGCCGAAAAGAAGGGCTACAGCGGCGTGGGCCTGTACAGCCGCCGTGAACCCGACCAGGTGATCGAAGGGCTGGGGATCGCCGACATCGACGCCGAGGGGCGCTACCTGCGCTGCGATTTCGGGGATTTGAGCGTGATCTCGCTATACCTGCCCTCCGGGTCCAGCGGCGAGGAGCGCCAGGCCGCCAAATTCAGCTTCATGGAGCGTTTTCTGCCTTATTTGCGGGAATTAATCGCCAGCGGACGGGAAGTGGTGCTGTGCGGCGACTGGAATATCGCCCACCAGGAAATCGACCTGAAAAACTGGAAGGGCAATCTCAAGAATTCCGGCTTCCTGCCCGAGGAACGCGCCTGGCTGACCCAGGTGCTCGACGAATTGGGCTGGGTCGACGTGTACCGGCGCCTCTATCCGGAAGCCGGCGGAGAAGCCTACACCTGGTGGTCGAATCGCGGCCAGGCATGGGCCAAGAACGTCGGGTGGCGCATCGATTACCACATCGCCACGCCGGGCATCGCGGCCACCGCCCGGCAGGCGTCAGTGTGGAAGGACAGCCGTTTTTCCGATCATGCGCCGCTGATTGTGGATTATGAGTGGAAGGGGTGAGGAGGCGTTGATTTTACGGTGAAAAATGAGCCAACCTCGGCAATAAGTGGGCGTTCCAGACGGACTGCTTTCGGCATATTCCGTGGCGAGATCATGGCGGTGGAATTCCACCTATCATAAATAGGCGGTTCTAAAATTTCAGGTGCTCGTTATGAGCCGGTGGGTTTGTTCACGAGGTTGTGAATTAAATAGTCGTTGAACATATCAACGCCAAATAGAAATGTCCCCTTGCCTGCAAAGTAGAAATGTCCCTTTCACCTGCGCCGCCCCTGTTATGGAGTTGCGTTACACCCTTCGGTGGCGGGCTTGCCGACGGGGTATTTTTTCACGGATGATTCGGTGCGGGTTTATGCGCCTTGCTGCTTGTCGCGCCACGCTTCGCCAGCGCCTTGTCCACCCGCGCGTTGACCATTTTGCTATCCGCCACCTGCGCCTGCCTCTGCGCTTTGCTCAACACCGTATAGGCGAGTTTGCGTTTGCGCCAGCGCAGTTCCTGGGTGCCGTCAAAGCGCTCAAACAGGGTGACCTTGGCACCCCGCATCCCCAATCCGGTTCCGCTGGTTTTCACCTGCATGAGCTTGCCCTCGTGCTGACAAGAGAGGTTCTTCGATAGCGTTCTTTCCACCTGTACCGACAAGATATCCACTAGGTCTTCCCGCGTGCCCCGATAGGCCCAATGCGCATCCTGGCCGTCTCTGGGCGCCACCGCAAAGCGCCGGTTAAAATCCGCCATGAAAGCGGGTAACCAGGCGTTGGCGCTGTCCATGCCGGATATGCCCGCCAGCCGCATTTCCTGTCAGGACAAGACGCAATATATCCGCGTCGGGGCGGCCTTCGATTCGTAATCTCGCTTCCCCGCGTTCGAGTAGGATCACGGCAGCCTGCGCCACGGGATTTGGCATCCTCGCCATGACGGCCGGGGTCAGCGGGGTGTCGATTACGCTTACCGGCAACAGCGTAGGCTGCTCTTCATCATCCAGCAAGCCTTCCCGAAACGCTTTACGCCAGCCGAAAACCTGATTGGCATTGAGCTGGTGCAATCGGGCCACTCGGGCAACCGATACCCCTGGTTGCAGAGTTTGCAAAACCACTTGGCGCTTGAATTCCAAAGCGTGGCGACGATAGGGGCCGCGCGCTGGGAGCGATGAAACAGAGGGTTTGGTATTTGTGTCCATAATCCGCTTT
>JAGXQV010000003.1 GCA_018336195.1 Sulfuricella sp. | reverse complement strand
TTCTGCCGCTGGTGTCGGTGAGGCGGCTGATGAGGGCGCCGTTGTATTCGATGCGGGTGACCCGGCCGGCGCTGTCGGTGACGCTTTGGGCGATGCCGACGGCGCCGATAGTGCCGCTGTTGCGCTGGACGGTGAGGCGGTTGCCCCACGGGTCGATCTGGGCGGTGAGGACTTGGTTGCCGCGCCCGAAGACGGTGAATTCGTAGCGGCTGCCGTCGCGGAAGCGGATGACGCTGGTACTGCCGGTGCCAGTGCCGTTGCTCGTGCCTTCGGCGCCTTCCACGCCGGGTAGGCCGGGGTTGGGGCGGTAGACGTTGTCGAGGCCTTTGGCGAGGATCCAGCGGTGTCCCTGCGGGCTCATCAGGACCATGGCGGCAGCACTGAGGCTCAACTGCCATTCGGTGTTGAGGTAGGTGCCCCGCCCGAACGGGCCGATCCGGTCGGTCAGGGAGTTGTAGCGGCAGCCGAGGTTGGCCGGCAGGAGGGCGTTCACGCCCAGGACGTGGCCGCGCATTACCAGCGAGGCGCCGGTGCCGTAGATGACCGGGTTCTCGCTGCACGGATCGGGTTCCGGCTGCTGCTCGGGCGCGGGCTTGGCCGGCTGCTCGGGCGGGGGCGCGTCGGCGGGCGGGACTCTGGTCGGGTCACCGGGTGGGCTGCTGGTCGGGCTGCTGGGCGCGTTGTCGCCGCCGCCGGGCGGGCTGTTGCCGCTCGGGCCGCCACCGCTGCCCGTGCCGCTCGGGTCGCTGCCGTCATCGCTGCCGGGCGGGCCGGACGGCGGGGGGTTGGGCGGCGGGCCGCTCGGGTTGGGCGGCGGCGGCGGGCTGGCGGTGGTGGCGCCGCAGCAGAATTTGGGGATGCCGACGCCGGGGTCGGAGACGATGGACTTGCCGTCGTCCGAGACGGTGCCCTGCCCCATGATCCGCCATTGGTTGGAGTTGGCGTCGGGGGTGATCGATTCGTCGTAGTACCACAGGTCGGCTTTCTCGCCGGGGAGCGCGCCCATGTCGTTCATCATGGTGACGGGGATCGGTTGGCTGGGTGTGGCGCCGCCTTCGCGGAAGAAGTAGTAGAGGTAGACGGTCTTGGCGTTGACGCCGGGCGGCAGCGGTTTGATCGGGAGTTTGTCGGCGGCGACGGTGCGGACGCTGACTTTGTCGATGGGTTGGCCGTTCCACCCCATGAGGACGGCGCCTTGCGGGATGTTGAGGGCGTAGTCGGGCAGGTCGGGGTTGGTGACGCTGACGGCTTGGCCGGGGACGATGACGGTCGATTTGGTGACGTCGACGGCTTGGATGTAGGAGGTGAGCGCGCGGTTGTCCTGGCCGGCATTGATCATGACCGGCATGGCGATCGCGGAGGGGTATTGGGTGGTGGCGCTGTTGTTGGTGTGGCCGTCGATCAGCAGTACCTGGTCGCCGGCTGTGCCGGGGTTGACGATGCGGTAGTTGCCGCTGGCGTCGGTGGTGGTTTCCTGGCCGTTCAGGCGGATCCGTGCGCCGACGAAGGGGCTGTCGTCGTCGGCGTGGAGGACGAGGCCGCTGACGCTGGTGGCGTCGACGGGGAGGACGGTGAGTTTGACGGTTTTGCTGCGGCTGGCGCTGCCTTGGTCGAGCGGGCCGCTGCCGGTGAGGGTGACGTTGTAGTCGCCGGGGGCGACCGCAGGGCCGGCGCTGAAGGTGACGGTGGCCGGGGTGTAGTTGGTGAGCCGGGGCGGGTTGGCTTGCCAGGCGATGCCGGCGGGCAGGCCGGTGACGCTCAAGGTGACGGCTTGGCCGTAGTCGGCGAGTCCGTTGCTGGCGAGTTTGACCCGTACGCCGGCGGCGCCGCCGCGCGGGAGTTGGGCGGCGGCGGGGTCGAGCTGGAGGTCGAAGTCTTGTTGCGATTTGACGGTATAGGGGATGGGGCTCACGCCCGTGCCTTTGGCGGTGGTGACGCTGACCGGGCCGCTGCTGGCCTTGACCGGGACGATGACTTTGAGTTCGGTGGCGCTGGCGGCGGCGACGGTGGCGCGTTCGCCGTTGAAGCGCACGTCGTTGCCGCTGGGGGTGGCGGAGAATTGGCTGCCCTGGAGGGTGACGGCGCTGCCGACCGGGCCGCTGGCGGGGTTGAGGCCGACGATCTGGGGGGCGGCGCTCAGGAGGGTGAGGTTGAGGGTGTTGGATTTCTGGCCGTCGGGGTTGACGACTTGGATGAGTTGGCTGCCGGGGGCGGCGGCGAGGCTGCCGGGCAGGGTGGCGCTGAGGTGGCCGGCGTCCTGGTAGACGCTGGGCAGGGTTTGGCCGCCGGCGAGTATTTGGGCGCCGTTGACGAAGCCGCTTCCGCTGAGGCTCAAGAGCTTGGCCTGGCCGTCGGCGATGACGCTCGGCGGGGCGATGGCGGTGAGGCTCAGGGCGGGGGCGATGGTGAGGGCGAGGCTGCCGGGGTAGCGGCCGGGGGCGCTGGCTTTGAGGGTGGCGGGGCCGGCGGCGGTGGCGGTGACGGTAAAGGTGGCGCTGAGGCCGCCGGCGGGAATCTGGATGCTCGCCGGGGCGGTGATGCCGCCCGTGATGGCGAGGCTGACGGTGAGCCCCCCTGCTCCGGCGGGATCGGGCGAGGTGACGGTGACGGTCTGCGTTTTGCCGACGGCGAGGGTGGCGGCGGGGGCGCTTAAGACGAGGGTGCCGGCGCCTTTGACGGTGAGTTGGGTGGTCTGGGCGACGCGGGCGGGTTGGCCTTGGACGTCGGTGTAGGCGACGACGGCGCTGAGGGTGGTGGTGCCGGCGGCGAGGGTGGCGACGCTGCCGTCGGGGCCGATGGTGGCGACGTTGGGGTCGCTGCTGCTGAAGGTGGCTTGGCCGGTGAGGTCGAGGCTTGTGCCATCGCTGTAGATGCCGGTGACGCTTAGGCTGAAGCTGTCGTTGGACCAGGAGTTGGGGCTGTCGGGTACCAGGGTGAGGCCGATGGGTTCGGCGGGGCCGACGCTGACGGTGGCGCTGGCGGTGGTGCCGTTGAGGCTGGCGCCGATCCGGCTTTGCCCTTCGGCGAGGCTGCTGACGGGCAGGTCGGCGCCGAGTGCGCCGGCGGGGACGACGATGCCGGGCGGGACGGTGGCGACCGTGGGGGTGTCGCTGGTGAGGGCGACGCTGGCCGGGGTGTTGGGGGCGCGGTTTAAGCTGATTCGCAATACGCCGGGCCGCCCTTTGGGCAGTTTGAGCAGGGCGGGGTCGAGGCCGGCGACGCCGGGCGGCGGCGGCTGGATTTCGATGGCGGCGCTTTGGCTGCTGCCGTTGAGGGTGGCGCTGAGCTGGGCGTTTCCGGCCTGGAGGGCGGCGACGGGCAGGCTGGCCTGGGTTTGTCCGGCGGGGACGGTGAGGCTTGCCGGGGTGTCGATGATCGTCGGGGCGCTGTTGGCGATAGCGATGACGGTGTCGTTTTCTTGAACGATGTCGAGGCCGACTCCCAGGCTGCCGGTGGCGCCTTGTTGCAGGCTTAGGGGGTTGGGGGTGAGCGGGAGGAGGTGCGCCGCTTGCGGGCTGATGTGGATGCGGGCGGTCTTTTGTTCGCCGTTCAGGGCGGCGCTGAGGATGACGTCGCCGCTGTTTGTGCCGGTGGCGCTGAAGGTGGCTTGGGTTTGTCCGGCGGGGACGGTGACGCTGGCGGGGATTTGCAGGAGTGTGGCTTGGTCGACGCTTAAGGCGATGTCGGTGTTGTCGGGTTGGATGGCGTTGAGCTTGACGGTGAATGGGCCGTCGGCGCCGCTGGCTAAGGTGGCGGTCGCCGGTTCGAGGGCGGCGATCCGCGCTGGGACGGGGATGACTTGGATGAGGCTGGCGGCGCTGCCGCCGTTGAGGGCGGCGCTGATGCTGGTTTGGCCGAAGCCCACGGCGGTGAGGGCGATCGGGGTGCTGCTTTGGCCGGCGGGGATGGTGACGCTGGCGGGGTGCGTGACGATGCCGGTGGGGCTGGCGCTCAAGGGGATGAGGGTGTCTTTGGCGACGGCGGCGCTTAAGGTGAGGGTGAGGGTGGCGTTGCTGCCGAGGGTGAGGAGTTGGGTTGCGGGAACCAGGGCGACGACGCTGGGTTGGGTGGCGGCGACGGTGATTTGGCTGGTGGCGCTGCTGCCGTCGAGGCGGGCGGTGAGCGAGGTGGTGCCGCTGCGGGTGCCGGCGGTGACGGGGATGCTGACGCGGGTCTGGCCGGGGGGGACGCTGACGGTTTCGGGGGCGCTGATGAGGGGGGCGTCGCGGCCGCGGCCTTTGTCGTGGTCGTCGCGTTCGTTGTCGCGGGCTTCGCCGATGCGCAGGGTGATTTCGGTTTTATGGGCTTGCGGGGCGCTGAGGGTGGCGGTGAGTTGACCTTGGGCGCCGGGGGCGAGGCTGAGGCTGCCGGGCAATAGGCTGGCGAGGCTGGCCGGGCGTGCGGGTTTGACTCGGACGGCGGCGTCGGCTCGGCGGCCGTTGAGGCTGGCGGTGATCCGCGCTTCGCCGGGGCTTTTGGCGCTGACGGGGATGTCGATTCGGCTTTGGCCGGGGCGGTAGGCTTGGCTGGCGGGGACGCCGGCAATGCGTTCGTTGCTGCTGCTGAGGTTGAGTACGCCGCCGCTGACTGGGGTGGGGGCGAGTCGGGCGGTGAGGGTGCCGCTGGTTCCCGCTCCGAGTTTGAGCGGGTCGGGGCTGAGTTCGGTGGGCCGGGGCAGTACCGGGGTGCAATTGATGCCGAGGCTGAATTGGGCGGGGCTTCCTTTGTTGTCGGTCTTGTCTCGTTCGGCGGCGGGGACTTCGATGCGGAGTCGGTTGGTGTCGCTTAGTTCGACTTTGGTGCGGTAGGAGACGGCGCCGCTGAATTGCTTTTTACTGAGTAGGGTGCGGTCGTTGAGGGTGATGGTGGCGTCCCCTACCCTGCCCTTGCCGTCGGCTCGTCCGTTGTCGATTTGCAGGTAGCAGGGGGGGGTGACGCCGGCCGGGAGTTTGAAGCTGTCGGTGACGCTGCTGCCGGCTGCGTAGGTCTTGGGGCCGTAGATGCTTTGCAGTTCCTGCGCGGCGGGGGCTGGGGTGCGGTCGGTGGTGTCGGCCGGGGTCTCCAGCGGGGCAACCGTCGCCAATAGCAGGAACAGAGGCAGCAGCAGCCGGCGTAGCGAGCGGGGCCCTCTCTGGGCCAAGGGCTGGTAGTGGCTGGCGTTCATTGCTTCAAGCTCCCTCAAGTTCAAGACGTCGGTTCTTTTTTTATCGGTTATCGATGCGGATGCCGGTGCTGTCGATTCCCAAACGTTTCCGTGCCGGTGTGGCCTGGAAATATCGCTATCACCGGATTCGCGACTGGTCTCCTCTTGTTACCTTTTTGCGGCGCGTCGCGTATAGCAAAAAGGTAACGGGGGGAAATAGCCGATTTCTTCAGCCGGCGGGTTAATCCGTCACGTTGAAACGTAGGAACGTCGTAGCGGAGCTCTGCCCGCGACATCGCATTGCCACGAAGCAACGCTCTGGAAATCGCGGGCAAGCCCGCTCCTACGACTATCCTGTTTCATCAACAGGACTGCCTACTGGAATCCCGCCCCCAGCGATGCCAACACCATCGCCGGAACCTGGTATTCCTTTCCGCTGATGGTGTGCAACGTGGCCGTGGAGGACTTGCCCATAATCGCGGTCAGGGTAACTCGTTCCACCCGCTCGTTACCGGCGTAGCGGCTCATGACGTCGCCCAGGGCGGCGACGATGGTGTAAGTGGTCTGCGCTTGCAACACGCTCGGCCCTTGGGGCAGAGTCACCTGAACGCTGGAACTGGCACTCGTGGTACTACCGGTCAAGGCCGGGCTGACAACCGAAGTGGCGGCGCCGCTGGCCGGGGTCACCGTCAACTTGATGGTGTTGCCCACCGGCACGCCGGTGGTGGTGAAGGTGACGGTCACCGGATTGACGGTAGTTGCGGGCAGAACGATGTCGGCGTTGCCCGTCGGTGCCGCCGGGGCGGCAACGCCGGCAACACTGCTGATGGCCAGGGTAGGCGCACCGGCAACGAACACGCTACCGGGCAGATCGGTAGTGAATACGGGGTTCGTGGCGGATGTACGGGTAATCGCCGAGGCTTCCAGGCGGACACGGCCGGGAGCACCGGAGGCACCTCCTTGGTATGAACTTTGTGAACTGCCTACTGCCCCCCCTTGCGCTGAGACCGTACCATTACCCGAGATCGTGCTGGCGACGATCCGGATCGCTCCGCCGCTTCCGCCACCGCCAACCGCGCCGGCCCCAGCGCCATTAGCAGCGCCGCTGGCACTGCCATCGGCAAGAATTGAACCGGTCACGTTGACCGTCGTGGTTGAAGCGATCAGGATTGCCCCGCCACCGCCACCTCCGCCGGACCCTGCGAAGGTGGTGCCCCCCATCCCGCCGCCGCCACCGGAGCCACCGACCAATGGCAACAACACGGACGAGCCATAGCTTGCCCCCCCCATGCCGGAAACATCCTTGACCCCCACTGGGCCAGAGACGCCACAGTAAGTCGATGAACCTGCTTGGGAATAGCCACCGCCGCCGCCGCCGCAAGGATAGGAAACGTTGTACATAATGCCCGGCGTGGCTCCACCAGGCCCGACGCCTGAACCACCGATAACATTCGGTGCCAAGCCACCGCGCCCGCCATCGAATCCGCCCGGCCCCCCCGTTCCCGGAAGTCCGTCGTCGCCCAAATTGCCATCCCCTGCCGCGCCGGTATCGGCACTCTTGGCGGCACGAACATCGAGGACGCCGGCGATAGCCACGTCGCCGCTGGCAAGAATAACGACCGGCGTATTGGCGGAATTTTTCTTGAAGGTCACCGTCACTCCCACTGGGATGTTCACCGTGGTGAAGTTGAAGACACCCGACGGAGGAAGTTGGACTACCGTATTGACGGTCGGATTGAAGGGGCCGTCGACGCCGGTGCTTCCGCTATCGAATGCCGCCAGCGCCAGTCCAGGAACCACCGCGATAAAACAAACTGCCATCCACTGCCCAAGAACTCGTTTCATTTGCTGCTCCTTTACAAAGTTCAGAATCCCCATCAATGCTTCCACTGGCCCAGATCAATTACTTGGCATATACCGTAAACGTATTCGCCGGAACTGGTATGTCGCTGCTAATCCCTCCCGGAACCGCCACTTGCAATACGCGACTGCCGAGCGGTGCGCCATCGAGTACTTGGACGTCGATAGGAATTTGGGTTCCCGTCGAGTCCGCTACCGGAGTGCCGAATACGATAATTCCGTCAGGCGGCGTGAAAGCCACTGCCTGCACCTCATTGAAATTTCTGCCCCTGACAAGCAGGGTTACACGGTCGCCTTGCTTGGCCAGAATAGGCGTAACCGAATCCAGTTGCGGTGCGCCCACCCCAACCTGTAGCGTTCCTGTGAGGGCATCGGCAAAAGCGATGGTGCTGCCCGCTAATGTCGTGATTACGATTTTTCGTTTTCCTGTTGCGGCATCCGCCGCAATGGTCAGCGGAACACTGATACTGGTGCCGTCAGAGGCAATGGACGGGGTTCCCAACGTAATGCCATTCACCGGGTCCAGACGAATAGCACTGGCTTTATCAAGCCCAGCCCCACTAATCATCAGGGTTGCAGTAGCTCCGCGCATCAGTGCCGCAGGCGCCCGATCCAAAGCAACCGACCCCAGCGCCACACCGACAACCGATGCCTTCGCCAATATGGAAGTGCTGGCCGGTACTACGTCCTTTTGCAACGTTACGCCCAGCGCTCGCCCATATACCGGCAACGATTTTGATGACAAGGGTGGCGCGATGGATACGCCCAGCGGAGCGGAAAGCACCGGCGAAACCGGCGAAGGCGCGCTATTCACCAGCGTCAGCGTATTGCCGGGCAGCAGATCGGAACCACTTTGGCCGGTTGGCGCAGTTACCGTTACCAGACGCGGCCCGGTCGCCGCCGAGGCCAAGGCGGAAATGCTCACAGTAGCCTGAGTTCCCTGAGCATTGACGACTGACGGCACCCCGACCGTTATGCCGGTGCCAGGGATAATATTGACTGCACTGATATTTTGGAGGTTGGCACCATACACGTTCAGCACTTTCGGTACTTGACCGACTTGCAGCACGATAGGGTCGATACCGTCGATTCTGGGCAGCGGCACCGAGACGGAAAACCTATCGCCATCGCCCTGCGCAAACGGCACTCTTGCGCTTCCGGCCAATACGGTGATTGCCCGCACGGTTTGCGGTGCATCGGCGGCAATGGTCAAATCGACCGTCACCGTTTTGCCGTCGGCTGAAACAGCCGGTGCGCCTGCGGTAATTCCGGTGGCTGGCGCAAATTGCACCGCACTAACCCCATTCAGATCGGAACCTTGCAACACCAGCGACATGCTGCTGCCGATAATGCCTACTTTGGGGCTAATGCCCGTCACCGTCCTGCCGAAAGTAACGCCAACGGTAGGTGACGTTTTAAACATCGGCGCCCCAGACGGGGTCGAGGAAGCCAACGTCACCCCCAAAGGCGCCGACACAAACGGCGCAAAAGTCTGGCCAGCCTGGAGCGCCACGGTGAAGGTATTGGCGGGTACAGGGGCGCTGCTACTACTCCCGCTAGGCGCGTTTAACACCACTGTGCGTTGCCCTAACGCGGCGTCAGGGGCAATGGCAATCTGGGTCGTAAGCGCTGTGCCATCGGCACTCAATGTGGGCAAACCACCAAAGCTTATTCCTTGTATGGGAAGGATGGCGATAGATTGGACACCCGACAAATTGCGCCCACGAACCGTAAGAATAACGTTGGTTCCGACCACTCCGACTAGCGGATCAACAGATTGAATTTCGGGTGCCGGCGGACCGACAAGAAAGCGGTCGGCATTGGGAATGGAAGGGATTAAGGCAACACCCAAAGTATCCTTGACCACCAGGCGGTGCACAATCGCAGGCGCGTCGGCAGCGACAACAATTGGTAACGAAAGGGATTTGCCATCCGGGGCAGGCTGAGGCGTCCCCAAAGTCACCCCATCAGATGGAGAAACAGCAACGCTGCCAACCGTCTCCAAACCTGCGCCAGTCAAGGTGAGGGTGGCGGTTGTACCCACCGCGACAAATTGCGGCGACACGCCTCCCAAATACTTGCCAACGGCCACACCGAGAATGCCGCGCAACATTTGCGGAACTCCGCTTCCGGTACTTTGCGGCGGCGTAAACAATACCCCCAACGGCGCGGCATAGCCGGTACTAATGCCGACGAACTCCGAGGTAACGTATACGGGAATTGAGGTACTCGCCATTCCCGCTGAAGAAAGCGTAATCGCCGAAACGCCCGCAGCAACGCCTTTTACTGACGCAATCGCGGCAGTATCTCCCGCCCGGATCGTGACCGTGGCGGGCGACACGGCGATATTTTGATTCGTCGCGACCAGCGTGATGACGTTATCCACGACATCAGGCTTGGAAAGGCGAATGGTGAAATTGCGCCCCACGTTATCCGGGGGTATTGCCAGCGGCATCGGTTCAACCAGCATTTTTGGAGGCACACCGACGATGCTGATGTTGGCAGTGGTCACGCCAGCAGCCGAGGCGATCTTGAAGCTCTGCTGACCAACTGTAGCGTCCTGCGCTACAGTCAAGAAAAATGAAATTTGTGTGGAACCGGCAAGAACAGCGGATACGTCCAGTGCGGCGGCAGAAGGAGTGACCGCAGCCCCGCTCAATCCGGTGCCTACGATGGTTACCAACGCGGTCTGCCCCGGCTGGACCGATGCAGGCGTAATGGACGTGATCGTGGGGACAAGCACGGCCCCAGCCCCCGAGGAAGTAACCTGCAACAAGTTGCCGACGGCGTCAAAGAGATACTCGGTTGCCTGCCCTTGTCCGCCGATCGAGCGGATCAGACGACCAAGGGCGTCATAGTCGTAACGCTCCTGACTGGAATGAACAATCAGCGAAGAGCCAAGCAAGCATAAGGTAAATGCCCACCAGACTCTCTTCCATGCAACCAATCTGCCGTCAATTTTGTCGTTGCGCATAATGATTATGAGGCCGTTCTCTCACCATGAATTTGATGCATTCAACTACGGAACATCCTATCAGCAGCCTTTTAGAAACCACCCTTTGTCATGAAGGCGATCCAAGACACCAAGTCGGAATACCGAGAAGGGAAATAATGCTTCGAAAGAAGGTCCGAAAAAATCGGCACAACCCGTTTCACCAGCATGGCTCCGCTCCCTGTTTTTTTATTCTTCATCATGTACTGGGTTTGCATTTTGCCAACTTCGCAACGGCACGACAACCTGTCACTTTTAACAGCTATTCAATGAGATAATTTTGTGATATCGCGCGCTCAAACCCTTAATCACATTTATGACAAAGTTATATCATTTGGAATTTAGCAAGAAAAATTTCTTTCATTAACAGCTAACACATATCATTTAATTTTAATTCCACCCTCAAGCCGAGGCAGACGGAACAAGGTGAGCAACAAAAACGCTATGCAGTTCAAAAACCACCCCCGCCCATAGTGTGTGAAGCACCACAACAACCCTATGCACACCAGCGAGTTAAATACATTGATGCCGATTTTTTTTAGTACCAGCTTGAGCATGCCCCATAGACGATGAAGTGTTGCAACGCACCTCCGCATTTCTCTAACATTTATGTTTTATATTTTGCTAGAATAAAAAACGAACTGCCGCCCATTTTTGAAATTCATTGATTCACGCATTACAACATTGCGTTAACAACAAATGCCTCTCATGGAGTTAGTTTATGTGAAACATATTCTTATTTTTTAGGGACACACTATGTAATTTGCAACAAAATATGTCTTTTTTTAAAAAATCACCCTTAGTAGCCGACGAATAAATGGCAAACACCCCTGAGGATATTTGCCGCCTCGGCGTATGGTTTCGCTTGTCTCAGCCAAGAATATGACTAGGGTAAGGCCCGTAAATATCGTGAAGAAATTCGGCGGTATCGGGAGCAAAGTATGGAAGCACGAGGCATCGAACATGAGGCCATTGTAAAAAGAAGACTTTGCGTTGCAAGGCAACGCTCATCGCTGGGTTAACCGCGTTCGACGTATTTTTGATACAGCAGGAAAACGATTGGCAATTACTTACTTAAGCTTGGTGCGTCTCACCCCGGCAACCATAATTTGGTACGCTGCCAACCTACTAAAATGGGCGCGAAGAATACCGTTCCGTTGCATTCAAAATGCCATTTCCCGCCCCCTCATTTGTTACCTGGCTTTTGGCTGCCCAGGTGCATGCTTCGCCGACTCCACCACGGACATCTACCTCTCTTATGACCCGCAAGGCATTCCCCGCTTCTCCAACCAAGCCTACGATGCCACCTATCGATTATTTCTTAGGGCCGACCTACCAGACCATGAAGCAAAAACCATGGCGCCAAATAGGCAATTAGTGGAAAAATTGGCGGCTCAGAAGGAAATCGCTTATCAGACCCGGATCGCCGCACAAAAATACGGTGTTGAACCTGCGCTTATCTTTGCTTTGATTAACCGTGAATCGGGGTTCAACATGAATGCCATCTCCAGAAAAGGGGCCATCGGCGCCATGCAATTGCTGCCTGAAACGGCAAAACGATATGGGACACGCGCTCCCGCCATTGCGGCGCAAAACATAGATGCGGGAACCCATTACCTGCGAGATTTGTTGCGCCTTTTCGACGGGAACCTTGCTCTGGCGCTTGCTGCTTACAATGCAGGAGAGGGGTCGGTAAACCGCCACGGCAAAAATATTCCCCCGTTCAAGGAGACGATGTTGTACGTCCCATCGATACTCACGAAATATCAGGAATACAAAAGCGTCATAAGTATGCAAGAACCTACAGTTGCACGAACTCTCCAGCCAACAATAGAAATTATTCGTTAATTACCACCACCCATTAAATGAAAACCGCCCCCAAAAAACTGCCTGATTCCGTTTGTACTTTTCCCTGTCGCATCGCCGGCTTCACACTGCTCGAATTGCTGGTCGTCGTCGCTATTATTGGTCTCCTGACCGCATATGTCGGGCCGCGTTTCTTTTCACAGGTCGGCAAATCCGAAGTTACCACTGCGCGCGCTCAAATAAATGCTTTTCATAAAGCACTGGATAACTTCCGACTTGATACAGGGCATTATCCGAGTTCCGAACTCGGACTGAATGCATTAATTCTCCGACCGGGCAACGAGCCAAAGTGGAACGGCCCGTATCTCGAAAAAGAAATCCCACCAGACCCGTGGGGCAAGCCCTACGTTTACCATTCTCCTGGCCAGAAAGGTGATTACGACCTTATTTCCTACGGCAAAGACGGTGTGCCTGGTGGCACCGAAGAAGCTGCAGACATCAGCAATTAGATTCGACTTCCATGCGTTACGAAATTCGCGGACTCAGTTCAGATAGGGTGACAACGCTGTTCGTCGATGCGGCAAACGAATCGGATGCCCGACGCCACGCGGCGGCGCAGTCTCTGAGAGTCTTGTCGATTAAGCAAAAGAATCAATCTGCCGGACTTCGTCTCACAAGACACAAACACAATTTCTCCCTCATTTTATTCACGCAGGAACTCTTGGCTCTTTTGGAAGCTGGACTAACAGTCGTAGAAGGAATCGATACGCTTCTGGACAACAAACATCGCCCGGAAGCGCACAATGTACTGACCCGTCTTCATCAAAACCTTCTGGAAGGAAAAAGTTTCTCTGGAGCATTGGGAGACGTGACGGAAATTTTCCCGCCTCTCTATGTAAGCATTGTGCGGGCTGCGGAACGCACCAGTAATCTTCCTGAAGCACTGGGCCGCTATATCGATTATCAAGTGCGCCTCGACTCAGTCAAAGCCAAGGTAATCAGCGCCTCGATTTATCCGGTTATTTTGCTGGTTGTCGGTAGCGGGGTAGCTCTCTTCCTGATGGGGTATGTGGTACCGCGCTTTGCAAGCGTCTACCAGGGGACGGGACGTCAGTTACCGTGGATGTCGTCCCTCTTGATGGACTGGGGTAATCTGGTCAGCAAGCACCGCCATGAAGTTTTTAGCGGGATGCTGGCTACGTTGGCGATAACAGGGCTGGCAATACGACAACTTCTCCGACAAGGCGGCATTGTTCGCCTTCTACAGCACATTCCATTCTTCGCCGAAAGCATCAAGATTTTCCAATTGGCAAGGCTCTACCTCACACTGGGTATGCTGCTGGACGGTGGACTACCCATAGTCCAAAGTCTCAATTTAGTCGGTCCAACCCTTTCTCCAGAACTGCGGGGCCGCGCTGAAAATGCAACGCAAGCCATTCAACGTGGCGAGAGTATTTCGCAAGCGCTAAACCGCTTCGCCTTGACGACTCCCGTCGGTTTGCGCATGTTGCGCGTGGGTGAGCAGTCAGGCCGGATTGGCGAAATGATGACGCGAACTGCAAAATTCTACGATGGTGAAATCAGTCGTTCCATTGAGTGGTTTTCGAAAATTTTCGAGCCTGTGTTGATGGCAGCCATCGGTGTCGTTGTCGGGACAATTGTCATTCTCCTCTATATGCCGATTTTCGACTTGGCTGGAAGCCTGCAATGAATCTAGCCGACGTGGTTTCCCCCTTAAATCCAGTGATAATCCGGCACGCACATGAGCGCGCCAGAGAGCTAGGAACCTCCGTTTTTATCGCACTCGAGGAAAGCACGGGATGGGAACCCCGACGATTACTGGGTGAACTGGCGGTATGCTTTGGTTTCAAGGTCGCTGAAGCGCTCGACATGCACCAGTGGACTGGAGCGTTCGATCTCCTCCCATTACCCAAAGCCTTACAAAAGGAATGCGCTTTATTCCGAACTGATCAAGAAATAATTGCCGTTATTCCTGACCCTTTTGACCAAGCTCTGCAACTGTGGCTCGAATCTCGAGCTCAAACGCTCCCCGAATTCCGCTTGGCCCTACGTGCCGATATCGCCACTTATCTCGCACAGCAGGAGGAGTCTGCTCGGGCCATCGAGAATGTCGATACCATCGCCGATCTCACCAGGGTGTCCAGTCATTCAGTTGAACAACTGTCGCTGAAAACCATTAGCGAGGATACAAGCCCTATTGTTCGGATTGTGAATTCGACCCTATACGACGCACTCAAAGCAGGCGCCAGCGATATTCACATAGAAACCGGGCGCTCGGGTATCGTCGTCAAATATCGCATCGATGGTGTACTTGACTTGATATCGACCATCAACGGGTTGGAAACTGCGGAGCAGGTTATCTCCCGTATCAAAGTCATGGCCGAACTGGACATCGCTGAGCGCCGAGTGCCGCAGGACGGGCGTTTCAAGATCGCGATACGCGGACGCGACATCGATCTGCGCGTTTCCATCATGCCCTGCATCCACGGGGAAGATGCGGTTATTCGAATACTCGACAAACATGCCATTGTCCCTACCGGATCACGTTTAACGCTCGACCTCCTTCGCTTCAGCGATTCAGATCTTGTGTCCGTGCGACGCCTTGCCCTGCAATCCTACGGAATGCTACTCGTGACGGGTCCGACCGGTAGCGGCAAAACAACCACGCTCTACGCCGCTCTATCCGAGATCAACCGCGGACACGATAAAGTCGTCACCATCGAAGACCCTGTCGAATATGAGCTTCCCGGCGTATTGCAGATCCCCGTCAACGAGAAAAAAGGACTCACTTTTGCCAAGGGTTTGCGCTCAATTCTTCGACACGACCCTGACAAAATCATGGTAGGGGAAATTCGCGATGCCGAAACTGCCGAGATTGCCGTGCAATCGGCGCTTACCGGCCATCTCGTACTAACCACGGTTCATGCCAACAATGTATTCGACGTGTTCAACCGTTTCGCCCATATGGGAATCGATCCGTATTCGCTAACCTCGGCACTAAACGGAGTGTGGGCGCAACGTTTGATCCGCACGGTTTGCGGACGCTGTGGCGTCGAATACCAGCCGACGGAAGAGGAGCTTTCGGCTCTTGATCTTGCACATGACCAAGCACACGAATTCCGTTTCCGCAAAGGCATCGGCTGCGGCGACTGTCGCGGCACAGGTTACAAAGGCCGCCGCGCGATTGCTGAGATTTTGACCCTCAACGACCATCTACGGGAGTTGATCGCGGCCAAGAGTTCAATCATTACCATCAAACAAGAGGCCGTCAAAAACGGCACCCGTTTCCTGCGGCAAGCAGCTCTAGACTTGGTTCGCCAAGGCGAAACCACATTTGAAGAGGTCGAACGTGTCACGCTTCGCGTCTGAGCGCATCCACTTGTCGGTAGAAAACGACCGTATCGCCTTGGTGAAAATCTCAGGACGCCTTCACCCACGGATAGAAGCCGAAGATACATTAGCAATTCCGACTGAACCTAACACCCCTGAAATCGGCCTGGAAGCCCTAGGAAGGCTGCTTGCCGGCAAGCCGTGGCAACGTGCGGATGTCCATGTGGTGCTCTCCGATCTGCTAGTGCGGTATTTCGTCGTTGACATTACTCCCGGCTTGCAAAACCTGAACGAACTTCAGCAACTGGTTGCTGCCCGGTTTGAGGACACCTACGGTCTTGTCGCTGAAGATTGGGAGATAAACGCAGACCTTAACCCGCTGACATCCCGCCTGCTTGCCTGTGCGATAGATCGCCGGCTAATCACGGGGCTGCGGCAGATCATCGGAAAGCCAGACTACCGACTCGTTTCTGTTCAACCATTTTTGGTCAGGGAATTCAACCACTGGCGGCGTCAAATCGGCAAAACGACCACTTGGTTTGCCGCTGTCGAACGAAACAGTCTTTCCTTGGCATTAATTGATCGTGGCAACTTGCAAACTTTGCGTACCCACCAAGGTATCGACAACCTGTACGCAACGCTCCCCCAACTCATGGCACGCGACCAAATGCTTTTCGGAACATCCGAATCCGCCTTGCATCTATCGGTCGCAGGCATCGGGGTATCGCCATCCCCCAACGAGATTCCACACCAGCGAAATTCCGCCATTATTTCCTTGGGGATGGAACTCTGGCCGGGGCGCACCAAAAACTGGTCCCAGAACTACCGTTTAGCCTTGTCTGGAGTATGGCAATGAATCGGATAATGATTGATTTTGCCGGGCGCGGAAAGGTAGTCGGCCTGAGGTTACTCCTTATTTTTGTCGCGTCGGTTTTAATGTTAGTCGCGACAATTTGGGAATTTCATACAAAAAACATCGAAATGAATGCTGTGGGGCAGCGGGAGGAAAAAGCACGGTTTTTTCTCGAACGAGTCAGGCTCGCGGAAACATTGCCGACAGAATCCATTTCCTTACCGGCAATCGAGGCAATCAATTACGCTGTATCTCAAATGAATCTACCTTGGGGTGAGCTATTTGGGACGTTCGAAGCACACCAGAACAAAGGGGTTGCCCTTATCGGGTTGGACCCGAATGGGCAAAAACAACTTCTCTCGATTGTTGCGGAAGCAAAAACGCCGGAAGACATGGTCGATTATCTCGGAGCGCTCGCATCAGATAAGTTTTTTTATCAGGTGATACTCACCAAACACGAGATCAACGAGCAGGATACGAATCGTCCAATTCGTTTCACTATGGAAGCCCGTTGGATATCGGGGATATGAAGACTCATCCAAAATTACTAATCCAACTCTGGCTAAACCGCTTAGGCCTTCTTCCTATCGGTACCCTATTTCTTATTCTACTTGCTCTGTGGCTGCATTTTATTGCAACCCCCCGTGTACAGGAAAGAATCGAAGCACATCACGCAAATCTCTTGAGATTGGCGTCCGAAGAAAAGAATCTTCACAATTCGAATGGAAGCCCAAAGTCCATAGAGCAATCCCTCCGCCAATCGCGATATGCGGATTTCCGCAATCACCTGACAGAGAAAAACGAACTTCCCGGCATTATCAGAACGATGTTTACCATAGCATCCAACAACCATTTGCAGCTCACCCAAATGGATTACAAACTTGGTACCGATCAAGCCGGGCAATATCGCGCATATCGCCTTACCGCCCCGATCAAAGGTTCTTATGGAGACATCCGTCGCTTTGCGAAGGATATTTTAGAGAAAATTCCCGCTACGGCTCTCGAAGAAATCAGCTTTAAACGAGACAACATTGGTACCGAGATCACGGAATCAAAATTGCGTTTTACCATCTTTCTCAAAGAAGAAGGCTGATTCATGCAACCGAAAGTCCGCTGGACGATCCTGCTCACACTATTGACACTTTCCGCCGGATTGGTCTTGTTTGGAGATGAACCTCGCTCGGAAAAACTCAACAGTATCGTCGACTCTACTACGTCAGTTGCCGAAAAACGAGGAATCGACGCTAGCAATTTCAAGCAATCAAACGGGAGGAGTTCGCCGCTCCAAACCAATCCCACCGACAAAGATCAACAGGAAATTTTGGCGATCCGTCCACGAATATCGGACGCTGAAACGGCTGAGGCTTTCATCGCAAGGAATTGGACCCTTCCCCCTCTATCCCTTCCACCACCGCCACCGACTGCTCCACCGCTGCCATTCTCCTTCCTGGGAAAAAAGTTCGAGGACGGAATTTGGGAAGTTTTTCTAGGAGAACAGGACAACACCTATGTCGTAAAGGAACACGACGTCCTCAACCAACACTACATCATTGAAGCCATTCACCCCCCGACGATGACGATTACCTACACCCCACTTCAACAGCAGCAAACTCTTGCTATTGGTGACGCCCAATGACAAAAATCTCCGCCAAGACCTTTGCTCAAGTCTTTATGCTCACGTTGTTCCTTAGCGGGTGCGCCGGTCAATCTGCCCATCTGGAAGGCTTGCATCTGCTAGCTGAAGGAAAAGAGGAAGAGGGTTTATTGAAACTGCGTATCGCAGTTAATGAGGCACCTACGAACGCTGAATTCAGGGTTTCATACTTGCGTTTACGAGACAAAACAATTGCGATTTGGCTCGATCAAGCAAACAGCGCCCAAGCATCAAATCAGGGCGCAGCAGCAGAGAAACTTTTACGCCGGGTACTGACAATAGATCCCGGCAATGCTCGCGCCAAGGCCGGGCTGGAGGATATGGTTCGAGAGGCCCGCTACCGAGACCTCATGACCGAGGCTGAGGAATTCTGGGCCAAGGGGGATGGCAATGCCGCACTTGCGCGACTCCGTACGATCCTTTCTGAAGCACCTAAGCACGTAGTTGCGCGAAAACTCCGGCAGACTATTCAGCAGCAAAAAGAACAACCGCCAGTAGATCAAAAACTTTCAGCATCCTTAAAAAAGCCCATCACCATTGAATTCAAGGATGCACCACTCAAACAGGTTTTCGAGGTTCTTTCACGAACTTCCGGACTCAATTTCGTTTTTGACAAAGATATCAAAACCGACCAGAAAACAACGATCTTCCTTCGAGACAGCACGATCGAGAATGCGGTGAATGTACTTCTCCTTACCAACCAGTTAGAGCAACGCATACTCGACAAGAGTTCGATTCTCATCTACCCCAACACTCCCGCCAAAGCACGGGATTATCAACCACTGACGGTCAAGACTTTTTTTCTCGGTAATGGAGATATCAAAGCCGCTGCCAACACCCTCAAGACCATTCTCAAGGCGAAAGATATTGTGGTTGATGAACGGCAAAACATGATCGTCCTACGGGATACCCCTGATGCCATTCGCCTCGCCGAAAAACTACTTGCCATGCACGATCTACCTGAACCGGAAGTCATGCTGGAAATGGAAATTCTTGAAGTTACGCGAACCCGCCTGCTTGACTTGGGTGTCCGCTGGCCGGATCAATTGAGCTTGGCACCACTTGCAGGTACTGGTGGCAGTCTCACCCTAGCTGATTTACAAAGCCACGCCAGCAGTCAAATCGGTGCCACAATTACTCCCATGACGATCAATGTCAAGGATCAAGGCGGTAACGTAAAAATTCTTGCCAACCCGCGTATCCGAACACGTAGCCGGGAAACCGCAAAGATACTGATCGGTGACCGCGTGCCCAACATCACAACGACAGCCACAGCAACTGGGTTTGTTTCGGAAAGTGTGCAGTATCTGGATGTGGGCCTCAAACTTGAAGCTCAGCCGACCATCTTTCTTGAAAACGAAGTCGCCATCAAGCTTTCCCTCGAAGTCAGCAATATCGTGAGCCAAGTACAAACCAAATCCGGCACGCTCGCTTACCAACTTGGGACACGGTCAGCTTCAACAGTTTTGAGGCTGAAAGACGGTGAAAACCAAGTGCTTGCGGGATTGATTAACGACGAAGACCGCTCCACTGGCAACCGTATTCCCGGAATTGGAGGAATACCGTTTCTTGGACGCCTTTTCGGCAGTCAAAGGGACGACACGACCAAGACGGAGATCATCCTTTCGATCACACCTCGTTTGATACGGAATATCCAACGTCCCTCTCTGCTGGAATCCGAATTCGATTCAGGCACTGAAGCCAGTTTACGCAGCAGCAGCGGCGGAGCCTCAGCAGGTTCTCCATCTGCAACATCCCCCTCATCTCAAGCGGTGACAAACACGGGCATTGATGCCCCTAAAAACGCCATACAAGGCGGGATGTTCCCCTCATCATCAGGTACCGGAGGGATCCCCTCTACCGGCGGAGGTACATCACCCTTAACGGGCACACCTATTGCCTCAACAACCGGAAATGCAATTCCCTTAACCAACAACCCTATCAGTTCACAAGCAGGAAGCTCAACTCCCTTAACTAGCCCCCCTATTGGTTCAGTAAACGGAGGAATGCTCCTGAACTGGCAGGCGCCAGCACAGGTAAAGGTCGGAGACAAATTCTTTGTTTCCCTCGCAATTCAACCAAGTGAACCCATCATTGGAGTACCTTACTCTCTAGGCTTCGACCCAAAATTCCTTGAAATCGTTTCCGTTGATGCAGGCGACTTCCTTAAACAAGGAAGCGCTACGACCAATTTCACAAACTGGGTCGACAAAAATAATGGTCAGATTCTCATAACCGAAACACGCTCAGGGAAAGATGGCGCGAGCAATTCAGGCACGTTGCTCACGCTCACAATCAAAGCGCAGGCAATCACGCCACAAACCAGTATCAAAGTAATCACCATGTCCCCTCTTGGTTCTGGCGGGCGTTCGGTTACCGCCCCTTTACCGGCACCACAGCCGATCGAGATACGCCCCTGACTATGCGAAAGAAAGGCTTTACGCTTATTGAGCTACTCGTAACCCTGGCGATCTTGTCTGTACTCGCGGCAATTGCGATTCCGGTCGCAGAAGTCGCCTTACAAAGGCAAAAAGAGAATGAATTGCGGCTTGCTTTGCGAGAAATCCGTAGCGCCATTGACACCTACAAGAGTGCAATGGATCAAGGTCGTATCCTCAAACAAGCAAACTCAACCGGATACCCAAAAACCCTCGAATCTTTGGTCAATGGTATTCCCGATGCACGTAGCCCAAAGAAAATGAAGATTTATTTCCTTCGTAGAATCCCGCGCAATCCTTTTGATTCCAGTCCTGATGCAGAACCTGGCGACACCTGGGGTAAGCGTGCTTATGCCAGTGAACCCAATGACCCGCAGGAAGGCGAAGATGTTTTCGACGTATATTCCAAATCCGACAAAGTTGGCTTAAATGGTGTGCCATATCGAAAATGGTAATATCTTCCCGCTTGCGACAATATTTCAAAACCAAACGGCATCAGCTTGGGTTTACGCTGATCGAGCTCTTGGTGGTTCTGGCAATCGTCTCCGTATTATTAACCATTGCGGTTCCACGTTATTTCCAGAGCGTGGAAACTTCCAAGGAAACAGTTCTCGCAGAGAATCTCCGCATCGTTCGGGAAACCATCGACAAATTCTACGGTGACACTGGGCGCTATCCGGACAGCCTCAGCGAACTCGTGGAAAAAAAGTACCTTCGCGATCTACCATTCGATCCGTTTACCGAGAGTACCGGGACATGGACAATTCTCCCTCCGCAATCGGATGCAAAGGGGAATGTTTACGACATCAAGAGTACGGCTCAAGGAATAAGGCTCGATGGTAAGCCCTATGGGGAACTATGAATGATTCAGACCGGATCGCAGCACAAGCCCTCCCAAGGATTCACCTATATCGGACTGCTGATTTTCGTCGCAATTCTTGGCATTTCTTCCGCCAGCACAATCACCATCGGCAGCAGCATGCAACGCCGCTCACAGGAGGAGGAACTACTCTATATTGGGCGCCAATTTTCTCTTGCTTTCAAAAGCTATTACGAAACATCAGCAGCGACGCCCCCCTACCCCTCAACGCTACAAGAACTCGTCAGAGACCCACGTGTACCAAGTATACGACGGCACTTGCGCAAAATTTTTGCTGACCCTCTCACGGGTTCCGAAGATTGGGGGATCATTTTGACACCCGAAGGAAGAATTTCAGGTGTTTATAGCAAGTCCAATGCAGCCCCCATTAAGAAGGCCCAGTTCGATCCCGATCAATTAGCGCTTGAAGGAAAAAACAAATACTCTGAATGGGTTTTTGGTTATGCATCGTTTAGCTCAAAAATTGTTGGTACGCACTAATTTTTTCTGCCTAGCAACGAAAGTAGCGGGATTTGCATCGTTCATCTGTCAAATTCATGCAACGAAATCCCCGCGCTGGCGACAGACAGCGTGCCGGTTCGATTCCGGCTCCCGCACCAAATTCTGCAGCAGCAACCAAATCTGCGTAAACATTGAGTTTCGCGGTTTTTTTATTGTTTGTTCGCGACGTTATTGCGCTGACTTTTCGCATACCTAGTCCCAGGCTCACGCCGCGCGTCGGCTTTCACCGAGTCCGCTATGCCCAACCTCCTCGGCGTACCTTTCCGACGGGGCGGTCGAGCCGCCCCGCATTGCTTGGGACTCAGAAGAACCCGAGTGCTTTCGGGCTATAGCTGACCAGCAGATTCTTGGTCTGCTGGTAGTGGTCGAGCATCATCTTGTGGGTTTCGCGGCCGATGCCCGATTCCTTGTAGCCGCCGAAGGTGGCGTGGGCCGGGTAGGCGTGGTAGCAGTTGGTCCACACGCGCCCGGCCTGGATGGCACGGCCCATGCGGTAGGCGGTGCCACCATCGCGCGTCCACACGCCGGCGCCCAGTCCGTAGGGCGTGTCGTTGGCGATGGCCAGCGCCTCGGCCTCGTCCTTGAAGGTGGTGACGGCGAGGACCGGGCCGAAGATTTCCTCCTGGAAAATGCGCATCTTGTTGTGGCCCTTGAACAGCGTCGGCTGGATGTAATAGCCCTCCGCCAGTTCGCCTTCCAGATGCGCGCGTTCGCCGCCGATCAGGCACTGGGCGCCTTCCTGCTTGCCCAGTTCGAGGTAGGACATGATCTTGTCCATTTGCAGTTGCGAGGCTTGTGCGCCGAGCATGGTGTCGGTATCGAGCGGGTTACCCTGCTTGATGGCCTTGACGCGGGCCAGAACGCGCTCCATGAAATGATCGTATATCGATTCGTGAATCAGGGCGCGCGACGGACAGGTGCACACTTCGCCCTGGTTGAAGGCGAACAGCACCATGCCTTCGATGGCCTTGTCGAAGAAGTCGTCGTCGGCTGCGGCAATGTCGGCGAAGAAGATGTTGGGAGATTTCCCGCCCAGTTCCAGGGTCGCGGGGATCAGGTTGGTCGCTGCGGCTTGCGCGATGACGCGGCCGGTGGCGGTGGATCCGGTGAAGGCGATCTTGGCAATGCGCTTGCTGTTGGCGAGCGGCATCCCGGCTTCGCGACCGAAACCGTTGACGATATTGAGCACCCCCGGCGGAAGCAGGTCGGCGATCAGCTCGGTCATCACCATGATGCTGATGGGCGTCGATTCCGCCGGTTTCAAGACCACGCAATTGCCGGCGCCGATGGCCGGGGCCAGTTTCCAGGCCGCCATCAGGATTGGAAAATTCCAGGGGATGATCTGGCCGACGACGCCAAGCGGCTCATGGAAATGGTAGGCGACGGTGTTTTCGTCGATCTCGCTCAAACTTCCTTCCTGCGCACGCAGGCAGCCGGCGAAGTAGCGGAAATGATCGATGGTCAGCGGGATGTCGGCGTTGAGGGTTTCACGTATCGGTTTGCCGTTATCCACGGTCTCGGCGTAGGCCATCAGTTCGAGGTTTTGTTCCAGGCGGTCGGCGATCTTGAGCAGGAGGTTGGCGCGTTCGCCGGGGGCGGTGCGGCCCCATTGATCGGCGGCGGCATGAGCGGCATCCAGCGCCAACTCGATGTCTTCGGCTCCCGAGCGGGCAGCTTGGGTGTAGACCCTGCCGCTGATGGGCGTGATGACGTCGAAATATTCGCCCTTGAGCGGGGCGACCCATTTGCCACCGATGAAGTTGTCGTACTTGGCTTTGAACTGGACTTTGGCGCCGGCGGTGCCGGGTGCGGCGTAGATCATGGGAATCTCCTCGAATTATTGGATTGGACGGCCCGATGTGGACCGCCTTCCCTAAATAGGCAGGAGTTGTGCCAGCCGCCAAGTACTCCGTAACAGACTGATACAGCAACGATTAACTTCACGATCACAGAGTCAATTGTAATGCCGCGCCTGTCCCACCACGGGACACTGTCACGAAATGACACACCTCTTTCGCATATCCCCGGATTTGGCTTGCACGCCAACCGTGAATCCTGAATACTCGCCGGAAAACATCGGACGCCGCTCAGCGGCGCCACACTCCGGAGGATAGGTCATGACCCCGAACACGAGGTACCCCGACGTGGCTTTGCGTCAAGCTCGACATTTATTGCTGGAGCGCGGTGAACTGCCTGGCGGACTGCTCAAGGAACACGTCGAGCGGTCGTGGCGGCGCAGCCTTGCCGCCGGCCTGGCGCCTGCCGGACGGCTGGGTGAAACACCGCATCTGTCCGCCGGCGAACTCGCCCGCGCGGTGGCGCGCCAGCGGGAACTGATCGCCAATGCGCGACCGGTGATGGAGTACTTGCATGGGCAGACCCGTAATTCCGGCAGCATGGTGATTCTTTCCGATGAAAACGGCGTGTTGCTCCAGTCGCTCGGCGATGCCGACTTCCTGACGCGCGCCGAGCGCGTCGCGCTGATGCCCGGCGCCTCGTGGCACGAACGCCATCGCGGCACCAATGCCATCGGCACCGCGTTGTCCGAAGGCTCCCCGGTGGTCGTGCATGGCGCCGAACATTACCTCGAACGCAACGCTTTTCTGACCTGTGCCGCCGCCCCGATCGTCGCGCCGGACGGGCGCCTGCTGGGCATACTCGACATTTCCGGCGAACAGCGCAGCCGTCACCCGCATACCTTCGGGCTGGTGCGCGCCGCCGCGCAGATGATCGAAAACCGCCTGTTCGAGGCACGCCACGGGGAGAGTGTGCGCCTGCGCTTTCACCCGCTCGCCGAAGGGATCGGCACGGTCGCCGAAGGGGTTGCGGCGATCTCCGAGGATGGCTGGATCGTCGGCGCCAACCAGGCCGGACTGGCGCTCCTGGGCCTAGCGACCGCCGACCTCAACGCGACGCCGCTCCAACGCATCTTCGACTTGCGCATCGATGAGCTTATCGATTGGGGACGGCGCTGCGCCAGCCAGCCGTTGCTGGTCAACCAGCAACGCGGCGGACGCCTGTTCGTGCGTATCGAGCTGGGCCGCCGCCCGTTGGCGGCGCGTGGTGCCAACAGAACAACCGCACCGCGCGATGCGCTGGCGGCACTCGATAACGGCGACGCCCGGATGCAGGCCATCGTCGAGCGAGCGCGCAAAGTGCTCGACAAGCCGATTGCCCTGCTCCTGCAAGGCGAGTCGGGGGTGGGCAAGGAGTTGTTCGCCAGTGCTGCGCACCGCTGTGGGCCGCGCCGCGACCGGCCTTTCGTCGCGGTGAATTGCGCGGCGCTGCCGGAAAACCTGTTCGAGGCCGAAATCTTCGGTTACGCGCCGGGCGCCTACACCGGCGCACGGCGCGATGGCTCGCCGGGGCGCATCCGCGAGGCGCACGGCGGCACCCTGTTTCTCGACGAAATCGGCGATATGCCGATGGCCTTGCAGGGCCGCCTGCTACGGGTGCTCCAAGAGCGCCAGGTCACGCCGCTGGGCGGCGGCAAGGCGGTGGCGGTGGATTTCACCCTGATTTGCGCAACCCATCGCAACTTGAAAAACGAAATGGACGCAGGCCGTTTCCGCGCCGATCTCTACTATCGCATCAACGGCCTGACCCTGACGCTGCCGGCCTTGCGCGAGCGCAGTGATTTCAATGCGCTGGTGACGAAACTGATCGATACAGAGGCACCGGGGCGCGGCATCACCCTCGACGCCTCGCTGGCCGCGGCCTTCGCCGATTACGCCTGGCCCGGCAACCTGCGCCAACTTTCCAATGCGTTGCGTACCGCCTGCGCATTGCTGGAAGAAGACGACGCGCACATCGGCTGGCAGCATTTGCCCGACGATCTGGCCGAAGAATTGGCGCCGCGGCAAGCGGAACACAATTCGGCGCTGGAAGAGGCCATCGGCAACCTGCGCACCCTGTCGGATGCCGCGATCCAGCGCGCTGTGGAATCGGTGCGCGGCAACATCTCGGAAGCGGCACGACGACTGGGCATCAGCCGCAACACGCTATACCGCAGGATGAAGCAACGAATGGGTAAGGACGTGACGCGCATGGAATGAAATGGCATCCGCGTCACGAATGCCAACCCTCATCTGCCCTGTACCGTAGTTCCCGGATTCCGCTCTCGCTTCATCCAGGCTCCCCAAGCTATCCCCGTGCTGCCCCCATCGGATCGGCGCCCAGCGTGCCGCGCAGGCTTTCCGGGTAGCCCGGAGCCTGCACCGCGGCCAGCATGACGCGGGCGTGATCGAGGCGGGCCGGGATATCGAGGCGTTCGGCGATGTCCTGATGGCTGGCACGGACGGCGAATCCCTCCAGGTAGGCAATGTGCCGCTGCCACAGGGCGATGTCACGCACCTGCTTGGTTTCCAGGCGTTCGCGGTACCACTCCGAGGCGAGCAGGGCATCGCGGGTGAACAGCGCGCGGATTTCCGGGTGGTGGGCGTCCTTGCCCTGGTAGTGCCCGTCCGCCATGATGTGGAGGAGCGCCTTGAGGGGCGGGCAGGCGTCGTCGATGCTGCCGTCTTCCAGGTAGCATTTGGCGACCTTCTGCTGGGCTTCGACGATGTTGTTCACGCCGTCGACGAAGACCGCCAAGTCCTGGGTTTCGGGACGGAGGATTTCCTCGCCGAACACTGCGCGCGGGGTGTCGAAGATCTTGCCCATGAAGCCGTGGACGAAGCGTTCGGTGATGCGGTAGCCGAGGCGACTGGCCAGCACCGGGCGGCCTGCATAGTCGAAATCGGCGATCTTTTCCAGATAGCCGGTTTCGATGAGGACGCGCGGGTCGCGCTCGCGGGCCGAGAGACGCGACCAGATTTCCGGGACCAGCAGGCTGATGTCGTGATCGACCCGGTATTTCGGACCGATCCAGCCGGCGGCGGTGGAATAGCCGGCGTAGCCGGTGAGGATGAACGACACCAGGGCGTTGTTGAGGTCGGCGGTGGGACGCAGGGCGTTGAATGGGCTTTTGGTGAGCGCACCCTCGGAGCCTGCACCGGTGGTCGATGGCGATTTGCCGGTGAGGCTGCACACGAAATCCATGAAGAGTTCGGGCAACTCCTGGTAGTGAATCGGGTTGTACACCGCCAGCGGGCGAATACCGGGTTCCGGCGGGTTGTTGCGACGCCCCACCAGCACGGCGTTGACCGGTTCGCAAAGGGGCTGGTCGAGGGTGACTCGGCGCTTGAAGCGCGCGCCGATTTCGGCGACGTAGCGACCGACCGGGTTGGCGAGGTCGGGGCGCAGTTGCAGGTAGCGCGGATTCTTGCTGGGCTTGCCGTCGACCAGCCGCGGATGCGCGGAGGACACCACGGTTTCGCCGGCTCGGTGGGCGGCACCGAGAAGCTCTTTCATCGGTTCGGTGAACTGGTCGAAGCCCACTACGTCGTCGATGATGTCGGCCAGCGCTTCGCCGCTGAGCGGCTCGAAATTGGCGATGAAATTGTCGCGCTGCGCCATGTCGAATTCGGTCTGCTTGTCGAAGCCGCGATGGATGGCCTCGTCGGGGCGCTGGAACAAGCGGTATTCGCAGTTGCGCACCAGTTTCACGCAGGGGTCGGCGCTCTTCGGCGAGAGGTTGGGGAGAATCTCGGCAGGCACCACCACCGAGGCGCTGATGTCGTCCTCCATCTGCACCTTGTCGGCGGCGATGAAGTCCTGGCGCAGCTTGAAGACACGCCACGCGCCGTTCTCGGCAAAACCGATGCGCAGGTAGGAGCCGACCAGCTTGCGCTCGCCGAGCTTGAGTTCGTGACCGGGATGACCGTTGACGAAATCCGCCGACATCAGCTTGCGCCAGTCGTTGCCCCATTCGGCGCGGTACATGCGCTTGATGACGAACACCAGGGCAAGGATACGATCCGGGATGCCTTCCAGCCAGGCGTTGTATTCGGCGGTGTAGGAGAGCGAGGGGGTGAGCACCTTGATGACCGAACCCAGACTGCGTTCGATGGAAAGCAGCATGCGCTTGGCGTTGTGATCCTCGTGTTCGTAACCGGGGAGGAAGCGGTCGGAATAATCGCGCCGGAAAATTTCCTCGACGTGGTCGAGATCGTGCTCGATGTGCGCGACGAACAGCGGGCCGTTGATGACCGCATCGTTGAGCGACTTGGAAATCTCCGACTTGCCGCCGCCTGAAACCGTGCACGGCTTATGGCAGAAGGTGCCTTCCGCATCCGCGCCGAGCAGGCGCCAGGAGGGCGCGCCGGGGTGCTTCTGCATGACGATCTTGTAGCCGTCGGGCTGCACGTAAATCCGGTCGGGGCGTAGCTTGAGGCTGCGCGGCTGACCGTCCTTCACCCAGGTGATGCGCTGGGTGGGAATGTCCATGCGCACGTCCTGGGGCAGGTACACGACTTTCGGGAAGCGCCTGTCGATGCCGTAGCCGTCGGGTTGCACCTCCATCAGGTCGGCGAAATGCCGTTCCAGGTAGGCGAAATCGTATTCCGGGGCGCGAATCAGGCTGTTCTCATCGAATTCCTCGCCGTGGTTACGCCGCGGGAAGGCCAGCGCGCCGCCGGCGTGCTCCTCTTCGGCCAGGCCGAACAGGTTGGCGGCGTAGCTGATCTGGGTTTTGACTTCCTTTTTGCAATAGCCGTAGTAATTGTCGGCGATCAGGGTGACGATCACCCCGCGCTCGTCGCGGGCGGTGATCTTGAAGGCCGCCCCCTCGTTGTACAGTTCGCCCTCGTCCTTCCAGCACATGCCGTCGCGGCGCTGGCGCTCGCTGGCCGCGTCGTAATGCGGCAGGCCCAGGGCTTTCTTGGTGTAACGATTGAGGTGCGGGGCGAGTATCACGCAGCCCGAATGGCCGGTCCAGTGATCCACGTCGAGTCCGGCGTCGTGGTTGGAGAGCACCGGGTTGCCGCCGTTACCGAAAATACTCTCGACGAAATCGAGGTTGCTGACCAGGCTGCCGGGCGCGAAAAAGCGGATTTCCATGCTCTTTTCCGGAGCCAGGCCGGGAATCTCCGGGCACACCACCGGGCGCAACAGCAACGACACGAACATCTTCGCTTCCTGCGGCTGACCGGCCATGAAAGGCAAGCTCAACATGTGCTCGGGAGGATTCAATGCTTCGCGCAAGAGCCGTGCGAAAGTAGCCTTGGGGACGGACTTCTTGTCGCCGGGCACCGGCAGGCCGCCTTCGGCGATATGAAACGAACCCTTGGTAGTGCGCCGGTCGCTCGCCGGGTTGTGCAGCACGCCGTTGCGGATGCGGTAGCTGGTGACGTATTCGCTGGCGTATTCGTTGCGGTTTACCGGCAACGACAGTTCGCGCGCCACGCCGTGGCGGTCGAGGATCAGAGTGTTTTCCGGGAGACGCGGGGTGGCGTCCGTGCCGAGTCCGGCGAGGTACGCGTCGAGAAACGACTGGATGCGCTGATCGGGCGGGCACAGGTAGCCGGACAAGAGTCGCGATTTTTCGCGATAGCTCTTGAGGAGATCGTGGGCCACCGCCAGAAAGCCGCCGTCGCTGCCTTCCTGGCAAGTCGGCTGGCCGGACGAAGCCAGCTTGAGGTTGATGTAGAGTTGCAGTCGCTCGCGCGCTTCACGCGGGTCTTCAGCCTCGCCCAGCCCGAGAAATTGGTTCAAATCCATGAAAAACGCCCCATTCACACTCCCGCATACACGGGAAAAAGGCAGCATTTTACTCTGAAAATGCGCGAATTTTTGTATGAGTGATGGCGGAAGGGGGATTTATCGAGGTGATGGCCGGGGAGCTTGTCCCGTTTGGCGGCAGCCGGATGGACGGCGCAAGGAAGGGATAAAGATGGCCGCGCGGCTTAACCGACCTTGCCGAGGGAACCGGCTGTGGGAGGGACATCCCATTTCATCCAATTCGCGCAGTTTTCTCCATCCACGCATTTCTTGATGGAGTCCAGCACGCTCAGTTTACCGGTCTGGGGCGATTGGCACAGGCCGTCACCCTGCCTCATGCAACGAATCCATACGCCCCGTTCGTTCTGGCGCGCGCCCTGCCAATGATGGCAGGTTCCGCAGAGTTGGGTGCTGAAATCGATGGTGATTACTTCCATGGTTGATCCTTAGTGTTTATCCGGTGCGGTAGGGAGGGAAAATCCGCCTTTCCACCGACATGACGAGCCGACTAAAAATCAGCCCGAAAAAATGGGAGGCAGGATTATCGCAAGTATCGTTGCGCTTGCCACCTGTAACAAATAACAGGTACATCGCAACCAACTGATAAACAAAAAGTTATTTTTGAAGTTTTTTTGAAAAACGGCTAAAACGCGAGAAATCACGCTTCAAAATCGATGATGCGCCGCTCGCAGCGGGCCGATTTGACCAGGGGAACGACCTTCAAATGCTCGGGGTGATCGTGGTAGGCGTGCAACGCCGCGCGGCTCTCGAATTCCGAATACAGGGCGATGTCGGCGGAATCGGCGCCGCGACTGAAATCCAGCCCCACTTCAAGGCGGAGCAAGCCGGGAATTTTGCCGTTGAGCGCTTCCAGCGCGGTTTTGATGGCGCGGGCGGATTGTTCCTTGTGCTCAGGGGTGTCGCCGTTCAAGCGCCACAAAACGATGTGTCGGATCATGTCGGATTTCCTGCAAAAGACCGGATGATCCCCTGCCCCGAAAATTCCGGCAACTCCCCCCTATTTGAAGCGCGGCTTCTCGGAACGCTTGTAATTGCTGAAATGACCTTCCTTATTGGCCTGCGCACGCGCCTTGGCGACCAGACCGGCACTTTGTCCGGGCGCGGTCGGCGCGGCCACCTGTTTTTCGAGCTGTTCGCTACCGCACGCCGGGCAGGCCGGCACGGTAGCCGACCTGACCAGCAGTTCAAAGGTTTTGCTGCATTCGCCGCAGCGGAAATCAAATATCGGCATGGTGCCTCCGTAAGGTTTGCGACAAAAATCTCATTGATTCGAAAGTGAGTGCAAAATACACGCCAGGCAGGATCCCTGCCTACCCGGGAAATGACGGTGCTCCGGTCGCGGCCGGCACCCTGCCACGATTTGCGGCTTCCCCCAAACAATGGTATGTTTGCCCGCCGCCTTCAGGCAGGGTATTTCTCAATTCCAGACCTCATTCATCATGGCCCAAACGACCCCCATTCCTCCCCAGGCACCGCTCAATCCGCTGTTTGCCCAACCGGTGTTGCTGGATTCGCAACGTCACCGCGACCTCACCTACAATCCCCGTTGCGGATACGGCTTTGCCGCCAAGCTCACGGCGATACCGCTCACCTATGCCGAATTTCACCTGGCGGCGCGCGACTACCCGATTGTCTTCGCCGGGCCGCAAGCCGCGCCCGTGGCGTTGTTGGGGCTGCGCAACGAGCGCAATCTGCTGGTCGACACCAACGGCAACTGGCGCGCGGAACGCTACATCCCGGCGTATCTGCAGCAGTATCCCTTCCTGTTCCTGGAAGACCGCCAGAATGGCCAGTTCGTTCTCGGCATAGACGAATCCGCCGAGCATTTTCGCCCAGTCGAGGGGGCCGAACCGCTGTTCGCCGGTGCCGCCACGACTCCTCTGGTGGAAAAAGCCGCCGATTTCCTGAGCGGCTTCCATGCCGATCACCAGACCACCCAGGTCTTCACCCAGGGGCTGCTGGACAGTGGCCTGCTGATCGAGCGGCACGCCGACATTCGCCTGAACGACGGGGAGCAGATTTCCATCGACAATTTCCGCATCGTCGACGAAGCCGCCTTCAATGCGCTGCCGAGCAAAACCATCGCCGACTGGCACAAGAAATCCTGGCTGCCGCTGGTGTATTTTCATCTCCAATCGCTGGGCAACTGGAGTCACCTGATCGATTGGTCAAGCAATTGAATTTTTTGATCCCTTTTGCCAACCGTTGGCGTTAGAATAATCATTTGGCATATCTCCCTAAATTCCAACGATGCCCAACGACATCACCATAGAGAGCATACTCAACACGGACATCCTCACCTGCCCGCCGGAGACCCCGCTGTCGAAGGCCGCAGCGCTGATGGTGGAAGCGTATTGCAGCTCCATCCTGGTGGAGGAGCACGGCAAAATGGTGGGCATCTGGACGGAGCAGGATGCGCTGGCACTCGATGTTTTCGATCCGGAAGCCTTCGATAAGCCAATCACCGAGTTCATGTCCTCTCCGGTCAAGGTGATCGGGATCGACACCGGCCTCGGCGAGGCGGCGTTGCGTTTCCGCGAGGAAGGGGTACGGCATTTTCTGGTGGTGGACGACAACGGCAGGCATCGCGGCATCGTCACCCAATCCGACATCGTGATGAACCAGGGTATCGAATATTACGTGGCGATGCGCGACGTAAAATCGGTGCTCAACCGGCACAACATCTCCATTTCGGGAACCGCCCTGCTGAGCGAGGCGATCCAGCGGATGACCCAGGAAGGCTGCAACGCCCTGATTACCCGTTGTCCCGACGGCGTATACGGCATCCTCACCGAACGCGACGTCGTGCGTCACATCGGTTCCGGCCAGGCACTCAAACTCGTCGGCGAACTGGCCAGCCGCCCGCTGATCTGCGTCTCCAGCGATTCCAGCCTGTACAACGCGCGCAAACTGTTCATCAAAAGCCACATCCGTCATCTCGGCGTCACCAGCGAAGACGGCGAACTGCTCGGCCTGGTCACATTTTCCGACATTCTCGCCAGCATCGAATACGACTACGTCAATCAACTCCGCGAAACCCTGCGCGAACGCGAACAAAGCCTGGCAATTTCCAACCAGCACCTGCGCCTCGCCGCCAAAGCCTTTGAAAGCACTTTCGAAGGCATCATGGTCACCACTGCCGACAACGTCATCGAGTCGGTCAACCCGGCGTTCACCCAGATTACCGGCTACAAATCCCACGAAGTCATCGGCAAGACCCCCGGGCTGCTCTCCTCGGGCCGCCACGACGAGGTTTTTTACCGCAAGATGCGCGAAGACCTGGATCAAGCCGGCCACTGGCAAGGGGAGATCTGGAACAAACGGCGCAACGGGGAAATTTTCGCGGAATGGCTGACCATCAACAGCGTCAAGGATAACGACGGCAAAGTCACCAACTACGTGGCGGTGTTCTCGGACATCACCATGCGCAAGGCCGCCGAAGAGCAGATGCGCTTCCTCGCCCACCACGATGCCCTCACCAGCCTGCCCAACCGGGCTCTCCTCATGGAAAGGCTGCGCCACGCGATTCCCCACGCCCACCGCAACAAGAAAAAGGTCGCGGTGATGTTTCTCGACCTGGACCGCTTCAAGCGCATCAACGACACCCTCGGCCACCCGATCGGCGACCAACTCCTGCGCATCGTCGCGCAACGCCTCACCGCCTGCGTGCGCGGCGAAGACACCGTGGCACGTTTATCCGGCGACGAATTCATCGTATTGCTCGAAGAAATTCACGACGCCGACATGGTACCGCCCATCGCCCGCAAGGTCGTCGCCGCCCTCGCCCAGCCGCTACACATCGAAGGCCACGAAGTCGGCATCACCACCAGCCTCGGCATCAGCGTTTTTCCCGATGACGGCAAGACCCCCGACGATCTCATCAAGCACGCCGATGCCGCCATGTACCTCGCCAAGGAGGACGGGCGCAACAACTTCAAGTTTTATCGTCCGGTCGATTGAACGGCTTTTCGCCGCTTCACGGCAACAGCAGCAACGGCCGCGAGGCTTTCTGGGCGAGGGTTTTTGCCAGTGATTTAAGGCTGGGACGCCCGCTGACCTGAAACACCCGTTTGCTGGTCACCAATAGGCCGGTTTCTTCCTGAGTGGCAAGGCTGACCAGGGTATCCGTGGGGTCGCCTGCCAGCACCTTGAAATGCGCGTTTTCCAGGCCAATTGCAGCTTCCTCGAACTGGCGTTGGGCAGCCAGTGCCTGCTCTTCCTGTTCGCGGTGGATGTAGTCGAGGAAGCCCTGACGCGCCCCTTTGGCGGATTGCCAGTCGTTGCCGATGAAATCCGGCCAGCCGCCGTCCACCACGAAAACGCCGGTCAAGGTGGCGTTACCCTGGCGGGCGAGGTTGACCGCGTAGTTCAACGCGGCCTCGCTGGCGGTGGAACCGTCCACCGCCACCCATATCTTGCCGAACATCCTATTTCATCGTCAGCAGGATGACGACGGCGATGACCAGCACCGAGAGGATGATTGCCCCGACGTCTTCGGCGCGGTCGTCCTTGAAGAGAGTCATCTTGCTTTTCTCGCCGGTGCTGCCGAGGGTTTCGCTGCCGGATTTCTGTTCTCTAGCCATAATTCTTCCTCCCTTAGATGGCGACCAGGTGGTCTTTGATGAGCAACACCACGACCAGCGCCAGCACGTATTTGGTGACGCCGACGATCAGGCCGATCTTGAGCGGGGTGCCGCCGGCCTTGGCGAGTTCCTTGAAGTCGATGTAGCCGCCCAGGCCGACTAGGCCGAAGCCGAAGATCCAGGTCATCCACAGGCGCAGCATCTTGATGGTATCCGAAGCCGGCGGCCCGCCCTGGATGCCTACGTCGCCAAAGGCACCCAGGCTGGTGAGCAGCACCATCCCCATGAAGCCGATCACGAATACCGGGAATTTCTCGATCAGCAGGGTGCCCAGGCTTTTCTTCTGCGCCGCCGATTCATCGAGTTCCTTACCGGCCCAGTACCACACCGTCACCGCGAACACTGCGAAAGGGATCGAGATCACCCGCATGATGTTCCAAATCTCCCCCACCGACACCGCCGTACCCGGCGCGACGTTGGGGTTGAAGGCCAAACAGGCGGCCAGTACCTGCCCGGAGTTGAGGATGCCGGTACCCACCCAGGCGCCGTATTGCAGGTCGTTGAGTCCCAGCGCATGGCCGATGAAGGGGCTGGTGAACATCGTGAGAATGCCGAAGCCGAGGATGGTGGCGATGGCGTAAGCGACGTGGCTGGCCTTGGCCTCGACGGCGGGCGAGGTGGCTACCGCCGCCGACACGCCGCAGATCGACAGGGCGTTGGCGAGCACCCCGGTCATCGAGCGGTCGAGCTTGAAAACCTTGCCCAGCCACAACACCATCAACAGGGTCATGATGACGAATCCGCCGATCAGGAAAATCGCCATCGAGCCGAGTTTGACGATGGCCTGCACGGTATACAACGAGCCGAGCAGGATAATCCCGGTCTTGATCATCAAGCGCGACAGCTTGAAGCCGTCGTTGAACAGGTCCGGCATCTTGCCGCCGAACACCACGTTGCGATACAGCATCCCGCAGATGATGCCGAGCAGGATGTAGTTGAGATGCAGGACTTTGACGAACCAGCCCTTCTGCCCGAGGATCACCGCATTGGTCATCCACGGTTCGATCCAGTTGCGGATCACCACCATGGTAAGGATGATCAGGGCGAGGCCGGGTAAGGCGCTGGGGAGTTTCTGCAAAAAGCCGGGCGAATCGTTGCTCATCGATACTTCCTCCTGACAAAACGGTTTTTTGTAATGATGAAACGGCTAATGGGTCGCCGGCTGCATGGGTTGTCCCAGATTCACAGGCCCGGCATACCCCCTGCGGACACAGGGGTATGTTTATAGCATAACTCGGCGAAGAGCAAAACCGGTTGTTTTATATAAGAAAATAAGAATATACAGACTTTACTGCCCAACTTGGTGCTACGCCAGTTGGCTTTCCAGAAAGCGGCGCACCTGAGCGGCCAGATCGTCGGCCAGGCAGTCGAAGCGTTGCACGTCGGGCATGGCGCGCAGCCAAGTGAGTTGGCGTTTGGCGAGTTGGCGGGTGGCGGCGATGCCTTTCTCGCGCAGGGTGGGCAGGTCGAACTCGCCATCCAGGTATTGCCAGGCCTGGCGGTAGCCGACGCAGCGCATCGAAGTCAGCCCCGGATTGAGCGGATAGCGCTCGCGCAACCCGCGCACCTCGTCGATCAGCCCAGCGGCTAGCATGGCGTCGAAACGCTCGGCGATGCGCCGGTGCAGCATCGCCCGATCACTGGGTTCCAGGGAAACCCGAATGATCCGGCACGGCAGTTCGGGCGGCGCGGCGCGCCCCAGCAGCGCCGACATCGGCTGGCCGGTGAGTCGGCACACCTCCAGGGCGCGCTGGATGCGTTGTGCATCCGCAGGCTCCAGGCGCGCGGCGGTGACCGGGTCAAGCTGCGCCAGTTCGGCATGGAGCGCCGGCCAGCCCAGGCGCGCCGCCTTTTCGTCGAGTTCGGCGCGCACTTCCGGGGCGGCTTCCGGCAAGTCGCTCAAGCCCTCGCTGAGCGCCTTGAAATACAGCATGGTGCCGCCGGCCAGCAAGGGAATGCGCCCCCGCCCGGCAATCTCGCTCATCAGGCGCAACGCATCGCGGTGGAACTGCGCCGCGGAGTAGCTCTCGGTAGGCGGAATCAGGTCGATCAAATGGTGCGGCGCAACCCGCAGCGTCTCCGCGTCCGGCTTGGCGGTACCGATGTCCATGTCGCGATACACCAGCGCCGAATCGACACTGATGATTTCGCACGGCAGGTGACGAACCAGTTCCACCGCCACCCCGGTCTTGCCGGAGGCAGTCGGCCCCATCAGGAAAATCGCGGGGGGCTTGGGGCTGGAGAGGGCGGGCTGAGTAGGCATGGGAGCGGATTTTACCCTGTCCGGCAAGCGCAGTCCTGATCTTGTGGTGGGGCGCGCCCGTGAACTTGAGAATGACCGCCAAGTCCAACCCCGAGCTTGCCGCTTCTGCGGCGGCACCCGCCCGAGAACCACGGCGGGTGGTCGATCACACCACCATTTCCCGCTCAACGACAAAAAGGAAATCATCATGCAAAAAAAAATCTTCCCTCCTTGCGCCCTGGCCGCCTTGCTCAGCCTCGCCAGCCCGTTGACGCTCGCCGCGCCCGGCGAGGTGAGCGCCGGCCAAGTCGTCTCCGCCCTCGAAGGCACCTTCGGCGTGCATCCGGGGGAACGCCGCAACCACATCAAGGGGACCTGCGCGGTGGGCGAATTCGTCGGCAACAAAGAGGCCGCGCCGTTTACCGCATCGGCGCTGTTTTCGGGTAAACCGGTGCCGGTGGTCGCGCGCTTCTCCCTGGCGGGCGGCAATCCGAAAGCGCCCGACACCGCCAAAAGTGCGCGGGGCATGGCGCTGGAATTCCGCCTGCCGGACGGCCAGCGCCAACATATGACCATGCTCAACACCCCGCTGTTCGGCGCCGCCAACCCCCAGACCTTTCTCGACCTGATGGTCGCGCTGCACCCCGATCCGGCAAGTGGCAAACCCGACCCCGAAAAGGTCAAAGCCTTCAAGGCGAGCCACCCCGACAGCCAGATGCAGGCGCAATTTCTCGAAACCAACAATCCCCCGGCCAGCTATGCCACCAGCGCGTATTTCGGCATCCATACCTTCAAGTTCATCAACAAGGAGCACCGGACCACCCTGGTGCGCTGGCAATTCGTCCCGCAGGACGGCGAAAAGCGCCTCACCGACGAGGAACTGAAGACTGCCGCCCCCAATTTCCTCGAATCGGCGCTGCTCAATCGGACTCATCAAGGGCCGGTGCGCTGGGATATGGTGATAACCATCGGCGTCCCCGGCGACCCCCAGGACAACCCGACGCTGCCCTGGGCGGAAACGCGCCGCAAGGTCAAGGTCGGCACGCTGACCGTTACCGCCGCCATGCCGCAAAAGGGCGCCGCCTGCGAGGCCATCAACTACGACCCGCTGGTGATGGCCGACGGCATCGCCCCCACCGACGACCCGGTGCTGCTGTTTCGCTCACCGGCCTATGCGGCCTCGTTCGCCAAACGGATGGGGGGGCTGTGAACGCGCACGGGGAAGATTTCCCGCGCGGCAGCCGGAAAATCTTCCCCCTCACCCAAACAATACCTTCGCAAAAGGAGCAACACTCATGAAATCGACCATGGATCGACGTGAATTCCTCCGCCTGGCAGCCTTCGGCGGCATCGTATTCGCTTCAGGAGTACGCGGAGAACCTTATGGAATGGGCAAGGGTGCCGGTGCGCTAGCCTTGCGCGACGACTTTTATTTCGTGCAGCTTTCCGATACCCACTGGGGTTTCAGCGGACCACCCAATCCGGATGCCAAAATCACCCTGCCCAAGGCCGTCGAGGCGGTCAACGCGTTGGCGCAGCCGCCGGATTTTATCGTCTTCACCGGCGACCTCACCCACCTGACGCTCGACGGAAGATTACGCCGCGCACGAATGGCGGAGTTCCACGACATCGTTTCCAAACTGAAGGTCCAAAACGTGCGCTTTCTACCCGGCGAACATGACGCATCGGTGGATCACGGCGAAGTATTCCAGGAATTCTTCGGCCCGACCCACTACACTTTCGACCACAAGGGCATCCATTTCATCGCCCTCGACAATGTCTCCGACCCCCACGGCGCGCTGGGCGATCCCCAACTGGCCTGGCTCGCCGAGGATCTGGCGAAACAGGCCAAGGAGCAGCCCATCGTGGTCCTGACGCATCGCCCGCTGTTCGATCTCTACCCGGATTGGGGCTGGTCGACCCGCGATGGCGCCCGGGCCATCGAACTCCTGATGCCGTTCAAGAACGTCTCGGTGTTCTACGGGCACATCCACCAGGAAAACCACCACATGACCGGGCATATCCCCCACCGCTCGGCGAAATCCCTGATCTTTCCGCTGCCCCCGCCCGGCGTCGGCGACCACAAGCCGCTGCCCTGGGATCCCTCCCTACCCTATAACGGACTGGGCTGGCGCGACATCAAGGCGGATCCGCAAAAAGCGCTGTACGAGGTCCACGAACACCCGCTACAGGGAGGCTAGCGCGCCATGTCCCAATTGCCGACCCTTGGCGCGGCGCCCAAGGGGCGCCGGTTCACCGCCGCCCTGCTCGGTGCGGCGGCCCTCGCGGTCAGTTCCGCGATGTACGGAGGAC
>JAGXQV010000002.1 GCA_018336195.1 Sulfuricella sp. | reverse complement strand
GGGTGATGGGTGATGGGTGATGGGTGATGGGTGATGGGTGATGGGTGATGGGTGATGGGTGGGGTTTTCCCATTCCCTATCACTCATTGCCCATTACCAGTCCTTAACAGATTTCCGCTTTTTCGATAATCACGTCTTCCACCGGCACGTCCTGGTGGCCGGCCTGGCTGCCGGTCTTGACTTTCTTGATGCGATCCACCACATCCTTGCCGTCCACTACCTTGCCGAATACGCAGTAGCCGAAGCCTTGCGGGGTGGCGGAAGTGTAGTTGAGGAAGCTGTTGTCGGAAACGTTGATGAAGAACTGGCTGCTGGCCGAATGGGGATTCGGGGTGCGTGCCATGGCGAGGGTATAGGTCTCGTTTTTCAGGCCGTTGGCGGCTTCGTTCTGGATCGGCTCCATGGTTTCCTTGGGGATCATGCCGGGCATGAAGCCGCCGCCCTGGACCATGAAGCCGTCGATGACGCGGTGGAAAACGACATTCTCGTAAAAGCCTTTTTCCACGTACTTGAGGAAGTTGGCGGCGGTGAGCGGTGCCTTTTCCTCGTCGAGTTGGATGGTGATGACGCCAAAATTGGTATGCAGCTTGACCATGAAATTATCCTTTACGTTTTTTCGGGTTGGAGGAATGAGTGGAAGGCGGTGCGGGTGCCGCGATTATGGGCAGGGCGGCGATCAATTCGGCCTGCTGGATAAGCACCGGTTTGGCGGGTACGTCGGCCTCGAACGGTCCGCCGGGGCCGGTGGGCAGGCGCGAGATTTTCTTCGCGACGTCCAGCCCCAGCACCACCTTGCCGAACACGCAATAGCCCTGGTATTTCGGTTCGGGAGAGTGGAAGTTGAGATACTTGTTGTCGCTGAGGTTGATGTAGAACTGCGAGGTGGCGGTATCCGGCTCATAAAGCCGCGCCATTGCCAGCGTGCCGGGTTCGTTGCGCAGGCCGTTGTTGGATTCGTTGGGGATCGGGTCGAGGGTGGTTTTGTATTCGAAATCCGGGGTGAGGCCGCCGCCTTGCACCACGAATTGCTCCACGGCGCGGTGGAATATAGTGCCTTGGTAAAAGCCGTTGTTCACGTAATGCAGGAAATTGGCGACGGTGCGCGGGGCTTTTTCAGGGTATAGCTCGAAAATCATCTCGCCCTCGCTGGTGGTGAATTTCACCAGCGGATTGGCGGCGTAGGATTGGGTGGTCATCACCAGTAGCAGCGCCAGTAGGGCGAGCAGGGCAAGACGGATAACCAGGGTGTTCATATCAGGCGCCTCCTTCATAGACAATGTGCCAGTCGCTGCCTTCTTTTTGCCAGTACTGGCGCTTGCGCATTTGATTTTTGAGATTGTTGCTATTGTAGTCCTGGTCGAAGGTCACGACCGCCAGGTTGTTGTTGCCGGGGTAGGCGAATACGCTGACATTGGCAACCTGGATTTTAAGCCAGGATTTGCTGGCGTTGACCATCCGTTTCTGCTCGCTGAAGGCGTGCAACTCCTGGCCCCCGGCGTTGAAGCTTTTTGAATAGTGACGCAGGTATTTGTCGGTATCCAGGGATTCCCAGTCCTTGCGCCAAGCTTCCAGGGTCTGGGTCAGTTCCTGGCGCGGCGCCGCGAGTTCCTTGGGGTCGGCCCACTCCACATGGTCGCTGATGATGACCGGGGTCAGGCCGATTTGCAGGTTCTTGCCGACCGTGACCATGTCGGGATTGGTGAGCACCACGCAGCCGTTGCTGGCGCGCGGCGGGCGGCTATAGGTGTCGCTCGGCACGCCGTGTAGCCAGATGCCGTGACCGTTCTTGCCCTGGCGCTTGTCCCACTCGTTGGGATAGCTGATCGGGAATGCCCCGGAGCCGTAGAAATCGGAAAGCTGGCCGCGCGGCAGGCTGGCGGTGACGAAATACACGCCCAAAGGGGTTTTCTGGTCGCCTTCCTTGTTCTTTTCCGCGCCGGCCTTACCGCTGCTCACGTAATAATCGGCAACCAGGCGCGCTTCGCCGTTGTCGTTCTCGAACAGGTAGAGGCGCGCCTTGCCGGTATCCACCACGATGGCGTAGCGTTGCCCGCTGTGAAGCTGCAGCAGATAGCGGGGGACGCGGTTGGTCGGGGTTTTTTCCTGAAGGTGTTGTAGGCGCACGCGGATTTCGTCGCGCAGATCGGCAATCTGGTGCGCCGCGTTGGGGGCGTTGCCGATGCCGCTCAGGGGCTGGGCCTTGGCGAGCAGCAGGTCGCCGCGGATCAAGTGGGCCAAGCGGAAATTGGGATAGGCCTTGAGCATCGCCTCGACATCCAGCATCGCTTGGTTGTGGCGGTTGTCGCGCACATCCTGCAAGGTCTTGGCGAGCATCGCTTCGAGGTCTTTGGGCATCGGCTCGGCAGCGGCGGGTGCGGCTTCCGGCTTGGGCGGCTTGCTGCCCAGCGCCAGGGACTGGGCCGGAACGGCAAGGCACAGGAGCAGCGCGCAACAGCGCGCCAGCGAGCCACAGGGCTTGGGAATCAACTGCATGAATTAGCGATTTGCTCTAAACGTAAGGTATCGAATTGGAGAGACGCGCCCGCGCTAGCGGCCTACGTGCTCTTGCTGGATCAGCCACTTATCACCTGCTCGGTTGACCATCACGGTTTTCATGGTGGAGGTGGACAAGGCGTCGGACTTGTAGTTCTGCCGGAAGGTTACGCTGGCATGTTCACTGTCCTGGAAAGTGACGCGCGGTGCTTCGATGGAAACGTGGATGGACTTGGGCCGGCTGATCCGCTCCTTGCGGGTCTTCTCCCAACTGGAACGGCTTTCGCCGCCGGGAACCTTGAAATCCTTGGCGTAGGATGCCAGGTAGCCGGCAACGTTTTTACTGGCCCAGGCCTTGGCCCAGGCGTTGAGCGACTTCACCACGGCGGCTTCGGCGTCCTGCTTGGATTCTGCCTTTTCCTTGTGCGGCGCGACCGGCTTGGCCTCCACCGGCGGCTTGGCCGGCTCGGGCTTGGCGGCCTCGACTTTGGCCGGCTCGGCCTTGACCGGTTCCGGTTTGACCGGCACGGCAAGCGGCTCGGGCTTGGCGGGCGCCGCCGGGGTGGCCGGTGTCGCGGGCACGGTCAGGGCGGCCTTGCCCGCGTCGCTCTTCACTGCCGGGCGGTTGGGCTTGCCGCTGCTGGAGAACATTTCCTTGACCAGCGCCAGCTTGGTTTGCGCGGTGGCGTTGCCCTTGTCCAGTTGCAGCGCCTTGTCGTAAGCCTGGCTGGCCATCTTGGCGTAGATGTCGCCCAGGTTCTCATGGGCGGTGGCGTAGCTGGGGTGGGTGCTGATCGCCATTTCCAGGGCGGCGCGGGCCTTGTCGAACTGGTTCGAAGTGGCGTACAGCACCGCCAGGTTGTTGTAGGGTTCGGGCAGTTCCGGGTAATCCTCGGTGAGGCTGACGTAGATCTTGATGGCTTCCGGAGTCTTGCCTTGTTCGGCGAGAATAAGGCCTTTCAGGAAGCGTGCCTGGGCGATCTTGGTGCCCTGAGCATCCTTGGGTTTGCCGGCGAGATAGCTATCCAGACGCTCCAGCGCCTTGGCGGCATCCCCCTTCTTGTAAAGTATGTTGATATCCTGAAGTTCGTCCGCTCCGGCAGGGAAGGAGGGGGCCACGAACAGCGCGCAACACAAGGCACAGGCCTGGACTGCAATGCGAAAACGGCTCATTTTGGTGATATACTTTTCGGCGTTTGAATAGGCCCGAATTCTAACAAGAAGCGCCCCCAATCTCCACAGTTACTTCCCGACGAGAACAATTCCATGAGCAGTGAAACCACGCCGGTTGCGCATTTCATCCGCAATATCATCGAAGACGACCTGAAAAGCGGCAAGCACCAGAGTATCGTCACCCGCTTTCCCCCCGAGCCGAACGGCTACCTGCACGTCGGTCACGCCAAGTCGATCTGCCTGAATTTCGGTATGGCGGCGGACCACCAGGGCAAGTGCAACCTGCGTTTCGACGATACCAACCCGGAAAAGGAAAGCGAGGAATACGCCCAGTCGATCCAGGACGACGTGCGCTGGATGGGCTTCCAGTGGGACGGCGCGGTGCGCTGGGCATCGGATTATTTCGACGCGCTCTACGACTACGCGGTCGATCTCATCAAGCAGGGCAAGGCTTACGTGTGCGACCTGACTCCCGACGAGATGCGCGCCTATCGCGGCACCCTCACCGAAGCCGGCAGGAACAGCCCGTTTCGCGAGCGCCCCGTGGAAGAGAACCTCGACCTCTTCACCCGCATGAAGAACGGCGAATTTCCCGACGGCGCCAAGGTGCTGCGCGCCAAGATCGACATGGCCGCGCCCAATATCAACCTGCGCGACCCGGTGATATACCGCATCAAGCGCGCCCACCATATCCGTACCGGCGACAAGTGGTGCATCTACCCGATGTACGACTACACCCACTGCATTTCCGATGCGCTGGAAGGCATCACCCATTCGCTGTGTACCCTGGAATTTGAAGATCACCGCCCGCTTTACGACTGGTGCCTGGATCAATTGCCGGTGCCTTGCCACCCGCGCCAGATCGAGTTCTCGCGCCTCGAATTGCAATACACCATCACCAGCAAGCGCAAGCTCCTGCAACTGGTCACGGAAAACCGGGTAAGCGGCTGGAACGACCCGCGTATGCCGACCATTTCGGGGATGCGCCGGCGTGGCTACACCCCCGAAGGTTTGCGCGAATTCGCCAAGCGTATCGGTATCTCCAAGAGCGACAACACCGTCGACATGAGCGTGCTCGAATCGAGCATCCGCGACGACCTGGAAACCCGCGTGCCGCGCGTCATGGCTGTCATCAAGCCGCTAAAAGTGACCATCACCAACTTCGTCGAAGGCGAAACCGCTTCGCGCGAAGCCGGCTTCCACCCCAACCATCCCGAATTCGGCAGTCGCCTGGTGCCGTTTTCCAAGGAAATCTGGATTGAGGCCGACGATTTCGCGGAAACACCGCCGCCCGGCTGGCAGCGTCTTACTGTCGGTGGCGAAGTGCGTTTGCGCTACAGCTATGTGATCAAGTGCGACGAGGCTGTGAAGGATGGCGCCGGCAACGTGGTCGAGCTGAAATGCTCGATCGACCCGAACACCCTGGGCAAAAACCCGGAAGGCCGCAAGGTGAAAGGCGTCATCCACTGGCTGTCGTGCGCCGCCGCCCTGCCCGCCGAGATTCGCCTCTACGACCGCCTGTTCACCATGCCCAAGCCGGATGGCGACAAGGAAAGGGATTTTCAGGATTTCCTCAATCCCCATTCCCTGGAAACCGTGCAAGGCTGGATCGAAGCCTGCGTCAAGGATATCGCGCCGGAAACCCGTTACCAGTTCGAGCGGTTGGGGTATTTCTGTAGCGACCGTGTCGAGCACCAACCCGGCGCCAAGCTGGTGTTCAACCGCACCGTGACGCTCAAGGATTCGTGGGCCAAGGAGCATGGGTGATATTCCCCCGCAAATCGGGCAAGGAGTAAGGGATGCAGGACGTCAGATGGAAACAGCGCTTCGATAATTATCTCAAAGCGCTTCAGACCCTGGACGAAGCGGCAGCCCTGGCGCAGACGCGCGCCTTGTCGAAATTGGAACAGCAGGGGCTGATCCAGAGCTTCGAGTTTACCCACGAGTTGGCCTGGAACGTCTTCAAGGATTACCTGACCGACAAGGGCATCGTCGGGCTGATCGGCTCCAAGGACGCCACCCGTAGCGCTTTCAAGAATGCCCTCATCGAGCAGGGCGAGGCGTGGATGGAAATGATCGCCGACCGCAACCTGACTTCCCACACCTACGATCAGGAAACGGCGCAAACTATCGCCACACACATTCTGGAGCGCTATTACCCCGCCTTCCGGAGCATGGCTGAAAAATTCTCGGCACTCTGCCGGCAACACGACGATTGATGGATTACGGCTTGGCTCCTTCCGTCGTCGCCCGCATCCAGGAAGTGTTGGCCCGCTTCCCCGCTGTCGACAGGGCCGTCCTGTACGGATCGCGCGCGATGGGCACGCACAAAACCGGATCGGACATAGACCTCACCCTGTATGGCGACCGCTTGGCTGTGCCGCAACTCGCTGCCATCGCCTCGGAACTGGATGATTTGCTGTTGCCCTACACCATAGACCTGTCGCTCTTCGCCATGCTGAACAACGCGGATCTGCGCGAACACATCGGGCGGGTGGGAAAGACGTTCTACGAACGTTCAACGGAATGACGGCTAGCGGCGGCCTATGAGGCGAAACGTATTTCCCGCTTGTCGGTGAGCTTCGCCTGTTTCGACGCACGGCTCAACAAGGCGGCGCAGGTGCTGGGGATGGAAGCGCCTGCCCTGGCCGGTTGACGCGGGATAGTCGCGGGTTGAGCCCATCGTCGGTTTAACGGAAGCACGTGATTTCCTTAACTCATCGTCACCCGCGCCAGCACCTGGTTGCCGCAACCCTGGTACTCCAGGCAGTCGAAGCTGATCATGCGCGACATCGCGATGCCTCGCCCGTGGGTGTCGAAAGCCCGTTCCGGGCTGATTTCCAGATAGTCGCGCCAATCGAAGCCGCTTCCCAGGTCGCGAATCAAAAAGCGGAATTCATCGCCCTCGCGGGAGAATTCCAGCATCGCCTGCTTGCCGGCATGGTCGGGAGTGTCGAGGCGTTTGGCGATTTCCTCGAATAGCCGGCCTTCTTCGATCAAGCGCGATTTTTCCGCGTAGCCGATGCCGAGGTTGCCGTGTTCGACCGCGTTCAGCATCAATTCGGTGAGTCCAAGCACCACCCGTTCCGGATTGGGTGTCGCGGTGGCGACCAGGGTGGCGATGTCGCGCGCCTGGTCGGGCGTGCTGAACTGGAATTGGGCATTTTTGAGGCAGGTGAGGGTGCGTGCCGCCTGATGCACCTTGCTTTGCAACTCGAGTTGTTGGCGGTGGTCTTCCGCAGCCGTGGCAACGATGGCAAGCAGGGTTTCCGTCGCGTAGGGCTTGGTCAGGTAGTAATAGGCGCCGGCCCGCAATCCTTCGGCGATATCCGCATCCGAGGACATGGCGGTGTGCATGATGAGCGGGGTATGGATGAGCGTCGGATTTTCCTTGCTGCGTCTTAAAATCTCGATGCCGTCCATATCCGGCATCAAACGGTCGAGCAGGATCATGTCGTAGGTGCCGGGATTCTCCGACAGCATCCGCCACGCTTCTTCTCCGGTTGCCGCGATTTCCGTCTCATAACCGGCCAGGCTCAGGTTTTCAACCAATAATTCGCGATTGACGGGCTCGTCCTCGACGATCAGTATGCGTTTGGATTCCATGGTTTTTCGAATTGATGGGCCAGCAGTTGCATCGTATCATACGAATTCTCCGGATAAATTGACAACTGTCAGTATTCATGGCGGTTTTCCCGGATTATTTCCGAAAAAAATGGGGTTGATCCGTCGGGGCAGGGAATATGACAATGTTTTTGAGAATTATCATGGTTTCCAATGTCTTGCTTCCCCATAAATCGGTTTGAAATAAAGTTTTTGATGGGATCGTTCCAATCCGACGGAGCCGCGGACGCAACACACCGGCAACAAAGTCCGGAACGACCAATTTTGATAATTTCCTTCATCTGCCCGTCTCTTGCCGGGTTTTACGGGTTGGGCCATGACTTCCTCTTACTCGCTTAAGCTCGGCGACATCATGAGTTCCCGGGTGCTTTCGCTATCACCCGGTCAAACGCTTGAAATCGCGGCGCAAATCATGGCCAGGGAGCATGCCTCCTCGCTGGTGGTGGTGGAAAATCGCCAGCCGCTCGGCATCCTCACCGAGCGGGACGTGGTCCGCCTATTCCATGAGCGGATGCCGCTGGACACCCGCGTCTCCGCAATCATGAGCCAGCCGGTGCTGAGCGCCTCCGCCAGCCTGGATTTCAATGCCGCCTACGCCCTGTTGCTGCGCCACAAGGTGCGCCACCTCGTGGCGCTCGATCAGGAAGGACTGGTCGTCGGCATGGTCAGCGAAAGCGATTTCCGTAGTCATCTGGAGCGTTCCATGCTCCACCGCATCCAGAATCTGAATTTCGTGATCGACCGGGGATTCCCCAGTCTTTCTCCCGGTGACAGCCTCGAATTCGCCGTGGAGCGGATGGCCATCGAGAAATGGGATTACATCGTGGTGGTCGAGGAGCAGCGGGCTTTGGGTATCGTCACCGAGCGCGATATTCCCCGCCTGTGGGCGGCGTGTGCCGCGCCGGAGTCGGTGTGTCTGCGGGAAGTGATGAGTTCCCCGGTGCAGCATATTCCGGTTACGGCGTCGGTACTCGACGCGGATCTTCGCATGACCGCCGATCACTTGCGCCACCTGGCGGTGGTCGACGGCGAGGAGAAAATCGTCGGGGTGATCAGCCAGCATCGCCTGATGGAATACCTCGGCGTGGAAATCATCGACAAGCCGTTGCGCCAGCAGGCGGTGTTGCAGGCCGAAAAAAAGCGCCTGGAATCCCGTTTGCAATTGGTGCTGGATAAAACCGGAATAGGCATTTGGGAATACGACCATCTGCACGATCACAACGTGTGGAGCGAATCGCTGTGCAATATTTTGGGTTACGAGTGCGCTCCGGCAAGCTTGGCGGACTGGCTGGAGAACATCCACCCCGCTGACCGACAGAAGGTGCGTGAGCAGATCGCCGCCCTACCAGACAATGATGGACGGCTGTTTGAAGCGGAATGCCGCATCCGCAGCGCGGCGGGGCAATGGCTGTGGTTTTACGCGCGCGGCAAGGTGGTCGAGCATGACGAAACGGGCAGGCCGTTGCTGACGGTCGGCACCATGAGCGACGTTTCCCAAAGCAAACATGCCGAATTGCTGGTGAGTATCCAGCACGGATTTTCCGAGAAGCTCGCCGAGTTGCCGCCGCGCGAGGTGTTGCAGCAAGCCATTCTGGAAAGCGCGCTGAGCCTGCCGGAACTGGACGGCGGCGGCCTGTATTGGCGGCAGCCCGACGGCAGTTACCAATTGGTTGCCCATGCGGGACTTTCCGGGCAATTCGTTGCCGAGGTTTCTCATCTCCCGGCGGATTCGCCGCGCGCGAACCTGATCCGCAGCGGCAAGTTACAAACCAGTTGTCGTCCGAGCTGCGCCGATTCCACCTTGACGATCGGCGCAGATTGGGCAAAAGAAGGGATTCGGGCGTTGGTGGTCATGCCCATCCTGGTCCAGGACCAGGTGGTCGCCTGTCTTACCCTGGCCAGCAAACATGGCGAGGCGATCGCCCAAACCGCGCTCACCGTGCTGGATACCCTGGCGCACCAGTTCAGCCAAGCGCTGGAGCGCCTCCTGGCGCGCGAACAGGCGGCAACCCGCGAGCAGGATTTGAGCGACCTGTTCTGCGCAATCCAGGATTATCTTTTCATCGTTGATCTGGATGGGCATATCCTCCATTACAACAAGGCGGTGGCGGAGGGTCTGGGATACGGCGACGCCCTGCTGGGCGCGTCGATTTTACAGGTTCATCCCATCGAATCGCACGACCAGGGAAAGGCCGTCGTCGGGGAAATTCTTGAAGGAAAGCGCGTCGATTTCCCCCTTCCGCTCCTGAGAGCCGACGGCAGCCGGATTATGGTCGATACCCGGGTGGCACGCGGCCATTGGCAAGGGAAGCCGGCGTTCATCGGGATTTCCCGCGACGTCACGGAACAGCTGCGTCAGCAGGAAGCCCTGCTCACGGAAAAACTGTTTTCCGACGACATCATCAACAGCCTGCCGGGGGTTTTTTACCTGTTCGACGAAAATGGCCGGTTCCAGCGCTGGAACCGCCATTTCACCACGGTTTCCGGCTATTCGGATGCGGTCCTGGCGGGGATGAGCGGCCCGGATTTATTCGAGGGAGAGGACAAAGTTCGTATTGCCCACGCCATGAAAGCGGTATTCGAACAAGGGATCGCTTCCGTCGAAGCCGATTTGCTGACCCACCATGGCCAAAAAATCCCCCATTATTTCAGCGGACAGCGCTCGATAATCAATGGCAAGCCCTATCTGATCGGCCTGGGGATCGATATCTCGGCGGAAAGACAGGCCAAACGCGCTCTCAAGGACCAACGCACGCGCCTGAAAACCCTGGTGGATACCATTCCGGATCTGATTTGGCTAAAAAACGTCGAAGGGATTTACCTTACCTGCAACCCGATGTTCGAGCGTTTTTTCGGCGCCAAGGAGCATCAGATCGTCGGCAAGACCGATTACGATTTCGTCGCCTCCGAATTGGCGGATTTCTTCCGTGCCAACGACAAGGCAGCCATGGCGGCCGGCAAACCAAGCGTCAACGAGGAATGGATCACTTTTGCCGACGATGGTCACCGCGCCCTCCTCGAAACCATTAAAACGCCGATGTGCGATGCCGGTGGAAAAATCATCGGCGTACTCGGCATCGCTCGCGACATCACGGCGATCCATCTGGCCAAGGACGCCCTCGACGAAGCCAATGAATTCCTGCGTGAAAGCCAGACCATCGCTCTTCTCGGCGGGTGGAAAGCCAATCCGCCCTGCAACACCATCATGTGGACCGAAGAGGTCTACCGCTTGGTGGAACATCCGGTGGATATTCCCCCCGCCAATCTCGATGAAGCACTGAATTATTACGCACCGGAATTTCGTCCTTTGGTGAAAGCCAATTTGCAGGCGGCGTGGGACGACGGTTCCCCCTTTACCATGGAAGCCGAGATGGTCAGCGCGTCGGGACGGCGCTTCTGGGCCGAACTGCGCTGCAACGGCAAGACCGAACAGGGTGGGAAAGCCTTTATTTCCGGCACCTTCCAGGACGTTACCGAGCGTCGCGCCATCGAGGAGCAGGTCCGCCGGCTCAACCAGTCGCTGGAACAGCGGGTGCACGAGGAAGTCGCCAAGAACCGTGAAAAGGATTTGCTGTTAATCCAGCAGTCGCGCCTTGCCACCATGGGCGAGATGATGCACAACGTGGCCCACCAGTGGCGCCAGCCGCTCAACACGCTCAACCTGATTCTGCAAAACATCAAGGATGCTTACGAATTCGGCGAGCTTGACCAGAACTTTCTGAAAGAAATGACCGACACCGGGAATCAGGTCGCGCAAAGAATGTCTCGCACCATCGACGATTTCCGCAATTTCTTCCGCCCCGATGCCGAGAGCCGCAGCTTCAATCTGGCCAATTCGCTTGGCGATGCCTTAAAACTCCTGGAAGCGAGTTTCGCCAACAACAATATCGAGATCGTCGTGGAGGGCGCTCGGGATGTTTGCGGGCTGGGCTATCCCAACGAATACGCCCAGGTGCTGCTCAACGTTCTGGTCAACGCCAAGGATGCCATCAAGGCCGGTCATCATGCCGGCAAGGTGGTCGTGGCTATCGGCGCGGAAGACGGCGTGGCGACGGTGCGCATTCGCGACAACGGCGGCGGCATTCCCGAAGCCATCCTGCCGAAGATTTTCGATCCGTATTTCACCAGCAAGGAAAGCGGCACCGGGATCGGCCTCTACATGTCGCGCATGATCGTGGAGCATATGCACGGCCATATCGAGGCGCACAATGTCGAAGGCGGCGCGGAAGTGGTGATTTCCCTGCCGCAGCCAACCATCTCCTAGATCGGCAAGAACACCACCGTCGCAACGCCCTGGATCACCCGCACCACGGTGCGGTGGTTCTTTTCCGCGGCAATTCGCGCCAGGGTGTCCTGGTAGGCCACCAGCTTGCCGAACTCGCGTTCGAAACTGAGGTTTTTCACGCTTCCGTCGGTTTCATTGCCGAGCAGGAACGGCTCGCCGCGCGCCGTGCGGTCGTGCTTGAGCTTCCAGGCGGCGGCTTCGTAATTGCGGGCGCAGTTGTAGAGCTTTTGGGGAATCAGTTCGTCGAGGGCGAATAGTTCGAGCTTGTCGTTATAGGCCGCGTGGGTCATGGTCGCCAGCCCGACGATGAAGGCCAACACCCGGTCGCCGCGGTAGTCCTCGCTGAAGGCCAACTGGATGGCTTGCGCGCCGATTTGGTTGTCCAGTTCGCGGAAACGCCAGTCGTGGGGGCGGTCGAACACCAGCGCGACAATGGCTTCGCCGCTCGGTTGGCCGGTCTTGCGCCACTCGCGGGGATTGCGCTTGTAGAGCTTTTCCATCAGGTTGCGCAGCACCGCGAAGGTTTCGCGGTAGTGGATTTCCGCCACCACGTCGATATCGGTCTTGGCGAATGCCGAAAAGGTGAAGTCCGGCGCAAAACGGCTGCCGTCGGGGCGCCGCGCCGGTGGGGCACAAGCGGCCAGAGCCACTGCCAGCAACAGCGTGAGCAGCCGTTTCAATGGCGGGTCGCCCCCGCCGGGGTGGGAATGTCCGTGGCGAAAAGCTGCCCGGCATCGATGGCGTCGTAGCGGTAAACCTGGTTGCAGAATTCGCAGCGCACTTCCATCTCGCTTTTTTCCGCGAGTACCGCCAGCACCTCGTCGCGGCCCATCATGCGCAACATCGCGCCCACCCGTTCCGCCGAGCACGAGCAGCGGAAACATACCGGGGACGGATCGAACAGCCGCACGGTTTCTTCGCCGAACAGGCGGCGCAACAAGGCGTAGACCGGAAGGCCCAGGAGCTCCTCGGCTTTCAGGGTGGCACCCAGATGGTCGATGCGATTCCACGCATCGAGATCGTGCTCCGTCACGCCCGGCAGCTTTTGCAAGAGCATCCCGCTGGCCGTCCAGTCGTCGGCGGCGAGAATCAGGCGGGTGTCGAGCTGCTCGGAACGGCGCATGTAGTTTTCCAGCACGGCGGCGATATTTCCGCCTTCCAGCGCGACGATGCCCTGATAGGGCTTTTTCCCCTCGCCGGGATCGAGGGTGATGGCGAAATGCCCGTCGCCCACTAGGTCGGTCAGCGTCGCGGTGTCGGGAATTTCGCCGTCCCACTTCGCGGTGGCGCGCATTCCCAGGTCGGCGCTGCATTCCACCACCAGCAGGCGCACCGGCCCATTGCTCTGCACCTGCATGACCAGCGCCCCGGAAAACTTCAGCGTTGCCGACAGCAAGGCTGCCGCCGCCATCAGTTCACCCAGGATGCGGCGCACCGCCGGCGGGTAGTCGTGGCGTTCCAGCACGGCCCGCCAGGTGTTGTCGAGTTGGACGATCTCACCGCGCACGGCGGTGTTTTCAAAAAGAAAGCGATACAGGGCGTCACGCGGTTCCATGTTTTTTCTTGAGTTTGACGGTGTAGAGACTGGCCGGCAGCGCACTGTTGATGTCGAATGCTATACCGGCCTCAATGCCGATGCGGGCGATTTCCTCGGCGGAAAGATCCTGGTCGTAAACGGTGTGCATCGCACCCAGCGCGTATTCCCGCCCCGAGCCGATGGCCCAGAATTTCTTGTATTCGAAAATTTCGCGCATCGAGAACACCCCGAAGATCCCCGAGGGGTTGGCGATCAGCGCGGTAATCTGGCTCGATTCGTAGGGATCGTCTTCCTCTTCCTTGGGGTTGAGAAAACATTCCTCCTTGAGCACCGGGTGCATTTTCCGGAAACTTTCGTAGATATCGGCGCGGCTGCCCAGCTTCATCTTGGCGTTGCGCGCGATCAGGTTCTCCAGCACCAGTTGGTGCGCGGCGCTACCCGCCAGGCCGAGGTAGGAATCGCCGCAGCGCATGATCTTGTCGTGCGCCACGTCGAAATCGGAAGACAAACGCATGTCCCCGAAAGTGGTGAGACTGTCGGCGGCAATCGCGGCGACGCCGTTCTTTCTAACGACGACAATGGTCGTCATAGGCTTCCCCAAAAGGAGTAAAATGAAATATTACCATTTCATTTCCGCCCGCCGCATGGATAAGGAAAAAATCGACCACTGCATCGAACTGTTGTGCAACCGGGGTTGCCGCGAAGTCACCCGCACCATCGGCATCATGGAACGCCACGAACCCCTCCCGGAAGCCGCCGCACTCACTTCCGAAGAACACGCCGCCGTCCTCCACGAATTGCAGGCGATCATGGCGGTGTACGACAAGCCGTGCGATATTTGAAGAAAGCGGTTCTTGCCGTTTGGTACTCTCAAAACTTAGGTTTGGGTGACCAACTCGGCGAAGAAAAGGATGGGTGATACCCGGCGGCCTATCGGTCTGGGCACAAGAGCGATGGCGCACCCATCTGACTGAAGACTGATGGTTCGATGGGGGCGCCGCGCTTTACCCATCCGCTTTTTTTACGCAGCATGATCCGCCGTACCGCTTCCGACTAGTTCAGCGGCAATCGTATCCGGCCCCAGGTCTTGACCGTTTGGCCAGCCTATCCCCAAGACAAAAATCCGCACCTGACGAAAGTAAGCCTCGTTTTCCAGTTCACGGAAAAACTCGCTGGTCATGAACGGCTTCACGTCAAATAAGCCGCATCGGCCATCAAATCCCCCCGACGGATTTCCAGCCAAGCCTGCACCAACTTCATTTTTGCTTTCGGCAAATCCCCTTCGAGTACTTCGCCATCGTCTATTGAGATTACCGTCATGAACTTGGCTTATTCAGCGTGAAAATGCGGAAGATGATGCTGTCGAAGGTATACATGTAGATGACTATGCCGTAGAACATGGATAGAACGGGTATGGAAATCCTGTTTTTTTGAATTGCATCAATCCGTTGGCCTAAGGCGCAATGCCCTGCGGGGATTGCGCCTTAGGCGGGTTAGTCCTCTCCTCGATTTGAATAGTTTACCTGCTCAAAGGTAGAGGTATCCATCGAAGCAAAACCTTTGGACTCTACCCGGTTTTCATACACTTGGTAACTGTAATAAATGACAGTTACATATTGATTTCGAAAGGGGTAAATTTCGGCGTTGCGGTGGTGCGCCATCCAGTGAAACCGCTGCCAAAACGCCGCAATGACAACCTCAAGGGAACGACAAGACCATGAAAAAAGATCGACGTGTTTCGAGATGTTTCCGGCAGTTTGTATTTTCAATGAGTACATGTCTAATGCTGTTATCAAATGCGCCGGCGACAGGAGAAACTTGGAAAGCACTTGGAGGATGCCAGGATACCGACATGGTCGTTGAGAACTCTCACCTAATCAGCCGCAGTTGCACCATATACACCTTCGATAACATAAGTATTCAACAACCAGTGGGGGTCTCATCAGTTTCAGGGATGTTGCTTGGGACGTCGGCCCTAATTCAGTGCGACGACGGCAGCCCAGGTGTAATTCAGATAAATGTCGCACAAAACTTCCCTGGGCTAGAGGCAGGCGGAGGGGTGGTCGACGAAAATAATAAATTTCTAGTTGAGGTTGGGGCTGACGCATTTAACAGTTGCACGTATAAAATGACAGGCGAAGTGAAATACATCCCAACATTCGACATGGGCGACTCCAGCCCAGTCAATCCCCCAACCGATGGCGATAGCGATCCCGGCGCACCGGACGCTTGCGATTGTTCCGAATGACCATTCGGCTTCAATCAAGTCTTCCGGAAATTCCCAATATCGCGACAGCGGCAATCGCCAAGCTGATGATAGACACCAAAACTTCCCAAGGAACGATCATGTGCCGCATTATCCTTCTTCTCCTTTTCTGCATTTTCAGCAACGCCGCGTTTGCCGCTTCGCCAGCCAACACCCTCATCAACCCGGCCAACGGCAACGTATTGCTGACGGAAACCGACTACACGGGTTACGGCGCGGCTCCGCTGGAAATTCGTCGCTATTACAACAGCATTACCGCCAAGGCAGGGCGTTTTGGGTTGAATTGGAGCGACACCTTCGCCCGCGTCCTTACCGTTCAATCGGTTGAAAACTTTTTCACCGCCAAGATCACCCGCCCCGACGGCAAAACCTTTACCTTCCAGCGGGTCGGCAGCGCGCCATGGTACGCGGCACCCGACAACGGCGCGCTGCTTCGTGACACCGCGCAAGGCGGCTGGCAGCTTTTTACCCCCGAGGAAACGGAAACCTACAATCAAAACGGACGCCTGACGTCCTTGCGCAACAGCGAAGGGCATAGCTACCAATTCAGCTACGATGCATCGGGTCGCCTATCCGGGGTAGTGAATTCCTTCGGGCGCGGCATCGCCTATACCTATGACGCGAACAACCGAGTTCAAACCGTCACCGACCCGGCAAGCGGCGTTTACCAATACGCTTACAACGCCCAAGGAATGCTGAGTACAGTCACGTTTCCCGGTGGCACTACCCGCCAATACCTGTATGGCGAGGCGGGGCAAGCGTCCGGCGCCAAGGC
>JAGXQV010000001.1 GCA_018336195.1 Sulfuricella sp. | reverse complement strand
CCCGCCGTTGCGGCTGGTTCGACGCCGCTGCGCTGAAACGCTCAATCCAGATCAACGGTGTCACTGGCCTCTGTGTTACCAAGCTCGACGTGCTGGACGGCATGGATACCGTGCGCCTGGCCACCGGCTACAAGCTTGACGGTGGCGTTAGCGACATCCTCCCTGCCGGTGCGGAAGCGCTGGCCAAGTGCGAGCCGATTTACGAGGAAATGCCGGGCTGGAAAGACAGCACGGTGGGCGTCAAGGAATTCGACAAACTGCCCCAAGCGGCCCGCAACTATCTGAATCGCCTGGAAGCGGTTTGCGGTGTGCCCATCGATATCATTTCGACTGGCCCGGACCGCGAGGAAACCATCGTTCGCCGTCATCCCTTCAAATGATGGCGTGATCCCGTAAGATCAAGCATTGAGGGCTTTCCCTGCCCGCAGTACGGGGAAAGTTTCCCTCGTGCTGGTTGCGCGGGGGAAATGGTTTCCGGAATTACGCATGACTGGACGTTTATAGCGCCCCCAGAGTAATTGTTCATGTTTGACCAGTTGGTTACGAGCGGACTTTTACATGTATTTTGAACATTTCGGATTAACCCAGCCCCCCTTCAAAATTGTTCCAAACCACGAGTTTTATTATTCGGGCGGCAGTCGCGCGGATATCCTCGACAAGCTTGTCTACGCGGTTACGTGCAACGATGGGTTGCTCATCAAAATCGTGGGAGAGCCCGGTACCGGAAAAACCATGTTGGCGCACATGCTCGAAGTCAATGTGCCCGCCGAGGTGGAAATCTATAAAGTCCCCAGTCTTGCCTTAAAGAAAAACGAAATTCCCTGGGTTCTGGCCGATAACATGGGCTTGAATCTGGGTAAGCTGAGTTATGATCGGGCGGCCCTGGTGCTTCAGCAGCACCTAGTCAGAAAACAGCGGCAGGGCCGCAAGGTCTTGTTGTTTATCGACGAGGCTCAAGCACTGACTTCAACCGTGTTAGAGGAAGTTTACCGGTTGTCCACCGCGGAAAATGAACCCTTCAAATTGTTCCAGGTTGCCATGTTCGGTCAGCCGGAACTCGATGCGCTCCTTAACCAACCGCAGTTGCGCAATTTCAGGGATCAAGTCACCCATTGTTTCAGCCTGAAGCATCTCGGTAAGGAAGAATCCGGCGATTACCTGCTTTTTCGTATGCGGACCGCAGGCTATCGAGGCCCCCAGGTGTTTTCAAAAAGCGCGCTGAAGCGCATTTTTTCCGCTTCCAAGGGGTCGATCCGGCGTATCAACATCCTCGCTGACAAAGCGCTGTTGGCAGCTTTTCTCGATAACACCCACTTGGTCAACAATGTCCAGGTGGACGTCGCGTTACGGGAGAGTTGGTTCGAGCCCGCTAAAGTGGGACCGATTCCCCGGGTTTATCTGGGACTCTTGTTGGGGTCGATCTTGTTGACGGTCTTTTTGTGGCTATTGAAATGGCAAGCTACCGCCAAACCCGCCCCGGAAACCCCGATTACCCCACTTTCCGCGAGTCGCGATGCATCGCCTCCGGTGTTGAGCAAGGCGGGAGAAAAGGAAGGGGTGGTAAATGCTCCGGCAAGCCCGCCGGCGCAGCCCACCGAGATAGCGGCATTGGCAAATGGCGTTTCGTCAGTAGCAGCATCGGATGTGCCTGCAGCCCCGCCTCCAGCGGCGGAAATCGCCAGGCAAGAGAAAGGGGATAAGGTCGTCAAGTCTAGCGAAGATGTCCTGGTTCCGGCCTTGGTAAAGAACAAGCCGGTTGCAGGTCATGGCGCTGTCGGCGCCGGGAAAAAAAGCCCGGAAAAAGGGCCGCGCCCTTCAACCTCGCTGGCTACCACCACGGCATTGGAGGCTTCGTTGCAGACCAGCATGGAATGGCTCAGGAAACAGGATGAGAGTCAGTTTACCGTCCAGCTTGCGATAACCCCTCCGGAGCATGCCTTGGACGAAATGCAGCGCATTTATTCGAAATCGCAATTGAAGCCTGACCAAATTGCCGTGTATCGCACGCTTGCCGACGGCAAACTGATGATCGGCATTGTAAGCGGCGCCTATCCGTCGATACGCGAGGCGCGCGAAGCGGTGGCCCATTTGCCGCCGTCCCTTCTGGAGTATTCCCCTCTACTCCGGACATTCAAAGGGATTCGCAAGGAAATCAACAGTTAATCCGGCTTTATCGGGGCGTTATCGAAATTTTGTTCGTCATGCTTCTTCGTGAAGGAAGGTGAAGATTCGTTCACACTATGTATGCGGAATGGTACCGCCCCCCCTTCTGAGCTTTCCTGCGGTGCGGCTTTCAGATTGGCAAGGCGGGAAACTCGCCCGTTGATGTCGGCACTTTCTTCCACGACCAACTTGTCGCCATAGTACAAGTCGCCTTCCAGCTTCCCATAGACCGTTGCTCTATGGTCGGCTCTGACGCGGCCCTTGACCTCGCCGTCGATAATCACGTTTGCAGCACGTATTTCACCGATCACGCGACCGCTTTCGCTGACGTAAAGGAGCGAGTTGGTCCCTTCAACAATGATTGATCCTTCGACCTCCCCGTCAATCTTGACGCCACCCTGCACGGTAAGCTCGCCTTTGAAGCGGCATCCTTTGGCGATTAACGAGCCATTCTGAATCAGGCCGGTAATGTCTTCTGCCGTAATCGTCATTTCTTTCTGAAGTTGTTGGGGGAGGTTCAGTTGTGCCATGGTTTTCATTCTTTCCTAAGAATTTAGGTCAATTCCTGATTGGGTTACGGTCTCGTCAATGCTTGTTGTTCGAGGCATCGCAAGCATTTCCAGAAGAGTGTGGGGAGAAGGAGGCTATTTTTTTTCCTCATCAATGCCATTGGACTGATTGGGCGTGAGTGTCATTTCTCCTGCACCGGTTTCAGGTGAGCTTGTCGTGCCTGGCGCTAAGTTGGACTGGCTGGCAGGTTCTTCCTGGCTGGCTGGCGGCACGGCTGTCGGCGCGGCGACCTCTGGCTGACTGGGCGGCGTTGAAATAGTCGCGGGCCGACTACCTCTGAAACCTAATACATGACTGATTGTCGGCCAAGTTATCAGGATCGAGATCAGCAACACCAAGACGGCCAACAATGCAGCGATACCCAACACCAGATTGGTTTTGCTTTGGGTGCGTTTGTCATTGGAGAATCCATGCCTGCTTGCAACAGACGGCTTTTTTGCAGGGGTGATAGGCACGCTGGCTTCCAGTGCATTCCCTGGCACGGTTTCCGAGGGTGTGGTATCGGATATCGCGTGGGGGGGCTGTTGATCGACGTGGCGCTCATCAAGCGGCGCGAATTCGGGGGAACCCGGTCCTGCAAGATCAAACGCTGCTGCGACCTCTTGGGGCATTGCGGCTGGCGTGAGCGGTTCTTCCGCCTGCGCGTCCTGTTCAGTGAGAAAGGCGGGAAGGGTGGGGAGTTCGGGCGGAATAATGCTCATCTCTGCCGCCGTCGGCAAGCTTGGGGGAAGGGCTTTCTTCGAGGATGCGTCGTGATCCTGCTCCGCGCAAACGGTTAGGGAGGGCATCACCAATTCTTGGGCGATATTGGGTTCCATCTTTAGCGGTGGAGCCGGAACAATCTCAGGTGGCGTTTCCTGAGAGATTGAGGAAAGCATCGCGGATGCTACCGATGTCGTGTCAGGAAACGGAATATTCCGCGTGGCGTCTGTCGAAAGCGTGGTTTCTGGGAGGGGCGAGGTTGGCTTCTGTTCTTCGGCAGATTGGTCGGAGGAACGGGCGGGGGAGTTTTCAGGATTAAATTCTTCTGTTTTTGGCAGGACATCGGCTTCAGCAATGTCAAGTCGGTCATGGTCTGTCAGCCGGTCCTGCAACGGTGGAGTACTCAAAAAAGCCGTTAGACGGGGGCTTTCTTTGATGGAATGCCATAGCATTTTCTCATTAATGCCCGCCAGGATATTCTGCATTCAGTTCTCTCCCTGCTAAGGTTAGGCGCTGCGACTGTGGTGTCGTTGGTCAAGATGCCTGCTGTTGAATGCAGTTGGCAACGTTGCGTGCGGAATGCAAATTATACAGTAACGCCATTCGCTCCATCCGTTACATCGAGTGATATGCGGATTCCCTTTTTGGTGCGCGCGGCACTTTTTTATGTGTGGGGAGGCGCAGAGGTAACTTTCTAGCTTACACCGGTTTTTTTTTGCATCCGAGTATTTGGTGAGTATTGGTGAGTAGACGTTTCTGAAGAGTAGGCATAACTTATACCAAAGGGCGTTTTTTAAACTGGTTTGAGATGTTGTTTGACAAGTGTGTCTTAACCATCTTAAACTCAAAAAAAGTCTATAAGAATTAAGGGGGTGTTATTTGTTTGTCATAAAAATGGGGATATTGAGGTTAGTGTGAGCTCAATGCTAAATAAAGGTGCCCTATTAAAGATCGGCAGGCTAGGGAGCGTGTTCATTGCCATCGTGTTGGCGGGATGTGCTGTCAAGCGGGATCGCTACGACGTCCCGGCTATTCCCCTGCCCGAGAAATTTGACAAGGCTCAGGTCAGCAAAGAACTGGCTAGCGAAGCGGAACGCATGGCGGCCGCTGCCCCCGCGGCAGCTTCGACTATTCCCACAGTCCCATCGGAAGTATCGCCGCTGCCGAAAACCAGGTTGGATAAGGTGTTGGTTGACTGGTGGCGTTTATTGGGAAATCAGGAACTGGACTCGCTGATCGATAGGGCGCTCGCCAATAACCACGACTTGGTAATCGCGAATTTGCGGATCGCGCAGGCGAAAGCGCGTGCCGAGCAGGCGGTTGCCGATAAAAATCCAGTAATCAGCGTACCTGCCCAAGCCAAGGTCGAAGCACCGGTATTCGGTATCGGAACAGTTGGTTCCGGGGGGCAGGTCGATTCGATTCGTACCTATCAAACCAGCTTGCGGGGAGACTGGCGCGTCGACCTGTGGGGGGAAAAGCAGTCTCTTATCGATTCCGCAGATCTCCAGTTGTGGCGCGCGGCTTTCCAGCGCGACGACACGCAACGCCTGCTGGTAGGGAGTGTCGTTTCCAATTTTGTGGAATACCTTTCCTTGAACGACCGCCTGCGGGTGTCGCGCGAAACCGAGGAAGTGCTTAGCGGTATGGTGAGGTCTGTCGAGCAAAGGCTGGAAAAAGGTGATGCCACGATTACCGATCTTGAGCAGCAGCGCGCGGCGGTATTCGCGGTGAGGGCTACTATTCCGGCATTGGAACAGCGCCGCGAAGATGTCAAAAGCATACTGGCGCTATTGAGCGGTACGGTTCCCGGTAATCTGTCCCTGCCCGAAAAGGGTATTGATTCAATATCCTATCCGGTGGTGTTTCCCGGAATTCCGAGCGCCTTGTTGCTGCGCCGGCCGGATGTTAGGGTGGTGGAAGCTCGAATGCTGTCCGCCGACGCGGACATCGACGTTGCTCGGGCACGTTTCCTTCCTCCCTTGGATCTATCCGGTCAGGTCGGCTATGGCAGCCATTATCTTTCCCAAATGTTCCAGCCGCATACCTTCTTTCTGAACGGGATCGCCAATCTCTCGGCAACTATTTTTGACAGCGGGAAACGGACGCGAGAGATCGAGTTTGCCCGTGCCGTGCATGAAGAAATGGTGGAAACCTATGCGCGGGTCGTTTATCTCGCGGTGCGCGAGGTGGAAGATGCCTTGAATGCCCTGCAAAAGACCAAGAAGCGTTTTGAGGCTCAGCAGGAAGCAACCAATGCGTCACGGCGTGCCTGGGATTACAGCATGGAATCCTATAGCGCGGGGGCTATCGATTATTTGACTTTGCTTGATACCCAGCGCACTTATCACAGCAACCTGAATGAGTTGCACTTGATCCGGATGGCGCGCTATGTTGCCATGACCAATCTCTTCCAGGCTTTGGGCGGCGGGGTGCAGCAGGGCGATATCCTGCCAGGGAAAGGATATCGCCCTTCGGCGCCCGGCGAGGCGGATGCGGGGGTGGTGTTGACGGCTGCGCCGCCGGTTCTGGAAATCGACGGGATCGACTGGACAGAAAGCCTGTTCGACGACAAGGGCGATTTTTGGCTGGTGGAATTATCCGGCGTGTATGACCGCACCGCTGTTGCCTCCAAATGGCGGGACATGCGCAAACGCCTCGCCGGCTTGGTCGCGGAGCGCTCGTTGGCGCCGCGCCGCCAAGGAAAACTGGTGGAAGGCAATGCCGAAAGCGCCGCTTGGTATCGATTGTTTATCGCTAAATTCCCCACCTCGCGGGATGCCGAGAAATCGTGTGCCGTATTGCGCGCCAATCAGCACCGTTGTCGAATTGTCTCGTCCCACGCTCTCGATGCTTCGGGTGCAATCACCGAGCCGGCAGAATCGCCTGCAGCCGCAATGTCTTCGGGGGGGCAAGCGCAAAGCCCGCAGGCGTCGAGCGAGCCGGAGGTGGCTGCCGTGACGGGGCGTGGCGACACCCAAGGCGAATTGCGCGAAACGGCCGTTTCCACGGCTTCGGCCCTTACCGAGAAACTCGGACGTCATGGATTCAAACCGAAGATTGTGCCCGCACTTTTGGTCGTCGATGGTAACCCTCAAATGGTTGCCAGTTTAGCTACGCCAGTCTTGAGGGTCGCACTTCGTGAATGGCGCGAGCCATGAACGCTCAATTCCCGGTCGATGAGCGTCGCGGGGCTGATGAAGTCGCCATTGAGGCGCCGGCACTATCCGAGGTCGTTTCTTCTTCCGAGAGCGAAGGTCGTTCCTCGCCACCCGAATTGACAACGCGGCAACGCCAGATTCTGGCTTTGTTGCAGGCCGGCAAGGTCAACAAGGAAATTGCCAGTGAATTGGGCATCGGTGTCGGCACGGTCAAACAGCATGTCGTGGCATTGTTCAAACGATTGAATGTGCATAACCGCACCATGGCGGCGTCGCGGGGTATGAGCCTGTTGCAGTCCGCGCAGCATGAGAGTTCCGTCATGGTTTCGGACGGCCTGCTGGAACGACGTCCGTGCATCGTGCTTAGCATTGCTCTGCCCGACGAGGTGGATCGCCAGGCAGTGCGACTTTTGCACGGGGTTCTTGCAGCACTGGCTTACGATCATGATGCGCTTTTCCTTGCTCGCAAGGGGAATGCCGGGGATTTGATTTTCGGCGTCCAGCGGGTGACCGAGTTTGATTTGATTAAGGCGTTGCAAACTGCTTATGCCATCCATTGCGACATTGCCCGGCAGTTCCCGGAATTGACGGGCGTGATGCGGGGAGGGATTACGGCGGGCTTGGCAGTAGCAAGCATGAAACGCTTCGGTGGCTGGTCAGGTGAAGCGGTCGCCAGCGCGGCAATTGCGTCCGCCCGTGCGTTGGCTCACGGTGCTCCTGCCGGAAGAATTGCCGTGGGACGGGAGGCTTTGGAGTTGATGCAGGCCTTCGGCATCGGTCAAGGGCAGGATGCTTCGCGGTTTTTGTCTTTTTCCAGCCTCGATTCATTGCTATGGACCGGTGAGCGAAGCAGCTTCGTCTTGATCGGCAGGCATTCCGAGTTGAGTGTTCTGGAATCCGCATTGCGTGAATCTGCTCTGGGCAATGGGCAGTTGGTGTGTTTGCGGGCTGAGGCGGGAATGGGGAAATCCCGCTTGTGCCGGGAGATATACAGTTCGTGCCAAAGAGTGGGGGGCGTGCTGCATTTCTTCCATGGGCAACCGGATTTTCTTGGCGATAGCCAGGATGTCAGTAATTCCACGGCAGGCCTTCTGCATTCTGTCAATGAGGTGGCGGGGGTGTTACGTTCCACCCCATTGAAATTGCCGGAACTGGTTATCGTCGATGATTTTCATTTGTTGAACCAAGAAAAACAGTGTCTCCTGTGGGCTGCAGCGGTCGACGCCCGCAGTAATGGACGCATGGTTGTTTTTTCCGCGCGTCGTTTTGTAGAGCCGGTTCCCGCCTCGGCGAAACTTGTTCAGCTGGTGAAATTGTCTCGGGACGAATTGTCCGCGCTGGCTGGTGTGGTGCTGGATCAGAATGCCGACACTCTGCCGCCAAACGGAATCGAGTGCCTTGTGGATAAGGCCGCAGGGGTTCCTCTTTTTGCGGTCGAATTGGCGAAATGTCGTGGCGACTGGAAGAAAGCCCTGTCGTTGATGATCGTTGTGTGTTCCCGGCTGGACAATTTGAACCTCGACCGCAGGCTGCTCAATGCCGTAGCCCGAAATTCCGGGAAAGCCTTGTTGAAGGATGTCGCTTCGGCATTGGGGGAAAACGTGGGAAATTTGCGGCCGAATCTGGATCTGGCAGTGGCTTCCGGGGTGGTTTCAGAAGGCCCGGATGGCCGGCTGTCGATTGCCCATCCGCTCCTGCGTCAATTAATAGAATATTTGGATATGGAATAAAATGAAGTCGTTTATGTCGAACTGGGGCCGTACACCCTCATCGAGCACGTCCAAGCCGGATGGTCAGGCGATGGTGATTCCCTTGAGGCAGGTCTTCAATTCTCCGGATTTGCGTCGGGTTTTGCCGGGATTGGCGATTTCGACATTTCTCTCGAATATCCTGGCGTTGGCCGTTCCACTTGCCATCCTCCAGATCATGGACCGCGTTGTTTCCAACCAGTCCATAGAAACCCTGATGTTCTTGGTGCTCGGGATCATCGTCGCCATCATCCTGGAAGAAATCCTGAAGTCGCTCAGCGGATTGGTCACCGGCTGGCTGGGTGCGCGTTTTGAGCATAGCGCCAGTATCGCTGCCCTTGAGCGAATGTTGCACGTTCCGATGAAACGCTACCAGCGTGAAGAACCCGGTGCCTATGCCGAACGGATCCTATCTTCCGTTAAGGTCGCTGAATTTTATTCCGGCCGGGCGTTGCTGGTGCTGTTTGATCTTCCCTTCGTCGTTATTTTCCTGGCGTTGATTTATATCGTTGGCGGGTGGCTGGTGATTGTGCCGTGCGCCTTGCTGTTGATTTTCATGTTGTTGATATTTCAATTCGGGCGCTGGATGAGAAGCAATATTCAGCAGCGCCATGTTTTGGATGATCGGCGCTTCAATTTTATGGCTGAGGTACTCAGCAATATTCATTCGGTCAAAAGCATGACCATGGAAAATCTGATCCAGCGGCGTTATGAACGCTTGCAGGAAGCCAATGCCGAAATGGGGGAGAAGTTGAATCGGGGCGGTGCGCTTGCTACCAGTATGGCGACCCTGTTTTCCCAGTTGATGATCGTCAGCGTGGTGTTCGCCGGAGCAATCGCGGTGCTGGAGGGGCAAATGACCCCTGGCGGCCTGGCCGCCTGCATGATGCTTTCGGTGCGCGCCTTGCAGCCATTGGTGCGTAGCCTGGCAGTGTGGTTACGCTACCAATCCTTTGACGCTGCCCATGAGCGGTTGGGTGAAGTCATGCAGATGCCGTGCGATGATAACCAAGGCAAGGAAGAAATCCGCCCGATACGCCAAGGCGTGGAACTGCGCGACGTCAGCCTGTGTCATGACGGCGGCAAGGCTCTCTTCAATGGGGTGTCATTGCATGTCAAGGCTGGGCAGTGCATTGCCATTCTGGGCGATAGCGGTAGTGGTAAAACCACGTTGCTTTCCATGTTGGATGGCTTGGTCAAGCCGGATTCCGGCGAAGTTATCGTGGATGGGCGACCGATTCAGGAGTTCGCTTCCGCCAGCCTGCCCAAGGAAATCGCCTTCTTGCCCCAATCCGGCTCGGTTGTGGCAGGTACCATTCTTGAAAACATGACGATGTTCGATCACAGCCTGAACCATGACGCCCTGAGGATTGCCAGGGAGTTGGGGTTGGATCGGGTGGTGGCGGGGATGAAACTGGGCTACGAGACACCTTTGGGCGAAGGGGTCAGTGGGACTTTGCCGGAAGGGGTGCGCCAGACCATCGCCATAGTCCGGGCGCTCGCCAAGAGCCCCAGCCTGATTCTATTCGACGAGGCCAACATTTCTCTGGATATGGAGGGGGATAGGTTGCTCCGCGATTACCTAGAGAAGCAGAAGGGGGAGGTTACCATAATACTGGTGACCCCTCGTCCCTCATGGCTGTCGATGGCCGACATGGTGTATGTGCTGCGTGACGGACGGCTGGTGGCGGATGAGAGAGGGCGTGGACCAAATGGCGGGGACATTGCGGACGGCGGGGGCGTAGCAGCGGTTATCGAACGTCCGCCATATACCGAAGTCATGGAAAGCTTGGTCGGTCACCAGTTGGGGAAGGAATCCGATTTGGCCAGATGCCTGTTGCCGTTGCTGGATGCGCTGGGCTGGAGTGGTCCACCGCGGGAATTGGCGGAAGCAATGCCGCATCTGGTACGGGGGCTTGATCTCTCGGATCTTTGTTCGGTCCTGAGCAACCTGGAGTTTCAACCCCGCTCTTATCATGGGGCACTCGTCCAACTCGATACGCGCCTGATGCCCTGTTTGTTCCTGCCCGATGGCGAGCCGGCGCTAGTGATTCGTGGGCGTACGGAAGACGGACGTTTACGGATTTTCGACAGTGGCGATGCTACCGAAAAGGAAATTCAAGCACCGCCAGCCAGCCAGGGCGAAATATATTTGTTCAAGATGCCGGAAAAAGGTGAGGTGCTACAAGCAGGTCAGACCAGTTGGTTTGGGAACCTGTTCTGGAAGCTGCGCCGGCATATTGTGCTGGTTTATATCCTGACGGTGATCAGTACGCTGCTTGCGCTTGCGCCGCCCTTGTTCGTCATGACGGTTTACGATCGGGTGATACCCTCCCGTGATGTGGGATTGGCGGGCTATATCCTGCTCGGCGTCTTGATTGCTATTATTTTGGACCAAGCCGTCAGGCTCCTAAAAGGCAGGGTAATGGCCTACATCGGCGGTAGGGCGGAATATGTTTTGGGGAGCAGCGTTTTTCAACGAATCATTGCACTGCCCATTTCTTCCACGGAAGGCGCCTCGGTAAGCCGGCAAGTGGGCCGGATCAAGAGCTTGGAGAGCCTGCGCGAGTTTTTTCTCGGGCCGATGGCCTCCCTGGCCTTCGAATTGCCGGCAACCCTGATCATGTTGATTGCCCTGGCGCTCATCAACCCTGCGGTTATCGGGGTAGTGATGCTCGCGGTGCTGGCTTATGCGCTGCTGGGGTTTTCTACCCGCAAAATCAATGAAAGCGCCGTCTCCAAATCATCGCAATTGGCTGCGCTGCGCTGGGAATTGCTGACCGAGGCGTTGACCAACATGCGAATTATTCGCTCCACCGGGTCCGAACAAGTCTGGCTGGATCGCTTTCGCAACATGAGTGGAAAATCGGTCTTGGCCAACTTTAAAATTGGCCAGGTGCAGTCTCGAATTTCCAGCGTTTCCCAAGCCTTTGGGACGATTACCGGGTTGTTGTCCCTGGCGCTTTCCGCAATGCTGGTTTTCCGCGGGGAAGTGACGGGTGGCGCAATGATTGCCAGTATGATGATCGTCTGGCGGGTTACCGGTCCCATCCAGAACATCTTTACCGCGATCACTTCGATCGTCCAGTTTCGTACCCAAATGCGACAGGTCGAGAACCTCATGAAGCTTCAGGGGGAGCGCGACAACGGTGTCCGTCAGACAATTCGTCCTGGCATACTGGGCGCCCTGAATTTTTCACGAGTGTCGTTTCGCTATTCCAACGATGCTGATCCGGTGCTGCTCGGCGTGAACTTCGGGGTAAATCCGGGCGAGCTACTGGTCATCGCCGGACCTAACCGTGCCGGGAAAACCACCTTGCTAAAGTTGGTGGTGCGGGTTTATGTCCCGCAGGCAGGTTCTATCCGTCTCGATAACATCGACATCCGTCAGTTGACCACGGCAGACCTCCGCTCCCGCATATCCTACATGCCGCAGAACTGCGAAATTTTTTATGGCACCGTTGCGCAGAATTTGAGGCTCGTCTATCCGGAAGCCACGGATGATGAGGTGAATTGGGCGGTGGAAATGGCCGGTTTGATGGAAGACGTCAAGGCGCTGCCACAGGGCTTCGAGACGCGAATTTCCAACAGCAAGTCCGAGCAACTGCCGCATGGGTTTCGTCAGCGCCTCTCCCTCGCCCGCACGATCCTCAAGCCGGCCTCGATTGTTCTGATGGATGAGCCGGGAACTGGGATGGACCAGGCCGGCGAAGAGGCGTTGATGCGCTGTATTCAGTGGCTACGCGGGCGGGCCACGGTATTGATGATCTCCCATCGACCCGGCCATATGCGTATGGCCGATAACGTAATTTACCTGGAGCATGGTTCCGTGACGGCCATGGGAACGTTTGAACAAATCAAGGCCAAGATTATGGCGGGGATGAAATAATGCTTTTTAAGAAATCCAAATCCAAACAACACAAGTCGCTTGCGACCGGGCAAATCGTCTTGGGGAGTCGGGAGCGTCGCCTACTTTCGGAAACGGTTCAAATCGAAGAAGAATTGATACCGGCTTTTGTTCGCCCCATCCTGATTGTCGTCGGGCTGATGGTAGGGGTGTTTCTGTTATGGTCGGGTGTCACGCAATTGACGGAAGTGGCCCGTGCACCAGGTGAAGTTCTGCCCTCCGGACAGGTCAAGGTCATTCAGCATCTGGATGGTGGCGTAATCGAAAAAATTTCTGTCGAAGAAAATATGCTGGTCAAGGAAGGGCAGGAATTGCTTCGCATCGATGGGTCGCAGGCGATAGCCGACCTCCGGCAAATGGAGTCGCGCTTGTTATCTTTGCGGTTGCGGGCGGAGCGCCTGGAGTCGTTTGCCGATGGAAGAAAGCCTAAGTTTGATGAAATTGCCGGAACTCATACCGATCTCCGCGACGACCAAAATTCGCTTTACCAAACACAAATGGCCACCAGAGATTCGACAATTTCCATTCTGGATCGGCAGATACAGCAACGGAAAAACAGGATTAAGCAATTGAATCAATCATTTAACACTGCTGGCCAGCAGCAGGGGTTAACCGCTGAGTTGGAAAAAATGCGCGATGATCTTGCCGAGCGCAAGCTGATAAACCGTAGTGTGTTGCTGGAAACCAAGAGAGCAAAAGTAACCGCGGATGGCGAAGTAATACGGATCAAGGAGGAAATTGGTGTTGTTTCCCAGGAATTGGCGGAGATTGAAAATCGCCGTTCCGATACCTTTAATCAGGTGCGGCGAGATGCGCTGAATGAAATGGGGACGGTTAGGGCCGAAATCGCCGAAGTTGAAGAAACGCTGCAACGCCTACAAGCCAAGGTAGACCGGCTAGTCGTACGTTCTCCAAATAATGGTCATGTTCAAGACCTTAAAGTGCAAACTATTGGTCAAGTGATTCAACCTGGCGCGCTATTGATGCAGATCGTTCCCGTTGACGCGCCTTTGGAGGCAGTAGTGAAAATCCCGCCCAAGGATATTGGCTATGTAAAAATCGGACAACCGGTCAATTTGCGCGTGACCAGTTTTGATTATGCCCGCTTTGGCATAGCGAAGGGCACCCTGAAGCGGGTAACGGCCACAAGCATTATTGGCGAGGACAACAAGCCGTATTACCGGGGATGGGTCTCCGTGAAAAATCCCTATGTAGGAGACATCCCAGGACGATACCCGCTTAAAACCGGGATGAGTTTGGAAGCCGAAATCGTGACTGGCGAGAAGACCTTGATTGCTTATTTGTCCAAGCCGCTGATCGACTTGTTTACCTACTCGTTCAGGGAGCGCTAACAGCTATAACCTTTGGCTGTCTTGGGGCTTTTCTCGGCGTTGCGTAACATGAGAGCATGAACATAAAGTAATTGAGGAGCGGATCATGGCGGCTGAGCACGACGGGAAGGTTGAACAAAACCAGCAAACCGGCAATAGCGGTGAAAACTCACAAAATCAGGAGGCCCTCCTTTTTGATGATTTGACCGTGCTGGGTCGTGGGCAAGGAAGCGCTAGTAATCTTGACGCGAATGACGCAGGCCACGTTCAGGAACAAGCTGGCGACAGTGGTAATGAGAATATTCAGACCAGTATTGGTGGCGGTGAAGCTCGCGAACGAATCATAGTTGATCAAGGCGCTATTCGGGACGATGGCTTGAGCATCCCTCGCAATGGCGATGAGCCCAGCCTAATTGTTCCTGGCAGCTTCGCGTCCAGTAACGGCCATCAAGATCCTGTTCCATTCGTCGATCAGCCCCTTCCCCGCGATAGAGTTGAGCTTCCCCTTGATGCTCAAAACTACGATGCTCCGCCATCGATTCAACCACCAGGCGTTGTTACGCCAATAGGTATTTCAACTCCGACTACACCAACCCTTACGACTCCAACGACGCCAACGGGTTATGGCGAGGCAAGGTTGAGTGACCAGGTAGTGACTACCCCTACTACTCCAACGACTAGCACGACCGCGACAACCCCGACGACCGTCACGAGTCCGACTACTCCGACAACGAGTACTACGTCGACCAATCCGACGACTGCAACCAGCGCTACCACGGCAACCAGCCCGACGACCGCGACCAGTGCCACCACGGTGACTAGTCCGACGACCGCGACCAGCGCTACTACGTCGACCAGCCCGACCACGGCGACCAGCGCTACCACGGTAACTAGCCCGACGACCGCCACCAGTGCCACCACGGTGACTAGCCCGACGACCGCGACCAGTGCCACCACGGTGACTAGCCCGACGACCGCGACCAGCGCTACCACGGTGACCAGCCCGACCACGGCAACCAGCGCTACTACGGCGACTAGCGCTACCACGGCGACCAGCGCTACCACGGTGACCAGCCCGACCACGGCAACTAGTGCCACTACGGTGACCAGCCCGACCACGGCAACTAGTGCCACCACGGTGACCAGCCCGACCACGGCGACCAGCGCTACCACGGCAACCAGCCCGACGACCGCGACCAGTGCCACCACGGTGACTAGCCCGACCACGGCAACCAGCGCTACTACGGCGACTAGCGCTACCACGGCGACCAGCGCTACCACGGCGACCAGCGCTACCACGGCGACCAGCGCTACCACGGCGACCAGCGCTACCACGGCGACCAGCGCTACCACGGTAACTAGCCCGACGACCGCGACCAGTGCCACCACGGTGACCAGCCCGACGACCGCGACCAGTGCCACCACGGTGACCAGCCCGACGACCGCGACCAGTGCCACCACGGTGACTAGCCCGACGACCGCGACCAGTGCCACCACGG